>JBBIPB010000014.1:0-31384 GCA_037443065.1 Acidobacteriota bacterium | reverse complement strand
CCGCCTTGCCGTCATCCGACTTGATGAAGGGCGCGTCGCCGGACCCGACCGGGTCGGCCGGCGCGCAGGCAAGCACCGGGACGGCGAGCAGCGAGAGCAGCGCGAAGCGGCGGGTTCTCATCGAGGCCTCCAGTTCAGAAGACGCGGGTGGGTCGCAGGTGCGGCCCGCAGCCGCCTCGTGCAATCTCTCCGCCAACTCCAGCCAGTGTTAACCAGCCAATACGGCAGGCTTATCTCGGGAGCCCGGCGGTGGTTGGCGGGTCGGCGGGCCCCCCGGCCCGGCTCCGCCACTAGCCAGCGCGCTCTCCGGTAAGCAGTCAGGAGCGAGGGGAGGGCTGACTCGCTTTCGGCCGGCCGGCGGGCGAGGCCTCTCGCAACCGCCGGGACTGACGGACCGCGCCGGGTGGCCCGGGGGTTGCTCGCCCGGGATCACTTCCCTCCGCGAGGTGCACGGTGTCGGATCGACGGGAGCTGCGGGTTTCGGTGCTGGCGGCGCTGGCCGTGTGCGTGCTGGGGACGAGGGTCGCCGCGGGCGAGCCGCCGGCCGGCAGGCTGGAGCTCTCGGGCAACCTGACGATGAAGGTGCCAGCCGGCACGCACGTGATCCCGGTCGGGCGCGGCGAGGGCTGGCGGCTGGAGGTCGGCCCGCAGGCCACCGCGCGCAGCGAGATCCAGGTGCAGGCGACGCCGTTTCTCGCTCCGGGCATCGAGTTCTTCTATCAAACACCCTCGGCACCTCCTTCTCTCGCGCCGGGCACGCCATCTGAGATCGGGAGAAGCGCCGAGATTCATTTCAATGTGGGCTTCGTTCTGGATTTCGGCGAGAACCATCACCTTCTCTTCTCGGCCGGCCGGGCCTTTTACGGGTGCAACTGCGACCATCTTTACGTGGCGTATCTACTGACGATAGGAGCGAAACCATGATGAACAGCGGCGGACGTCCCATCGCGGGCACCCTCTTCATTCGCCTGGCGGTCGGGCTGATTTTCTTCACCCAGGGAATCCTGAAGTTCACCGATCCGAACATGGGGATTCTCCGATTCACCCGCATCGGCTTTCCGTTCCCCGGCTTCGTGGCGCAGTTTGTCGGAGTCGTCGAGATCGTCTGCGGGTTGCTCGTTCTCTTCGGCTTTCTGACGCGGTGGGCCGCGCTTCCGCTTCTGATCGTCATCTCGACCGCGCTCGCGACGACGAAGATTCCGGAGCTCTATCGTGCGAGTCAGGGCTTCTGGTACATGGTGAGTGACGCGCGGACGGACTTCGCGATGTTCTGTTCCCTGCTCTTTCTGATCCTCGCCGGGGGCGGGAGCTGGTCCCTTGATGCTCTTCGTCGGCGACACGAGGAGAGCGCGACGCCCGACAGCCGCCCTTAGACGCCGACGTTCTTGAGCGCCTCCCGGATCGAGAGGCCCGAGAGCCGCGAACGGTTCTTCTCGACGTACCGAACGACTTCTGTCGGGTCCGTCCAGGCATAGCTCCGGAGCGCCCAGCCGATCGCCTTTCGGAGGAAGAACTCCTTCGAGCCGAGCGAGGGGTCGATGACGGCGTAGAGGAAGTCGAGGTCGGTCTCTTTCTTCATCGGGACCTGGCAGAGGATCGCGCTCCGGCGCTTCCAGAGATTCTCGCAGCGGCTCCATGTGCGCATGGTCCGTTTCATCTCCCGGGGCTGCCGGCGGAGGATCGCGCTGAGCCGGTGCGTGGCGAGATCATCGACCAGATCCCACCGGGCCGCCGTCACGATCATCTCCTCGTACACGGGGAGGGACTCCATCGTCTGGAAGGCGCGGGCCCGGCGGTCGCCGGCGAGAAGTGTCGCGGCCCACCAGTCGTCCCGATACGTCGCGTCCCGGAAGAGCCCGAGAACGAGTGCCTTCCACGATTCGGCATCGGGAAGAGAGAGGCGCGCGAAGACGGGCTTGACGGCCCGGCGGAAGTCGTCCGCCTTCACCCCGAAGCAGGGGAGGGGCGACTTGAGATAGCGCCGGACGCCGCGGGCACGCTCCGGATCGGCGAGAGGCGTCAGGGCCTCGTGGACGGCGCGCCGCACCCCGGCGGCGCTCCGGTGGGGACGAAAAGGGTTCGTCATACGGCGCGGTCTCCCGTACGAAAAATGCCCTCCCGCCGTCCGGAGGTAGGCCCGCGGGAAGCGGGCAAGGGGGGGGTGGACGGCGGGAGGGCGGGGGGGCGTTAAGAACGGCGCGTCAGGACCAGGCCTCCATCTTGAAGCTCTGCAGGATCCGCATGTAGTTGGCGCGCTCGAAGGACGAGGGGTCCGGGCTCTTGAGGAGGTTCATCGAGCCCTTCATCTGGGAGACCGATTCGTACTCGTGCTTTTCCATCCAGGCCGTGAAGTCGTTCCGGACGACCGCGAGCTGCTTCGGGCCGCGGCGGAGGATGGCCGACACCATCTGGACGGCGTCCGCACCCGTCATGACGGCCTTCACGGCGTCGAGTCCCTGGTGGACGCCCCCGGAGACGGCGAGACTGGCCCGAAGCCGGCCGGAGAGGATCGCGAGCCACCGGAGGCGCAGGAGCAGCTCCGAGGAGTCGGAGAGGGTGAGCGTCGGGACGACCTCCAGCTCCTCGGGGTTCAGGTCGGGCTGGTAGAAGCGGTTGAAGAGGACGAGGCCGTCCACCTTGAGCCGGTCCAGCTCGCTCGCGAAGTGGCCGAGGGAGGAGAAGAAGGGAGAGAGCTTGACGGCGACGGGGATCTTCACACCGTTCTTGACGGCGTGGACCATCTCGAGGATCCGCCGCTCCACGAGGCTCCCGGCCTCCCACGACTTGGCCGCGAGGTAGTAGACGTTCAGCTCGAGGGCGTCGGCGCCGGCCTGCTCGATCTTCTGGGCGTACTCGAGCCAGCCGCCGAGCGTGACGCCGTTCAGCGACGCGACGACGGGGAGCTTCACGGCGGACTTGATCTTCGCGATCTGCTCGAGGTACTGCTCGGGTCCGAGGCGGTATTCCTCGGGCTCGGGAAAGTACGACAGCGCCTCGGCGAACGCGCCGGCGTGGATCTCCATCGCCTCGATCGTTCCGATCTGCTCGCGCGTGATCTGCTCCTCGAAGAGCGAGTGCATGACGATGGCGGACGCGCCCGCGTCCTCGAGCCGCCGCACCGTGTCGAGGTCGTCGACCATCGGCGAGGCGCCGGGCATGAACGGGTGGGGGAGCTTCAGGCCGAGATAGGTCGTCGAAAGATCCATCGTCTCCTCCTCACGCCTTCGGAGCCGCGGGGGGTGCGGAGGCCGGACTGGCCGGCGGTGTCGCGCCCGCCTTCGTCATCGTGATTTTGGCGAGGTTCTCGTAGATCGCGAAGCGCTCCCGCACTTCGCGCTCCGCCTTGTGGAGGAGCATGCGGAACCGAACGGGATCCTGCTGCTCGACCATCCGGAAGCGCGCTTCGTTGCGCATGAACTGGGCGAGCGAGGCCTTGATCTGCGTCGAGTCCATGACGAGCGGCGTCTCGCCCGTCGGGATCCGGCGCGGGTCGAAGCGATAGAGCGGCCAGTAGCCCGAGTCGACGGCCAGCTTCTGCTGGTCGAGGCTGAACGACAGGTCGTAACCGTGGGCGATGCAGGGGCTGTAGGCGATGAGCATGGACGGGCCGTTCCAGGAGTCGGCCTCGAGGAACGCCTTTACCGTCTGGTTGTCCTTCGAGCCGAAGGCGAGGTGCGCGACGTAGACGTGGCCGTACGTCATCGCGAGCATCCCGAGGTCCTTCTTCGGAGTCCCCTTCCCGTTCGCGGCGAACTTCGCGGCCGCCCCCATCGGCGTCGCCTTCGACTGCTGGCCTCCCGTGTTCGAGTAGACCTCGGTGTCGAGGACGAGGACGTTCACGTCCTTGTTCGAGGCCAGGACGTGGTCGAGGCCGCCGTATCCGATGTCGTAGGCCCAGCCGTCGCCCCCCACGATCCAGACGCTCTTCTTGACGAGGAAGTCGGCGAGCTGGTCGAGGACCTTCGCGGCCGGGGCGTTCGTCCCGCCGATCCCCGCGAGCTTCGCCCGGAGCGCCTGGACGCGCTGGCGCTGCGCCGCGATCCCGGCCTCGTTCGTCATGTCGGCCTGGAGGATCTCCGCGACGAGCGTCTCGCCGAGCGTCGCCGAGAGCGTCCGGAGGAGGTGGGTCGCGTAGTCCTTCTGCGAGTCGATCGCGAGCCGGTAACCGAACCCGAACTCCGCATTGTCCTCGAAGAGGGAGTTGTTCCACGCGGGTCCGCGCCCGTCACGGTTCGTCGCGTAGGGCGTCGTCGGGAGGTTCCCGCCGTAGATCGAGGAGCAGCCCGTCGCGTTCGCGATGATCGCCCGGTCGCCGAAGAGCTGCGTCAGGAGCTTCACGTACGGCGTCTCGCCGCAGCCGGAGCAGGCCCCCGAGAACTCGAAGAGCGGCTCGAGGAACTGCGTCCCCTTCACGTCCATCCTCACCGTGTCGCGCGGGGCTTCGGGGAGGTCGAGGAAGAATGCGAAGTTCGCGGCCTCTGCGACCCGGAGCGGGCGCTGCGGGTGCATGTCGAGCGACTTGTGCTTCGGGTTCGACTTGTCCTTCGCCGGGCAGACGACCGCGCAGAGCGTACAGCCCGTGCAGTCCTCCGGGGCGACCTGGACCGTGTACTTCTGCCCCTTGTACTCCGGCCCCTTGAAGTCCATCGACTTGAAGGTGGCCGGGGCCTTGCCGAGGGCGGCCGGGTCGTAGACCTTGACGCGGATGGCCGCGTGCGGGCAGACCATCGCGCACTTGTTGCACTGGATGCAGATCTTCTCGTCCCAGACCGGGATGTCGAGGGCGATGTTCCGCTTCTCCCACTTCGCCGTCGCGAGCGGCCAGGTGCCGTCGGGCGGGAAGGCGCTGACGGGGAGGAGATCTCCCTTGCCCGCAAGCATGACGGCCGAGACCCGCTTGACGAAATCGGGCGCGGCGTCGGACACGATCGGGGGGCGGGTCCGTTTGGAGGTGACCGCGCCAGGAATCGGAAGCTCCCAGAGGTGCTCGAGGGTGCCGTCGATCGCCGCGAAGTTCTTCTTGACGATCTCGGGGCCCTTCTTTCCGTACGTCTTCTCGACTGCCTTCTTGATCTCCGCGATCGCGTCCTCGCGCGGGAGGACACCCGAGATCGCGAAGAAGCAGGTCTGCATGATCGTGTTGATCCGGACCCCCATCCCGAGGTCCCGGGCGACCTTGTAGGCGTCGATGATGAAGACCTTGAGCTTCCTCTCGAGAATGGTCTCCTGCATCTCGCGGGGGAGAGAGTCCCAGACCTCTTCCTTCGGGAGCCCGACGTTGAGCAGGATCGTCCCGCCCGGTGCCGCGAACTCGAGGACGTCGTACTTGTCGAGGAACGACTCCTGGTGGCACGCGACGAACTTCGCCTTTCCGATGAGGTAGGTCGAGCGGATCGGCCGGGACGAAAAACGGAGATGTGAAATCGTCACGGCGCCGGACTTCTTCGAGTCGTAGACGAAGTAGCCCTGCGCCTCCTTCCCCGTCTCCTCGCCGATGATCTTGATGGAGTTCTTGTTCGCGCTGACGGTGCCGTCGGCCCCGAGGCCGTAGAAGACGGCGCGTGCGACTTCGTCGGGCTCCGTGTCGAATCCGGGGTCCCATGGGAGCGACGTGTGCGTCACGTCGTCCACGATTCCGACCGTGAAGTGGTTCTTCGGTGCGCTCTTTCCGAGCTCGTCGAAGACCGCCTTCACCATGGCCGGGTTGAACTCTTTCGAGGAGAGGCCGTAGCGCCCGCCGAGGACGACCGGGTCCTTCGCGAACTTCGAAGGGCCGGATGCCTTCGTCTCCACCAGCCCCGTCACGACGTCCATGTAGAGCGGGTCGCCGATGGCACCCGGCTCCTTCGTCCGGTCGAGAACGGCGATCGCGCGCACCGTCTTCGGCAGAGCGCCGAGGAGGGCGGCGGCGTCGAAGGGACGGAAGAGCCGCACCTTGACGATCCCGACCTTTTCGCCGCGGGCGACCATCCAGTCGACGGTCTCGTGTGCGGTCTCGGCCCCCGAACCCATCAGGACGACGACGCGCTCGGCCTCGGGGTGGCCGACGTAGTCGAAGAGGTGGTAGGCCCGGCCGGTCCGCTTCGCGAAGCGGTCCATCTCCTGCTGGACGATCCCCGCGCAGGCGGTGTACCAGCGGTTGCACGCCTCGCGGGCCTGGAAGAAGGCGTCCGGGTTCTGCGCGGAGCCGCGGAGGACCGGGCGGTCGGGTGAAAGAGCGCGCGCCTTGTGGGCGGCGATCGCCTCGGGGTCGAGGAGTGCGAGGAGGTCCTCGTCGGCCAGCTCCTCGATCTTGGAGACCTCGTGCGAAGTCCGGAATCCGTCGAAGAAGTGGAGGACAGGGATGCGGGACTTCAGCGTCGCCATCTGGCCGATGGCCGCGAGGTCGTGCGCTTCCTGCACCGAGTTCGAGCTGAGCATCGCGAAGCCGGTCTGCCGGCACGCCATGACGTCCGAATGGTCCCCGAAGATCGAAAGGGCATGTGTCGCGACCGTCCGGGCCGCGACGTGCATGCAGTACGAGGTCAGCTCTCCCGCGATCTTGTACATGTTGGGGATCATCAGGAGGAGCCCCTGCGCCGCCGTGAAGGTCGTGGCGAGCGCCCCGGCCTGGAGCGCGCCGTGCACGGCGCCGGCGGCGCCCCCCTCCGACTGCATCTCGACGACTTCCGGAACGTTCCCCCAGATGTTCTTCATCCCCTTGGAGGACCACTCGTCAGCCCATTCGCCCATGTTGGACGAGGGTGTGATCGGGTAGATGGCGATGACCTCGTTCGTCCGGTGCGCGACCGAGGCGACGGCCTCGTTGCCGTCCAGGCAGACTGATACGCGTTCTGTCATAAAGGACCCCCCGTACCGGCCGGATCATTCGACGGACGCTCCGCCCGGGCCATGATCCGAATGAATCAGTGAAGAATCAGACGTTTACGGCGGCGCCGGCGCGCCGCCGAATCCCGAAAAATCCTCCACTCGTATAAGCTTTCAGGATTCGGCGCCTGCCCGGGCGGCGGCGCGGAGGATTCGATGAACCAGATGAAGACGCTGATCCTGCTGGCGACGCTGACGGCCCTGTTCCTCTGGCTCGGCCAGCTTCTCGGCGGCCGGCAGGGAATGATGCTCGCCCTCGTGATGGCACTCGTGATGAACTTCGGGAGCTACTGGTTCTCGGACAAGATCGTCCTCTCGATGTACGGCGCGCAGCCGGTGTCCGAGGCGGACGCGCCCGAGCTCTACCGGATCGTCGCGGGTCTGACCCAGAAGGCCGGTCTCCCGATGCCGAAGATCTACGTCATCCCCGAGGAGGCGCCGAACGCCTTCGCGACGGGCCGCAACCCCGAGCATGCCGCCGTCGCCGTGACGCAGGGGCTCCTCCGCCTCATGAGCCGCGAGGAGATCGAGGGAGTCCTCGCCCACGAGCTCGGGCACGTGCAGCACCGCGACACGCTGATCATGACGGTCGCCGCGACGATGGCCGGCGCCCTCTCCCACCTCGCCACGATGGCGCTCTGGTTCGGCGGCGGGAGGCGGAGCGACGACGGCGAAGGGGGAAATCCAATCGCCGGCCTCGTGGCCGTGATCATGGCGCCGTTCGCCGCGATGCTGATCCAGATGGCGATCTCCCGCTCGCGCGAGTTCCTCGCCGACGAGGCGAGCGCCCGGACCACCGGAAACCCGATGGCCCTCGCCAACGCCCTGAAAAAGCTCGAGGCGTACAAGGCCGAGGCGCCGATGACGCACGGCTCGCCGGCGACCGCCCATCTCTTCATCGTGAACCCCTTCACGGCGGGGGGGCTCGCCGGTCTCTTCTCGACGCACCCGTCGACGCAGCAGCGGATCGCCCGGCTGGAGGAGATGGCCCGGACCGGGGGGATCCGGCCGACGTGATGAACAGGGGAACCCGATCGCCGGGTTCCCCCGTACTCCCTCCGCGCGAATCGGCTTTTCCAACGGCTCAAGCTGTCCTTCCGGAGATCGCAAGACGTGCCGAACAACGAAATCCTGTTTCCGTTCGCGGAGTCCTGGTGGGTCTACGGACTCTTCCTGCTCGTCGTCCTCGGCATGCTCGCGCTGGACCTCGGCGTCTTCCACCTAAAGGCGCACGCGGTCTCCTTTCGCGAGGCGGCTCGTACCGGTGACGCACGAACTGAAGGGGCAGGCGTTCTTCGTCCGGGAGGCCGGGCGGGCCGCGGCGACGCCGCTCTTCCTCGCCCTTGTCTTCATCGAGGGGACGGACGTCATCTTCGCGGCCGACTCCGTGCCGGCGATCTTCGCCATCACGGACGAGTCGCTCATCGTCTTCACCTCGAACATCTGCGCGATCCTCGGCCTCCGCGCGATGTACTTCATGCTGTCGGGCGCCATCGGGAAGTTCCACCTCCTCAAGTACGGCCTCGGCTCCGTCCTCGTCTTCGTCGGCCTGAAGATGGCGTGGCTGAACGACGCCTTCGGCGGGAAGTTCCCGGTGACGTGGTCGCTCGGGATCATCAGTCTCTGCATCGCAGCGTCCGTCGCCGCGTCTCTCCTCCTCCCGAAAGAAGAGGCGGCTTCGCCTCGGGAGTCCTGAGACACCGGCGTCCAGAGGCCAGGCCTCGCTTATGTCCGCCGGCGGGCGCGCTCGTAGATCTCGCGACGGTGGCCGAGCATCACGACGAGGACGACGACCTCGCGCTCACGGATCTCGTAGACGATCCGGTAGTCGCCGACGCGGAACGACCACCACGGCGCCAGCTCGCCGTGGAGCGGTTTCCCGGCGCGGGGCTCCTCAGCGAGCCTTTCGAGCGCCTTTCGGGCCCGCCTTGCGACGTCCGCCGGGAGCCCGGCGAGATCGCGGGCGGCGCCCGGGAGGTAGAACAGCCGGTAGGCCATCGGTTCCCCAGACCTCCCCGTGGCTCAGGAACCGTCCCTGAGCACGCTCGCGCCGCGCGCGGGCGATCTTCTTCATGGCGGAAACATCCGAGAGGATGGAAACGGTCTCAAGGAGGCTCTCCCACTCCTCGACGGGGACGAGGACGCCCGCCGGCAGGCCGTTCCGAGTGATCCGCACCGTCTCCCCCCGCTCCTCGACCCCGCGCAGGAGCGTCAACAGGGTGTTCCTGGCTTGCGAGACCGTCACGGTGTTCATGGCAGTGGCCATTATAACGGCTATCCCGCCCGGACCGTTATTCTCGAGCATCCGGGATCGACGGCGGCCGGACTCTTCAGTCCGGGAGGACGACCTCGGTCCGGCGGTTCCGGGCGCGCCCTTCGGGAGAGTCGTTCGGGGCGATCTCGAACTCCTTGCCGAAGCCCCGCGTCTTGAGACGCGCGGTGGCGACGCCGCGGCTCGAAATGTACGTCGCGACCGCTTCGGCGCGCGCCAGCGAGAGCCGGTCGTTCAGGTCGTCGCCCCCGGTCGAGTCCGTGAAGCCGCAGACGGTCGCGGACGTCTTCGGGAAGTAGATGTTCAGGATCTCGGCCTGCTTGTCGAGGACGGGGAAGGCCTCGGGGCGAAGGGTCGATTGGGCGGAGTCGAAGGAGACCGACTCGGCGTACTCGAAGACGAGAATCCGCGTGAGACCGAGCCGCCGGGCGAGCGGCGAGGGGCCGTCGCTTCGGAGGCGGAAGTCGACCTCGGCCTTCTCGGGGGAGAGGATCCGGACGCGCTTCTCGACGGTCTCGAGGTTCCCCTGGATGGCGACGAGGGCGGCGAGATCGGCGTAGGTCTCGAGGTTCAAGGTACGCGGTGCCGGGCCGAGGCTCTTCCCGCGAAGCTTGAGTTCCGCCCCGGCGGGGTCGGTCGTCACGTCGACGGCCATCCGGAGCGGGACCTTCTTCTCGGCGCAGGCGAGGCTCATGGCCGAGAGGAAGAAGAGAGTGAAGAGCGCGGCGCGCCGCACGGAGGAAGTATAGAAGAGGGCGTGCGTCAGAACGGCACGGAGACCGCGAAACGTCCCTCGACGGGACGGCCGTCGGTGGCGATCGCCGGCTTGTAACGCGCCCGACGGACGAAGGTCAGGACGACGTCGTCGCAGGAAGCGACACCCGACGAGGAGAGGACTTTTGCGCTCGCGAGCGAGCCGTCCTCGGCCACGACCAGGGAAAGGCCGACCGTCTTTCCGGCGCAGGTGGGGACCAGCTCCGCCGGAAGCGTCGGAGCCAGCGGTTCCTCGAAGTCCGGCGGGTATTTCGCTCGCCGGGGCTCCGGAGCCGGCGTCGACGCCGCGGGGGACGCCGCCCCACGTGACTTCGACTCCCGAGCCGCCTTCGTTTTCACGAGCACCTCCGGGACGGCGGTCGCCGTTGGGACGGCGGGCGGTGCGGTGGGCGTTTCGACCGTGCCCGGCGCGGCTGACGACTGAGCCGTCGGGCGGCTCTCGGGCGGCGCTTCGGAGGACGGCGGTGCGATCTTCCCGCTCGAGCGAACGACGAGGGCGATCGCGGCGACGGCGACCGCTGCAAGCGCGGCGGAGAACAGCCAGACCCGCTTCCGGACAGCGGGCGCGCGGGGCGATCCGGTGGCGCCCGCGGTCCCCGCGGTGGAGGGCGTCCCGGCGGGAGCCGGAACCGGCGCCGGCGGAGGCGCGGGCACCGAAAGGAGATTCGTCGGGGGTGAAAGCTCGGACGCGGAGACCTCCGGGTACGCCCGTGCGAGGAAAGCAGCGAGCGCCGACTGCATCTCGCGGGCGTCGGCGAAGCGGGCCGAGCGGTCCCGGGCGAGCGACTTCATGACGATCCGCTCCAGCTCCGGGTCGATTACCGGCAGGCGCTTCGAGAGGGGCTCGACGTCCTCGGAGATCCTTCGCAGGGCCGTCGCCACGGGCTCCTCGGAATCGAAGGGGACCGAGTCGGTGAGCGCCTCGTAGAGCGTGATGCCGAAGCTGTAGAGGTCGCTCCGGCCGTCGGCGGTTTCGCCGCGGAGCTGCTCGGGGGAGAGGTAGCCGGGCGAGCCGAGGACGAACCCGGTCACGGTCCGGGAGATGCTTCCGCTCACCTTCGCGATCCCGAAATCCGACAGAAACGGCCGCTCATTCTCGTCGAGGAGGATGTTCCCCGGCTTGATGTCCCGGTGGATGACGCCCCGCCCGTGCGCGTAGGCGAGCGCGTCGAGAAGCGCGACGGCGAGGCGCGCCACCCTCTCCTCGTGCAGCCGGCCGTGCCGGTCGAGCTGGAGCGCGAGGGATGGCCCGTCGATGAAGCTCATCGTGTACCAGAGCAGGTCGCCCGCGCTCCCGAAGTCGTGGACCCGGATGATCGCGGGATGCTCCAGCGACGCGACGATCCGCGCTTCCTGGATGAAGCGCTCCATGAATCCCGTCGATGCCGCGCGCGTCTCGTTGAGGACTTTGAGCGCCTCGAGGCGGTCGAGGTTCCGGTTCCGGACCTTGTGGACGGAGGCGAAACCGCCGACGCCGAGGAGCCCGAGGACCTCGTACCGCTCTCCGAGGAGATCCTGGATCTGCCGTCCCCTCTCGTCGATCGGCTTCACGCGGGGATCCTATCGGAGAGCGCGAGGGACGGGGGTCTCCGAGTCGATCCTCGAAGGACCCTTGGCCCGTGATTGGAGGCGCCGGACGGGGCAGAATACGGACGGAGGTCGCCATGGATTACCCGATCTGGGATCTGACGGTCGGCGGCGGGGTCCTGATCGGCACGATCGCCATCCTCCACGTCCTCGTCTCCCACTTCGCCGTCGGCGGCGGCCTCGTGATGGCCTGGGCCGAGACGGGTCTCGGCCGCCGCCCCGACCCGGCCCTCCGGGCACTGCTCAAGCGCGCGTCGCTGATGCTCATCCTCGTCTCGACCGTCTTCGGCGCGATCAGCGGCGTCGGGATCTGGTTCGTGATCGGCCTCATCCAGCCCGCGGCTACCTCGGCGCTCATCCACTCCTTCGTCTGGGGGTGGGCGATCGAGTGGGCCTTCTTCCTCCTCGAGGTGGTGACGGCCCTGGCCTGGTACGCGACGTGGGACCGCGTCCGCCCGCGAACGCACCGCCTCCTGATCGTCCTCTACGCCTTCGCGGCCTACATGTCGCTCGTCATCATCCAGGGAATCCTCGGCTTCATGCTGACACCCGGCCGGTGGCTCGCGACGCACGGCTTCTGGGACGGCTTCCTCAACCCGACGTACCTTCCCGGCCTCCTCTTGCGGACGGGCGTCTGCCTCCTCCTCGCCGGAACGTACCTGACGCTCGCGGCGCTTCGCGAGAAAGAGCGCGACGCGCGGACGCGCCTCGTCCGGTTCCTGGCGCGGATCGAGGTGGCGGGCGTCCTCCTCGCCGCGGCAGGTCTCTTCGCCTGGAAGTGGGCGCTCCCGCCGGACGTGCAGGCGAACTTCCTCGGCGAAAAGCCGCTCATCGTCGCGCTCGCCACGGGATGGCGGCACCTCTTCTTCGCGCTCGGCGCCTCGGCCCTCCTCGCCCTCCTCGCCGCGCTCGCCCCGCGGACCATCCGCTTGCCGCAGGCCCTCTTCGCGCTGGCCGCCGCCTTTGGCCTTCTCGGAGGGTACGAGCGGATCCGGGAAGGCGTGCGCAAGCCGTTCGTCATCCGCGGCTACATGTTCTCGAACGGCGTCCTCGTCTCCGAGGTTCCGCAGCTCAACCAGGACGGCATCCTCTCGAAGGCCCGCTGGGCCGAGCACGCCGCGGGGCGTGACCCCCTCTCGCGCGGCCGCGCAGTGTTTCGCGCCGAGTGCGCCTCATGCCACACGCTCGACGGCTACCTCTCGATCCGGAAGAGGACGGCCGCGGCCGACGCCGATTACCTGACGCTCTATCTGACGGCCCTCCGCGACGACGGGGCGAAGTGGACGGCGACGCCGCCGGAGAAGCCGGACTACCCGTTCATGCCCCCCTTCGTCGGGACGGACGAGGAGCTCCAGTTGCTCGTCGCTTATCTCGACTCCCTGAAGGCTCCGACGCCTGCGAAGACCGCGGAGGCGACCCGTGCGCACTGACCTGATTCCCGCCCTCGACCCGGCCCCGGTCCCCGGTCCGCCGGCTCTCCTCGTCCTCCTCTGGATCGTGACCTTCTTCCTCCACCTCCTCTGCGTGAATGCCGTGCTCGGCGGGACGCTCTTCGCCGCGCTCCTCCCCGCCTCCCTCTCCGGCGAGCCGCGCCGTGTCGTGACGCTCTTCTTCGCCGAGGTCAACTCCTGGGCTCTCTCCCTCGCGATCACCTTCGCGATCGCGCCGCTCCTCTTCCTGCAGGTTCTCTATGGCCGGTTCTTCTACACGGCCTCGATCCTCATCGCCCCGGTCTGGCTCGGCCTCCTCGCCCTTCTCACGCTCGGGTACTACCTGAACTGGATCGCGAAGTTCCGGCTCCGGGCGGGTAAAGAGGCGACGGCTGTCCTCGCCCTCTCGGCCGTTCTCTACCTCGTCATTGCGGCGATCCAGGTCTCGGTCCACCTCATCTCGGTCCAGCCCTCTCTCTGGAGCGTCTTCCTCGCCCGTCCGGCTCTCGTCCTCTGGGACCCGACCTTCCTGCCCCGGTTTCTCCACTTCGTCATCGCCGCCGTCACGATGGCGGCGATTCTCCCCGCCGCCTTCCCGAAGGCGCTCGGCGAGGCGGCGCCGGCCGCGGCGCGGGTTGGTCTCTTCGTGGCGCTCGTCCTCACCGGCGGGCAGTTCGCCGTCGGTCTCTGGCTTCTCGGTGTCCTGCCGAAGTCGGTCCTCTCGGGCCTCATGACCGGGGGGATCGCGAAGATGGTGCCGCTCGGTCTCGGCATCCTGACCGGGCTCGCCCTTCTCGGCCTCCTCGTCAAGGCGGCCGCGGCGCCGGGCAACACGCGGCTCGCGCGGGTCGTCCTCGGGCACTTCGTCGCGGCGGCGCTCTTCATGATCATCACCCGCCACCAGGTCCGCGATCTCTACCTCGCGGCGTCGCGCTCGGGCGAAAAGCTCGCGGTCGCCCCGCAGTGGGGTGTCCTGGCACTTTTCCTCGCCGTCTTCGTCCTCTGCGCGGGGCTCACCGTCTGGGCCCTCGTCCGCGCGGCGACGGACCGGCCGGGCCCGGGAGAGCTGGCGGCCTAGCTGTCGCGGCCGATGGCGAAGCCCTACTAGGGTGATGGCGCGGCGCGCTCTCCGACGACTTTGCTCCGCCAGAAGTGCGACATGGGGCTGAGATTGGTTCCGACGCTGGACTGCGACTGGTAGAAGCTGGTTCTGTCGTTGACGATGCCGACGTGGGTCAGGTTGTCGAAAAAGACCAGGTTGCCGAAGGCGTGCTCGCGGCCTTTGGGCGGGTCCGGGAGGCTGAACCAGAGCTTGCGGGCCGTGGTGCGCTTGAAGAGCACGCCGCTCTCGGCGAAGACGCGCCAGACGAAGCCCGAGCAGTCGAAGCTCTTCACTCCGGTCGCGCCCCACGCGTATGGGCGGCCCAGGTACTTCTGAATGTTGAGCTTGACACGGGTCCAGTAGTCGGGGTCGTCAGGCCCGTCGGCACGCACGGTCCCTGCGGCCAGGAGCGCCGCCAGCAGCAGCGCGCGCATCATTTCACGGCGTTCCCCAGCAGCAGCCCGAGGCCGATGAACAGCCCGGCAAGAAAGACGGCCACCGCGCGATTGCCTTCTCTCAGTTGCTGAGCGAAGTGAATCTCCGGGGTGAGCCAGTCGAAGATCTTGTATGCAGCCAGAAATCCAACCAGTCCTATCACGAGCGAGAGAACGATCGAGGTCAGATAGTTCAAAAGGTTCAACGGAACCTCCTGATTTTCAACACTACCATCACCTGATCGAGGGCCCGCGCGCAATATATTTCGACGCGCCGCCTAGTCGAACCGGACGCTCACGAGCTTGGAGACGCCTGGCTCTTCCTGGGTCACGCCGTAGAGCGCCTGGGCGGTCTCCATCGTCCTCTTGTTGTGTGTGATGAGGACGAACTGCGTCTCCTCGGAAAGCTCGACGAGGAGCGAGGTGAAGCGGTCGATGTTCGCGTCGTCGAGCGGCGCGTCGACCTCGTCGAGGATGCAGAAGGGGGAGGGCTTGTACTTGAAGATCGAGACGAGGAGGGCGATCGCGGTCAGCGCCTTCTCGCCCCCCGAGAGGAGGCCGATCGTCTGGTTCCGCTTTCCCGGGGGCTGCGCCATGATCTCGAGCCCCGACTCGAGCGGGTCCTCCTCATCGAGGAGGTGCATCGAGGCCGTTCCGCCCCGGAAGAGCCGCTGGAAGACCTGCGCGAAGTTCGCGTTGATGGCGGCGAAGGCCTCGGCGAACCGGTCGGACGAGGTGAGGTTGATCGTCCGGATCGTCTCGAGGATCTGCTCGAGCGACTTCTCGAGGTCGAGCTTCTGTGTCGTCAGCTCCCGGAGCCGCTTCGACTCGATGTCGTACTCCTCGAGCGCCGCGTGGTTGACGGGCCCGAGCCGCTCGAGGGCGAGCGTCCTCTCGACGACCTCCTCGGCGAGAGCGGCCTCGTCGAGAGGCGGCTCTTTGGGAGCTGTTTCGACCGGCGGAAGCTCTTCCGGCAGGCAGCCGAACTCGCTTCGGCAGGTCTCGACGAGGTGGTCCCGGTCGGCCTTGCGGCGCTCGAGGGCCAGCTCGGCCTCGAACCGGGAGCGGCGGGCGGCGTCGAGGGCTTCGCGGGCAACGTGCTCGCGCCCTTCCAGCTCCTCGCGTCCGAGCCGGCGCTCTTCCAGGGCGCGCTCGGCCTCGGCGCGGAGGTCCTCGGCCTGCCGCGCGGCATCGGCGGCCGCGGCGCGCGCCGATAGGGCCATCTCCTCCGAGACCGCGGCGGCCACGGCCCTGCGGCCGTTCTCTTCAAGAGCCTGGCTCAGCTCGGCCACGCGCCGCGCTGCGTCGGCGGCCCGTGCGGCCGCGGAGGTGGCGGTCTCGGAGGCGGCACGGCGGCGCTCGAGAAGGACGTCGCGGGACGTCCGCGCGGCAGCGTCCGCCTCCGACGCGGAGAGGCGCGAGGCGCGCAGGACGTCGATGCCGCTCTCCAGCTCGCCGATGGTCCGCTCGAGCGTCTGAAGCTCCGTGGCGCGTTCTGCGACGAGGCGGGCCGCCGCGGAACGCGCGTCGCCGGCAGCCGCCAGGTCGGCCAGAAGTGCGATGCGCTCCTCGGAGAGAACGGAGGCTTCCAGCGCCGCACGGCGCCGCTCGTCGCCGGCGGCGGCGAAGCGCGCCTCGGCCTCGGAGGCGTCGCGCTCGCGAGCGCGAAGCTCGGCGAGCGCCCTGTCGGCGCCGGTCGCGTATTCGCTCGCGGCGGCCGACGCGACGTCGATCTCGAGGTCGAGGGTGTCGATCCGCCGGACGAGGTCGACCCGTTCCTCGCCGAGCGCCTTCAAGTCGCGCCGGACGATGAAGAGCCCCTCGCCCGGGACCTCGGTCCCCGCCGCCTCGACGACGGAACCGCGAACGACGAGGCCTCCCAGGCTGACGACCGTCCGCTCGGGGTGGAGCGCGGCGAGAGCGAGGGCGTCGTCCTCGCTCTCGACGAAGACGGCGTCGGGGAGGGCCGAAACCAGCGGCTCCTCTCCCGTCCGCGGCGAGAGGAAGTCTCGCGTGACGCCAAGGACACGCGAGTCGTGCGGCGTCAGAGGGAACGGTGAGGGGGGAACCGGAAGGAGGAAGCGGGCCGTGCCGAGCTTCTCGCTCCGGACGGACGCCAGAGCGCGTGCGAGAGCCTCGCGGCTCGTCAGGACCGGCGCCTCGAGGGCGGCGCCGAGGGCCGCGTCGAGCGCGGCCTCGAATCCGGCCCGCGCCTCGAAGCGGTCGGCGAGGACGCCGTCCGGAGAGAGCCCGGCGGCCTCGAGCGCGCGCCGCGCCGCCTCACCCCCGGCCTCGCGCTCGGCGAGCGTCGACTCGAGCGCAGCGCTCTTGAGGGCGATCTCATGCTGGCGGGCGAGGAGGCGGTCCCGCTCTCCCTTCAGCGTGGAGAGCCGCTCCTCGGCCGCCCGGCGTTCTCCGCCCAGTGCCTCGAGCTTCGCGCGGGCCGCCTCGAGCCGCGTGCGGGCGGCGTCGCGCTGGGCCTCGGCCTCACGGGATGCCGATTCGCGTCCGTCGAAGACCTCGCCCGCACGGGCGATCCGCTCTTCCAGCTTCGTCCGTGCGAAGACGAGCCTCTCGGCGAGGAGCATCGCCTCGCGCTCGCGGTTCGAGGCGTCCGCGGTCCGCGCGCCGGCGGCGAGGAGGTCGCGCCGCGCAGATTCCCGGCGGGAGACGAGGTCGGCCTCGCGGCGGCTGACGTCCTCGAGGGCCTCCGCGGCGCTCCGGACGCGCTCCTCGGAACCGGCGAGCTCTCCCGCGACGGCGGAACGAAGCGCGTCGGTGCGCCCGGACTCGTCGACCGCCCGAAGGTGATCCCCCTGCGCCTCGGCGCGCTGCGCCTCGAGGAGCTGGGCCCGCGCGGCGGCCTCTTCGCCCTCGCGCGCGGCGGCGGCCGCGGCGGCCTCGGCCGACAGGAGCGCCTCCCGCGCCCGGGAGAGGGCGTCGCTTCGCTCGCGCCGGAGGTTCTCATCCTCGTCGGCGAGCCGGCGCGCCTCGGCGAGGGCGGCGTCGAGGCGCCCGGCTTCCGCGAGGGCGACCGCTTCGGCATCCGTCGTCGCCCGGAGGGCCCCGTCGGCCTCGGTGAAACCGGCCGCGAGGCGGTCGGCGCGGAGGCGCGAGAGCCGTTTCTTCCTGGCGGCGAGGAGCTCGGCCTGTTCCTTCCAGCGTGCGGCGCGCGACGCCTGCCGCTTGAGGCTCGTGCAGTTCCGCTCGATCTCGCCGACGATGTCCGAGAGGCGGAGGAGGTTTCCGCGCGTCTCCTCCAGCTTCATCTCGGCCTGCCGCTTCCGGATCTTGTACTTCGAGACGCCGGCCGCCTCCTCGATGAGGCGGCGCCGGTCCTGAGGTTTCGTCGAGAGGATCAGCTCGACCTTCTGCTGCTCGATGATCGAATAGGCCCGCACCCCGAGGCCTGTCCCGAGGAGGAGGTCCTGCACGTCGCGCAGCCGGCACTTCTTCCCGTTCAGGACGTAGTCGCTCTCCCCGTCCCGCGTGACGCGGCGGGCGATCGTCACCTCACCGCCGGTCTCGGCCCAGTGGTCGGCGCCGCGCGACTCGAGGGTGAGCATAACCTCGGCCATCCCGATCGGCTTGCGGCGGGCGGCGCCGTGGAAGATGACGTCCTCCATCGTCGTCCCGCGGAGGCTCTTGGCCGACTGCTCGCCGAGCACCCACTGGACCGCGTCCGCGATGTTCGACTTGCCGGAGCCGTTGGGGCCGACGATCGCCGTGATGCGGCCGGGGAGCGTCAGGGCGGTGCGGTCGACGAACGACTTGAAGCCCTGGATCTCGAGTTTCTTGAGACGGAACATTCAGGGATGCCGCCGGGCGGCGCGAGACGCTAGCACGCCTCCCGTCACGAGAGAAGGGTCTCGTCGAGAAGCGTCTTGAGGAGGCCGCCGCGCGAGCGGACGCCCAGCTTCGCGAAGACGTGCTTGAGGTGGTCCTTCACCGTCCACTCGGTGATGAAGAGAGCGCGGGCGATTTCGGCGTTCCGGAGGCCCCGGAGGAGGGCGGTGACGACCTCGGCCTCGCGCGCCGACAGGCCGAGGGCCGAGAGGTGTCGGCAAAGCTCGGCCGGCCGATCGGGTCCCTCCCGGCGTATGGCGTGCCCGTCCATCTCGCACCGGGCCGAGAGCTCGAGAAGCTGCGCGAGGAACGGAGAGAGCAGCTCGAAGCGGAGCCGCTCCGGCCCGGTCCAGGGGCGCATCGCGCGGCGGAGGAGAACGAGCCTCCCGTCGAGGAAGGCCGGGCAGCAGAACGGGACCTCGAGGCGGCGGGCCGGATCCGGGGGGCGGGCGGGGCCCCGGACCGCGCGCGCGGCCGAGAGGCGCTGCCGGTGGAATCGCCGGCGGTAGCGGAGTTCCTGCGGATGGAAGACGACTTCCACCTCCACGGCATCCGGGTCGAGGACCGACCGGACCGATTCCACGACACGGGTCAGGTTCCCGTCGTGCGGGGTCCGAAACGGCGGAGGGGGGACGGATCGGCGCGTGGCGATGCTCCTTGCCCCCCGATTGTACGGAGGGATCCTCCGTTCAATTCCTGATGTCGCCGGCCGCACACGTCGGGTGGTCGTGCTAGGATCATGCTGTTCAGAAATCGGACCTGCGCTCCCCGGAGGCTTTCTTCCATGCTGAGCTTCGAGGTCCGGAAGACCGGCGGCGAGTCGGAAGTCCGGAAGGTTCATCGCGACGTCATACACATTGGCGCTTCATCGGGCAACGACCTCGTCGTGCGCGCCCGGGGTGTTCTCGGACGGCACGCCCGCATCTCGGTGGCCGGTGACGAGCTTCGGCTCGACGTCCTCGGCACCTCCCCCGGCTCCGAGGTCACGCTCAACGGATCGGTGGTCCGTTCCGCCTCGCTGGCGGCCGGCGACCGGATCTCGATCGGCGAGGCGACGATCACCCTCCTGAACGGTCCGGCCCCGAACCCGAACCGGATCTCCGCCCCGCCCCCGCGCGGCCGCGACGCTTTCTCGATGGCGGCGGCGGCGCTCGGAGCCGGGAACCACACCTCGCCTCCTCCCGCCCCGGCGCCGGCTCCCCGGCCGGTTCCCGCTCCGGCGCCCCGGCCGACGAACCACGTCGCCGAGCCCGCCCCGCACCGCGTCGAGGAGGAGCGCCCCGCCGCTGCGGCCCGCCCGGCGGACCTCTGGACGGGCGTCTTCGTCCGCCTCTCGCACGGTGGCTCGTACGAGGAGATGCTCCAGGAGCTCGCGTCCTTCGTAGCGGCTAGTTCGCCCGTGCACTCGATCGCCTTCACCTCACTCGAGGACCCCGGGGCCGGCGAAGCGCTCGCGGCCCTCTGGAAAGGAACCCTCCCGAAGCTCTCCGCGCGGACGATCTCGGATCTTCGCCAGCGGGGGACTCCTGTCGACGCATTCGAGTCGGGGACGCGGATCCGCGCCTTCCCCGTCGCTCCTCCGGGGGGCGATCCGGTGGCGGCCATCCTCGTCCCGTCGGAGACGGCCGCGGACCCGCACTGGGGCGGGTTCGTCGCCCATCTCGCGGCGACTCTCGGTTTCGTCCATGCCTTCCGGAGCGAGCCCACCTTCAGCGAGCGGGGAGGGCTTTCCGCTGCAGCGCCCGTGGCCGCATCCACGGGGGATCCGCTCTCGCTCCTCGTCGGCGACTCGCTCGCGATGCAGAACCTCAAGGCGTCGCTCTCCCGGGTGGCGGCCGCTCGTGCGCCGGTCCTCCTCATCGGCGACGTCGGGACCGGGAAGACGCTCGCCGCCGAGACTCTCCACTCGCTCTCCCCGCGCCGCTCCCGCCCGCTGATCCGGATTGCCGCGACGGCCGCGACGCCCCAGGCGCTCGAGGAGGACCTTCTCGGCGGGCCCGTCTCCTCGGACCGCCGCCGGCGTGGCGGCCGGCTCTTCGAAGCCGAGGGGGGGACGCTCCTCGTCGAGGAGGTGGGCGATCTGCCCGCTCCCACGCAGGCCCTTTTCTTCCGGCTTCTGGAAGCGCGCGAGGTGGTGGCATCCGGCGGGCGGACGGTCCCTGTGGACGTCCGCGTCATCGGCACGTCGTCCCGCCCGTTGCAGCGGGCCGTCGAGGACGGCCGTTTCCGCGACGACCTCTACTACCGCCTCTCGGCCCTCACGCTCCGGATTCCGCCCCTCAAGGACCGGAAAGAGGACCTCCCCGCGCTCCTCGACGCCTTCGCGGAGCGCCACGGCGGCCCGACGGCCGAGCAGTTCGACGTGGAGGCGATGAACGCCCTCCTCGGCTACGGCTATCCGGGGAACGTCCGCGAGCTGGAGAACGAGATGCGGCGCCTCGCGGCCCAGACGGGCCCGGGACCCGTGACGCTCGCGCAGATCGACCAGAAGTTCTCGGGCGAGCACGTCGAGCTGGCGCTCAAGGAAAGCGACGACCTGAAGGAGATCGTGGAGAAGGTCGAGCGCCAGGTCATCGAGCGCGTCATGCGGAAGGTGCGCGGGAACCAGTCGCTCGGGGCGCGACTTCTCAACATCTCGCGCGGCAGCCTCATCGCGAAGATGAAGCAGTACGACATCAAGGATTTCCGTTACCTTCGAAGGAATGAGTAGGGGAGCGGACTAGACTTCCCCCGTGCCGGACCGCGAAGCCCGCGCCTTTCGCGGGCGCCTGACCGCCATTCTCGTCGTCCTCGGCATCTTGACGGCCGGGTCGGTCGCGCTCTTCGGCCACCTCCTCTTCAAGTCGCTTTCCCGCGATGTCGTCAACGACGCGCTCCTTCTGTCGCGGCTCGACGCCGAGCGGATCGCGCGGGGCGTCGCGGAGAGGTCGGCGGGCGACCCCTACATCCTCAAGCTCAAGCAGACGGAGATCGACCGTTTCGTCCGGCAGGGGCTCGCCGAGCGGCAGATCCTGACGGAAGTCCAGATCGTGGACGTCCGGAAGGGAGAGGTCATCTACTCCTACGGCTCCACCCTGAAGGTGCCGGAGACGGCGGCGCCCGGCGTCGAGGGGAGCAGCGCGACCCCGGTCGAGCCGGTCCTCCCGCTCCCCCGGACCTTCTCGCTGGAAGCCCCGACGTCGAACCCGTTCGACATCGAGGTCCCGATCGGGGAGTTTGCGGTCCTCCGGTTCGGCGTCTCGCGCAAGGAGCTGGCCAAGCGGGTCGAGAAGCTCCGGAGCGAGCTATACGCCAAGACGGCGGCAGCAGCCGTCGTCTCGCTTCTCGGCATCGCGGCCGCGTCGGCCGCAGTCGCGATCCTCTACCGGCGGACGCGCCGCGCCGAAGAGGCTCGCGTCGAGGCCGAGCGTCTCGCCGAGCTCGGCGAGGTGGCTGCCGGCCTCGCGCACGAGATCAGGAACCCGTTGAACGCCATGAGCCTGAACCTCGAGCTGCTCGAGGAGCAGCTCGGGGAGGTTTCGGCCCGCAGGCCTCGGGGGACCGCCTCGCCCGCCGCGCTTGCCGAGGCGGCGCGCCTCGAGACGTCGCGCCTCTCCCGGCTCCTCACCGACTTTCTCGCCTACGCGCGCCCCACGCCGATCAATGCCGTGCCGTCCGACCTGAACGAGCCGGCCGAGGAGGCCGTGGCGTTCCTCCTGGCGGAGGCGTCCAAGCGGGGGATCGTCCTCGATTTCACGCCCCATCCCGGGGGCGCCCCCGCCCTCCTCGACGCGGCGCGCGTCAAGCAGGTCGTCCTGAACCTCGTCGGGAACGCGCTCGACGCGGTCGAGGACGAGCGAGCCTCCGCGCGCGAGGTCCACGTCCGCGTCGACTCCGAGGGGCCGAGCTGGCGCCTCACGGTGACCGACCTCGGCCCCGGCATCCCCGACGACAAGAAGGAAGAGCTTTTCCGCCTCTTCGAGTCGACGAAGCCCGCGGGGACCGGACTCGGCCTTCCGATCGCCGACCGGATCGTCCGCGCCCACGGCGGCACGCTCACCCTCCACTCCGAAAAAGGCCAGCCCACCCGCGCCGTCGCGACGTTCCCGAAGCTGGTGGCCTAGAACCTCAACCTGAGCGGCTCGCGGCTGCCGGGTCGTTTCACTTCTGTCCCCGATCCTTCGGCTTCGGAACGCCGAGGTCCTTACAGATCTTGGCGGCGAGGAAGTCGTTGACCTCGCGATGGCGGGGTACAGTGGACACCTTGCGCTCGGGGCGATTGACCTACACCGTGTGCGCGCCACCTTCACGAAGGAGCTGACAGCCGTGGCGTTCGAGGTGACGAATGAGGTCGGCGCGCTTCACACCGAGAGGTGGAAGCGCTCGCGGATGACCGAGGCGTTCACGAGTGCCTGCTCGCTGAGGGTGCGATTGGCCTCGAGTACGAGTGTCACGGCCTCCTGGAGATTCGAGCGCGCCTCGTCCAGGGTGGCACCCTGCGCGTTCGCGCCCGGAAGCTCTTCGACAAAGGCGATGAATCCTTCGGGGACCCGCTGAAAGACAGCCGTGAGTTCGACCGACATGGCCGGATTCTAGCGCCCTCGCCTTCCCCGGTGCCTGACGAGACCGCCTTCAGCTGCGAGCGGGGCGCGACGAAGATGATGCATCCGTCAACCAAGAAAAAGCAGGCCCGACTTCGATTCATCGAGCGCACGACATCGCGATGGGCACTTCGGCGCTTGGCCTCCTGGGCTGAGGTACGTTCATTTCCCTGTCGAATACTCCGTATCAGCCCGATCCGTCGTATCTCGGCGTATGCGAGTAGATCGTAGAAATGAGACATGACCCTGCTCGTCAGTGACCCTGCTCGTCAGGATCTGCTTTCGAGGCACGTCATAGTGGCGTTCTGATCGGCAGAGATAGCCAGAGAGGCATGGTCAGCGATAGGCGAGTTTTGGCTCATCTTCCCAGGATCTTTGCCCCCGTCAGCTCCCCCTCGCCGCGCTGGAAGGCGAGGATGCGGTCGACGAGGGTGCGGACGGGGGCGGGGAAGCCGAGGAGAAGCTCGCCGGACGGGTTCAGGAAGACCTGCTCCGTCATTCCGGTTGCGAGCAGCTCGCGCGAGGGGAGTCGGCGGACGTCGTAGTCCATGACGAGCTTCGCGGTCTCGGGAGGACGGAGGAGGGCCGAGACTTCGAGGGTGTCGTCGAGGTGGGCGGGGCGCTTGACGCTGGCGTCGAACCGGATGATGGGCACTTTGTAGCCGAGGGCGAGCGCCTCGGCCGGCGTGAGGCCCGCCGCCGCGCAGAGGGCGTTTCGAGCCACCTCGAAATACGCGAGGTAGTGGCCGTGCCAGACGACGCCGTAGGAGTCGACCTCGGGGAAGCGGACGTCGAACGAGACGGTGAAGCGGCGCTCCGTCATGGCTTCATGGCTCCGTCAGAACCGCGCAGAGGACGTTTCCCCCAGCGCCGAAGGCGTTCACGAGAACGGCGCCCGTCTCGGGGGCGCGGAGAAGCTGATCCGCGGCGAGGGCGAGCTGGACGGCGCCGATGGCAGGGTTCTCGCCGAGGGCGTCCTTCACCGCGGCGGTCCGCGGCATGGGAGAGAAGAGCCGCGAGAGCGCGAAAGCCTCGGCCGCGTCGGTTTCCGTGACGCCGTTCTTCGAAAGGTGAACGAGGCCGACCGTGGAGGGGGGAACGCCTGCCTCGTCGAGAGCAGCGCGCATCGCCTCCTCGAGGCGCCGGGGACGGGCCTGGCGGAGCTGGGGGGAGACGGCGGCGGGGCGCATGACCACGGAGGCAACGCGCGCGAGGACCCGCGCGCCTCTCGCGCGAGCCGACTCTTCGTCCTCCACGAGGAGAAAGGCGGCCCCTTCGCCGAGGACGAACCCGGGCCGGTTCGGCGTTCGCGTCGCGTGGATCCGTTCGTAAGCGAGGTGGTAGTCGAGGTTCCACTCGTCCGCGGCCCCGACGAGGATCGCGTCGGCGCGCCGCCCCTCGAGGAGAAGCCGGGCGTAGAGGAGGGCGTTCTGCGCCGCCGGGTCCTTTTGCGTGATCGTGACGTTCGGCCCGCGGATCTGAAGCTCGATTGCGACGACGGACGCAGGGGCGTTCGAGACGGTGTAGGGGAAGAGAAACGGAGAGGCGGACTCGGGCCCTTCGAGCGCCATCTGCCGCTCGAAGTCGACGAGCGGGGTGGCGCCTGCCGAGCCCGTGCCGAGGAGGATCCCCGTCCTTTCCTCCCGGCCGGTCATCGAGTACCGGGCGCTCGCGAGCGCCTGCCGGGCCGCCACGACCGCGTACTGGCTGGAGCGGTCGAGCCGCCGGGCTTTCGACCGCGGGAGTTCGGGCTCGGTCGTGAACGTTCCGATTCGTGCGGCGGGGGAGTGATCCGGCCGTCCCGCCGGGACGTCGAGCCCTTCGACGGGAGCGATTGCGCTCTTCCCCGCGGCGAGGGCGGCGCGCGTCGCTTCGAGGTCCCGCCCGAGGGCGGTGACGGCCGAGACGCCCGTGATGACGGCGCTTCGCACCCTCAGACGGCTCCGAAGGCGATGACGGTCGAGTTCCCGCCGAAGGCAAAGGAGCTGGAAAGCGCGGTGCGGACGCGCGCCTTCCGCGCGACGTTCGGAACGACGTCGAGGTCGCAGTCGGGATCGGGGTTTTCGTACCGGATCGTCGGGGGGACGACGCCGGTTTCGACCGTCAGAACCGTCGCGACGGCCTCGATCGCCCCGGCGGAGCAGAGGCAGTGGCCGAGCATCGACTTGATCGCGGAGACCGGGATTTCCTTCGCCCGCGCGCCGAGGGCCCGCTTCAGGGCGGCCGTCTCGGCCGCGTCGTTCTGCGGCGTCGCCGTTGCGTGGGCATTCACGTAGTCGACGTCGCCGGGATTCAGCCCGGCGTCGTCGAGGCAGGCGCGGATCGTCCGCGCCCCGGCCTCGCCGGTCGGCTCGGGCTGCGTCATGTGGTGGGCGTCTGAGGTGACGCCGTAACCAAGGAACCGACCCCGGATCCGCGCGCGCCGGCGCCGGGCACGTTCCTCCTCCTCGAAGATCAGGATCCCCGCCGCCTCGCCGACCGTCATCCCCTTCCGCCCGCGGTCGAAGGGGCGGCACGGATCCGGGTCCGTCGCGCGCAGGGCGTTGAAGCCGCCGTGTGTCAGGCGGGCGAGCGTGTCGGCGCCGCCGGTCACGACGACGTCGCAGAGGCCGCTCCGGATCAGATCCGCCGCGTAGCCGAGCGACGTCGCGGACGAGGAGCAGGCGGTCGTGATCGTGGAGCGGGGTCCGAGGAGCCCCCACCGTTCCGCAATCCGGTCGGTCGTCTGGTCGGGGGGATGGTTCAGGACGAGCGTGGGGCGCGCGGCACGCGGCCCTTCCGCGAGGAGCGTCCGGAAATACCGTTCACTGTCGAGGAGGCCCGAGACGCCGGCGCCGAGGACGACGCCGATCCGCTCCGGGTTCTCGCGCGAAAGATCGAGCCCGGCGTCGGCGAGCGCCTCTGCGGCCGCAGCGAGGCCGATGACGTCCGTCCGCGAGAGGCGCCGGCGGATCGGGGCCGGGACACCCGGGTCTGGAAGCGACTTGATCTCGGCCGCCAGCTTCGTCCGGAAGGCCGAGGCGTCGAAGAGGGTGATGAGGCCGATGCCGCTCCGGCCGGCCACGAGGCCGTCCCACGTCGTCCGGAGGTCGTTCCCGAGCGACGAGACGGCCCCGAGGCCGGTGACGACGACGCGGCGGATCACGAGGCGGGCTTAGGCGCCGGCTTCTCGAAGGCCTTCGGGTCCGCGCCGGCATTCACGCGGAGCTCTTCGAGCTTGACGGTCTGGATCTTCTGCCCGTTCTGGGAGATCTCCTGCACGAACGGAAGCGTCAGGCCGTCCACCGGGCGGTAGTCGGAATAGTCGACGACGACCGTGGCCGGCCCGCCCGGGCCCGTCCCGGAATACGAGGCACGGAGAAGCCGACCACTCGCGGGATCGACGTACCACCGGACGTCCTGTCCGTCATAGGAAAGGTCGAGAACCGCGGCCTGCACGTCTCCGATCTTCTCCGTCCCGCCGACGGAGGCCGAAAGCTTCGGATCCTCCCCCTTCTGTCCGAGGAAGAGCGGATGGCGGCGGACCTGCTTGAGCATCTCGTCCCGCTGCGAGCCGGGAAGGTCCTGCGTTCCCATCGGGCTGACGACGAACGAGCCGGCGGGCGTCGCGACCTGCGTGATGCCTCCCATCGGGGTCTGGAGCTCCTGACGAATCCGGTCGGGGAAGACGAGGACGGCCGTGACGCCGATCTCCATCTCGCCCTGCGGGGTCTTCATCGCGGCCTTTCCCTTCGTCGTCACGTCCTTCACGGCGCCGACGCGCGCGGCCCCTCCCATCGCCGCGACGGTCTTCGCGAAGAGCGCCTTTCCGGCCGCTCGTGTCGCGTCCGTCGCGGCCGCCTTCTTCTCGCCCGGAGGGGGCGGGATCGTGATGTCGACCTTCGTCAGGGGGCCGAACGCGGAGAGAGGCCGGTCGAAGTCGGCGCTCTTCCCGACGACGAGGATCGCGAGGTCTCCCCGCCGGACGTACATCTTCGCGACGCGCTGGACGTCGCCGGCCGTCACCTTCTCGATGGCGGCGCGGTAGCGGTCGAGGAAGTCGGGGGGATAGCCGTAGAACTCGTTCTGGGCCTGTTCCCGGAGGACTTTCTCCCTCGAGTCGAAGCGGAAGATGAAGGAGTTCAGGATGGCGTCCTTCGCCTTCTTCATCTCGTCGGCGGATGGAGGCGTCGCGACGATGCCGTCGATCTCGGCCAGGAGCGCGTCGATGCCCGTCGCCGTCGTCTGGCTCTTCGTCCCGAGAAAGACGTCGAAGAGGCCGGGATAGTCCCAGTTCGACCTCACGCCGCCGTAGACGGCGTAGGCGAGGCCCTTGTCCGAGCGGACGTGCGAGAAGAGGCGCGACGAGAAGCCGCCGCCGAAGATCTCGTTCATCACCTCGAGGGCGAAGTAGTCCGGGTTCTTCCGGTCGGTCCCGAGATGGACGAGGTGGATGCTCGACTGGTTCACGTCGTCCTTCTCGACGAGGAAGACGCCGCGGGCCGGCGCCGTCCGGACGGACGGAGCCGGGTCGGTGACGGCGGGTCCCTTTGGCCAGTCGCCGAAGAGCTTCCGGAGCGTCGCCTCCATCTCTTTCGTATCGAAATCTCCGGTGATGCCCATGACGATCCGGTCCGGGTGGACGTACTTCCTGTGCCACGCGAGGAGGTCGTCCCGCGTGATGGCGGCGACGGTGGCGTATTCCGGGACACGCGCGTAAGGGCTGTCGGCCCCGTAACCGAGCTTTGTCGCCTCGCGGGAGGCGATCTGCATCGGCTGGTCGTTTCGGCGCGCGATGGCAGTCCGCATCTGGTTCTTCGCGAGAACGAGCTTCTCCTCGCGGAACTCCGGGCTCCTCAGGATCTCGGCGAAGATGGCGAGGACGGCGTCGGCGTCCCCCTTCAGGCAGGAGAGGCCGACGGTGGACGCCGCGACGCCGGAGCCGGTCTCGACCTTGGCGGCGCGGGCTTCGAGGAAGTCGTCCAGCTCGTCGCCTGTCTTCGTCTTCGTCCCGCCGGTCCGCCAGGTCTGCCCGACGATCGTCGCGAGGCCGGCTTTCTCCGCCGGGTCGTTCCGGCTCCCGCCCCGGACGAGGGCGTAGGCGGAGAGGAGCGGCAGCTCGTGGTCTTCCATCAGGAGGAGGACCATGCCGCTGGGGAGGACGACGCGGACCGGCTTCACGATCGTGAAGGGCTTCAGCGGTGGCGTCGGAACGTCGCGCCAGCTCGCCGGCTGGGCTCCGAGGGGCGCCGGAAGGGAGAGGAGAACGGCGGCTGCGGTCGCGAGGAGGGTCTTCACGGCGGGCCTCATGACTTCTTCTCCTCCTTCGCCGGGACTTCGGCTTTCGTCTCGATCTGCCCGACGGTCCGGTTTTTCGCGACGAAGATCTGGTTGGCGACGCGGCGGATATCGGCCTTCGTCACTTTGTCGATTTTTTCGACCGCGCGGAAGAGCTCCCGCCAGTCACCGTACCGGGCCTGATAGCTTCCGAGCTCGTTCGCGAGCCCCTGGTTGTCCGCGAGCTTCCGGATCAAAGTGGCCTTGGCGCGGGTCTTGACCATCTGGAGTTCGGCGTCCGTGACGTCTTCGGTCTTCAGACGGTCGAATTCGGCGCGGAGGGCATCGCGCACCTCGCCGTTCGTCTTCCCGGGGAGCGGGACGGCGAACGCGATGAAGAGGTTCGGATACTTGTCGCCCGGAAAGTCCGGGAAGCCCTGCGCCACGGCCGCGACCTTCTTGTCGCGGACGAGGCTCCGGTAGAGGCGGGACGTCCGCCCCGAGGTCAGGAGGTCGCCGATGACGTCGTAGACGGCGCTGTCGAGGCCGCCCGCGCCCGGCTTGTGGTACCCCTCGAGGTAGAACGGCTGGGAAGGATCGACGAGGACGATCTCCTTCTCGGCGATCTGCGGCGGCTCCTCCGTCCGGATCTCCGGCGGCTCCGGCGCCTTCGGGAGACGGCCGAAGTACTTCTCGACGACCGGTATCACGTCGGTACTCTTCACGTCGCCGACGACGGTCACGACCATGTTGGACGGGACGTAGTAGCGCTTGAAGAACGCGGCGGCGTCCGTCGCGGTGAAGCATTTCAGGTCGGAGGGCCAGCCGACGACCGGCCGGCGGTACGGATGGGCGCTGAAGGCGGTCGCGAGGAACTGCTCGATGAGGCGGCCGATGGGGCTCGAATCGGTCCGCATCCGGCGTTCCTCCGTCACGACGTCCCGCTCCTTGTAGAACTCCCGGAAGACCGGGTGGAGGAACCGGCTCGATTCGAGGTACGCCCAGAGCTCGAGGCGGTTGGCGGGCATCGAGAAGAAGTAGCCGGTCTCGTCCCAGCTCGTGAAGGCGTTCATCCCGACGCCGCCCGAGCGCTCGATGATCTCGCCGAATTCGTTGTTCACGACGAAGCGGTCCGCCTCGGCCATGGCGTCCCGCCACGCCTTCTCGAGCCGTGCGACCTTCTTCTCGTCGCGGCCGGCGGGCTTGCGCCGCTCCGCGTCGTAGGCGAAGAAGGCGGCCTCGACCTTCTCGAGAGCCTTCTTCTCGGCGGGGTAGTCCTTCGTCCCGATCTTGTCGGTCCCCTTGAAGGCCATGTGCTCGAACATGTGGGCGAGGCCGGTCTGGCCCATATCTTCCTGGACGGCCCCCGCGTTCACGTGGGTGAAGAAGGAGAAGACCGGGGCGACCGGGCGCTCGCAGACGAGCACGGTCAGGCCGTTCGCGAGCGTCCTCGTCGTGACCCGCTTCTCGAATGTCGAAAGGTTCTGCGCGGCCGCGGCCCCGGCCATGAGAGAGAGGACCGCGACCAGTGGAATGGCCAGTCTTCGGATGTGCGTCATGAACCCCTCCTTGGGCCTCGGGAGTATGGCCGAAAATAGCGGGATGGGACCGGCGCGGCGTTAGCCTCGAGATCCGATGTCTCCCGCCGTCCCCTCCGGTCCGGCGCCGCCGCCGGTTCGACACGCGCTCCGGTCCCTGCGCCACCGGAACTACAGGCTCTTCTTCGGTGGGCAGCTGATCTCCCTGATCGGGACCTGGATCCAGATCGTGGCGCAGTCGTGGCTCGTCTATCGTCTGACCGGCTCGGAAGTGCTTCTCGGCCTGGTCGGCTTCGCCGGGCAGATCCCGATCTTTCTCCTCGCGCCGTTCGGCGGTGTCATCGCCGACCGGTCCGACCGGCGCCGCGTGCTGATCGCCACGCAGGCGGCGTCCCTCCTGGCCGCACTCATCCTGGCTCTTCTCACGCTCTTGGGGACCGTCACGGTCTGGCACGTGGTCGGGACGGCCATAGCGGTCGGGATCGTGAACGCAGTCGACATGCCGACGCGGCAGGCCTTCGTCCCGACCCTCGTCGACGAGGAGGACCTCGTCAACGCGATCGCCCTCAACTCGACGATGTTCAACGGAGCGCGGATCGCCGGACCGGCCGTGGCCGGCGTCCTCCTTTCCGCCGTGGGGGAGGGGTGGTGCTTCGCCGCGAACGCCGCGAGCTTCCTGGCCGTCATCGTGGGACTTTTCTTGATGACCGTCCCCCCCCACGCGCCGGACCGGAATGTGGCGTCGACGGCGGCGCGAATCGCGGAGGGTTTCCGCTATGCGTGGGGCCATGTTCCGATCCGCGCGCTTCTTCTCCTGCTCGGCGTCGTCAGCATCACCGGCATGCCCTACACCGTCCTGATGCCGGTCTTCGCGGACCGGGTCCTTCATGGCGGGCCGCGTTCTCTCGGCCTCCTGATGGCCGCGTCGGGCTGTGGCGCGCTCGGGGGGGCGCTTCTGCTCGCATCCCGGAAGGGAATCCGGGGCCTCGGCCGCTGGGTGGCTTTGGCCGCGGCCGGCTTCGGCGCGAGCCTGATCCTCTTCTCCTTCTCGCGAGCGCTCTGGCTCTCGATCGGCCTCCTCGTCCCGGCCGGCTTCACGATGATCGTGCAGATGGCCTCCTCGAACACCCTCGTCCAGTCGATGGTCCCGGACAAGCTGCGCGGCCGTGTCATGTCGGTCTACTCGGTGATGTTCCTGGGAATGACCCCCTTCGGGTCTCTTCTGGCCGGAGCGCTCGCCGCGCGCGTCGGCGCGCCGGTGACGGTGGCGCTCGGGGGATGCGTCTGCGTGATTGCGGCCGCACTCTTCGGCCGCCGCCTCCCCGCCATCCGGGAGGAGGGAAGGCGTCTCGTTCAGGCGAGCCGGAGGGACGACCCCCTGTCGCATAATCCCCCGCCATGACGCGGGTCGACTGGCACCGGTACTTCATGAACATCGCCCGGGAGGTGGCGCAGCGGGCCACCTGCCCCCGAAAGCACGTCGGGGCCGTCATCGTCCGCGACAAGCGGATCCTCTCGACCGGCTACAACGGCTCTCTCCGCGGGCTGCCGCATTGCGATGAAATCGGATGCCTGATGGAGGACGGCCACTGCACGGCGACCGTCCACGCCGAGGCGAACGCCATTCTCCAGGCGGCGATGAACGGCGTCCGGATCGAGAGGGGCGAGATCTACACGACGGCCTCACCCTGCTGGAAC
>JBBIPB010000013.1:0-32667 GCA_037443065.1 Acidobacteriota bacterium | reverse complement strand
GCGATCCGCTCCTTCGACCCGACGGCGTAGCCGAGGCGAAGCCCGGCCATCCCGTAGATCTTCGAGAACGTGCGGGCCACGACGACGTTCGGGTTCTTCGCGATCAGCTCGACGGCGGTCCGGTAGGCCGGGTCCTCGACGAAGTGGTGGTACGCCTCGTCCACGAGGACGACGGTCGAGACGGGGAGGGACTCGACGAACGAGGCGAGCGCTGCCCCGGGCACGATCGTCCCGGTCGGGTTATTTGGATTGCAGACGTAGACGAGGCCGGCGTTCCTCTCCCGGGCCGCGGCCGCCATCGCGCGCAGATCGTGCCGGAAGTCGGGTGTCAGCGGGAGCTTGATCCCTTCGGCCCGGATCGCGGCGGCGTAGGAGAGGACGGCTTCGAAGGTCGGCTCCGCGGCGACGATCCGGCCACCCGGTCCGGCGAAAGCCTCGTCGGCCATCTGCAGGATCTGGGACGAGCCGCAGCCGAGGACGACCTGCCCGGCTGTCAACCCGTGGTGCTTCGCAATTGCCGTGCGCATTTCGTCCTCGAGAGCGTCCGGGTAGCGATTCGAGAGAGTGCCTGCGCGCCCGAGCGCTTCGAGAGCCTTCGGGGGCGGACCGTACGGATTCTCATTCGAGTTCAGGATCACGGCGGTCGAAGGCCGGGGGCGTCTCGCGGCCCCCTCTGCCACTCGAGTGAGAGGGGAATCGATCAGAGTGGCCCCGGCGGCCAGGCCGAGCGTGCCGGCGAAGGAGCGGCGGGAAAGAGTCCACGGCATCGGGTTCCTCCTCGGTTCGAGACCCCCGGAAGCCTCCCTCATCCCGGGCGCGATCGCAATCTCGATCGAAAGCGAAGGACGGCTCGTACCCGGGAGGGACAAGCGCTAAATGCAGGATAGACTCAGTCTCAGAGAAGGACGACCCGAATGACTCTTGCCGCCGGCTCGAAGCTCGGCCCGTACGAAATCAATTCACCGCTTGGGGCGGGTGGGATGGGAGAGGTCTACCGGGCGACGGACACGCGCGTCGACCGGGCCGTTGCGCTGAAGGTCCTGCCGGAGGAGTTCTTCGAGGACGAGGAGAGGCGGCGACGTTTCGAGCGCGAGGCACGCACCCTCGCGAGCCTGAACCATCCGGGAATCGCCGTCCTCTATTCCTTCGAAGAAGTCTCCGGGCGGCATCTTCTCGCGATGGAGCTGGTGGAGGGCGAGGGGCTCGAGAAGATGATCGCGTCCGGTCCTCTTGCTTTCGAAGAGTCTCTTTCTCTCGCGAAGCAGATCGCCGAGGCGCTGGAGGCGGCGCACGAGAAAGGGATCGTCCACAGGGACCTGAAGCCCGCAAACGTCAAGGTGACGGCGGATGGGCGCGTGAAACTCCTCGACTTCGGCCTGGCGAAGGCTTTCGATGCCGATGGAGTCCCGTCGAGAGGCGGCTCGGGCGGAGGGCTGGCGGAGTCGCCGACGCTCACGGCCCGCGCCACGGCGGCCGGAGTGATCCTCGGGACGGCGGCCTACATGTCACCCGAGCAGGCGCGCGGAAAGGCCGTCGACAAGCGGACGGACATCTGGGCCTTTGGCTCTGTTCTCTACGAGATGTTGACGGGTAAGCGCGCGTTCGAGGGGGAAACGGTCAGCGACGTGCTCGCGGCGGTGCTCATGAAGGAGCCGGACTGGAGCGCGCTTCGCGCGCCGGTTTCTTCGAAGGTGAGAGAGCTGCTTCGCCGGTGCCTCCAGCGCGACACGAAGCAGCGCCTTCGCGACATCGGGGACGCGCGCATCGCCCTCGACGAAGAGCTCGCCGTGGCGTCGAGCGCATCCGGCCAATTACCCTTCGAAGAAACGACGGCGTCGCCAGACCCCACTGTAGGTCTGGGCTCTTCGGCGAGCCGCGAGCGAGGGGGCAGAAAGTCTCTCTACTTCTTGTGGGCGATTGCGGCAGCGTTCGCCGCGGCGACGGGCGTTCTTGCGCTGCGCGGCCGGACTCCGGAGGCCGAACCCGTCGAGACGCGGCCTCTCACCTATTCCGGGCACGACTGGGCCCCCGCGGCCTCTCCGGACGGACACCTCGTCGCCTTCACGTCGGACCGGGACGGCGCCGAGAAGATCTGGCTGAAGGAGATCGCGGGCGGCGGCGAGGCGGCCCTGACGGCGGGTCCCGACGGCTACCCGCGCTTCTCGCCCGATGGTTCCCAGATCGTCTTCATCAGGACGGAGGGCAATCACTCGAGCGCCTACCGGATGGCGATCGTCGGGGGCGAGCCGCGAAAGCTGGCCGAGGATGTCGCCGAGGCGGACTGGGCGCCGGACGGGCGGATGGCCTACCTGAGGTTCTCGAGCGGTGATGGAGGGACCACCACCGTTCTCTCCGTGCAGTCCGGGGAAGGAGGCGCGCTGCGCGAAGCGGTCCGCGTGCCGGGACGCCAGCTCCTGCACCCACGGTGGTCGGCCGACGGGCGGCGGGTCGTCTGCACGGAGCTGTCGGCGGGCGGAGCAGAGAAGTCCTTGTTCGTGTTCGACCTCGAGAGAGACACGTTTCGGGCGCTTCCGACCGGAACGAACACTCCGTCGTCCGCGGCGTGGGTCGGCGTGACGGACCGCCTCGTCTATGCGGCGAGCAAGTCTCCCGTGGGGTCGATCACGGCCAGCGCCGCGCGGGTGGTCCTGCGCGCCGTCTCGGGCGGCGCCGCGCGGACGCTCTTCTGGACCCCCGTGAACGCCGACGTGCTGGACATCCTCGGCCCCGGAAGGCTCGTCTACGATGCCCGGTCCGCCCGGGAGAATCTCGGGGAGATCGCCCTCTCGTCCCGGCGCGCCGCCGGCGCGCTCCGTCCGCTGACGCAGGGGAGCAGCGCGGATCGCCAGCCGACCTACTCTCCGGACGGGGAGTGGGTCCTCTTCTCGTCGACGCGAAACGGCAACCTGGACCTCTGGATGATCTCGACGCGGACCGGCGTCCTGCGGCGCCTGACCGACGACGAAGCGGAAGACTGGGACCCGGCCTTCAGCCGGGACGGCAAGCGGATCCTCTGGAGCTCCAATCGGACGGGCGCGTACGAGATCTGGACGGCCGCCTCGGATGGAAGCGGAGCGCGGGCCGTCACGCGAGACGGCCTCGACGCGGAAAACCCGACGGAAACTGCCGACGGACAGTGGGTCGTCTACGCGCAGGGCGGGGGAAATCGGAAGGGGGTCTGGAAGATCCGGCCCGACGGCACGGAGGCAACGCCGATCGTCCCGGACATCGTCGTGCTTCCGGACGTCTCGCCGGACGGACGCTGGGTGGCTTACCGGATGAGCCCCCGCGCGGACCTCAACGAGGTGCGTGTCGCGAGCGTCGCGGACGGAAAACGGACTGCCTTTGTGGCGGATCTTCCGCTCCACACCGGATTCGCCGGCAACTCCGTCGGCCGTCCCCGCTGGACACCGGACGGACGGGCTCTCGTCTTCGTCGGCCAGGACGAAAAGGGCGCCTACGGGCTCTTCGCCCAGGACTTCGATCCGTCCCGGGACACGACCGCCACGCGGCGGCCGCTCTACGGTTTCGACAGCCGGAACACGACGGAGTCCTTCGCGATCTCCCCCGACGGATCGCGTCTGGCGGTCGCGGTCTGGGAGCAGTCGTTCGACATCATGCTCGCCGACCGGGTACCGGGCGTCTCCGGACGCCCAAGGAGTGTGAAGTGACCCTTGCTGCCGGTTCGAAGCTCGGTCCGTACGAAATCCTCTCGCAGCTCGGCGCGGGCGGCATGGGGGAGGTCTACAAGGCGCGTGACACGCGGCTGGAGCGGGAGGTGGCCGTCAAGATCCTCCGGCCGGGCGAGTCCTCCTCCGAGGAAATGAGGCTCCGCTTCGAGCGCGAGGCCAAGGCGATCTCGCAGCTCTCCCATCCCCACATTTGCGCCTTGTACGACGTGGGATCGCACGAGGGGACCGAGTACCTCGTCATGGAGTATCTCGAGGGGGAGACGCTCGCGAGCCGGATCGCGAAGGGCCCGTTGGCGCTCGACCAGCTGCTCCCGATCGGGATCCAGACCGCGGACGCCCTCGACCGGGCGCACCGGCACGGGATCGCGCACCGGGACCTCAAGCCGGGCAACGTCATGCTCACGAAGAGCGGTGTGAAGCTGCTCGATTTCGGCCTGGCCAAGACTCTGGCTCCGCAGGCGGCGCCGGCCGGTCTCACGTCGCTGCCGACCATGGCCTCGCCCAAGCACCTCACGCAGCAGGGAACGATTCTCGGGACGTTCCAGTACATGGCGCCCGAGCAGCTCGAAGGAGGAGAGGCGGACGCACGCAGCGACATCTTCGCCCTCGGCGCCGTGCTCTACGAGATGGCGACCGGGAAGAAGGCCTTCGACGGGAAGAGCCAGGCGAGCCTCATCGGCTCGATCCTGAAAGACAATCCTCCGGCCGCGTCGTCCCTTGCGCCGATGACGCCGCCGGCCCTCGACCGCGTCATCGCGACGTGCCTTTCCAAGGACCCCGAGAACCGCTTCCAGACGGCGCACGACGTCAAGCTGCAGCTCCAGTGGATCGGCGAGGGCGGGTCGCAGGCCGGCCTCCCGGCGCCCGTCGCGGCGCGGCGGAAGAGCCGGGAGAAGCTCGCCTGGTCCCTCGCGGCCGCCGCTACGGTCGCCGCGCTCGTCTTCGCGGTCGGCTTCGTCCGCCGCGCCCCGGCGCCACTCCGGACCGTCCGCTTCGAGATCGCGATGCCGGAGGGGGTCACGGCGATCGACGCGCCGCGCATCTCGCCCGACGGCCGCACCCTCGCCTTCAACGCGACCGACGCGACGGGAAAGAGCCGCATCTGGATCCGGGCCCTGAATTCCCTGAATGCGCATCCTCTCGAGGGGACGGAGGGGACGACGCGCCCCTTCTGGTCGCCCGACAGCCGGCATCTCGGCTTCTTCGCCGAGGGAAAGCTCAAGAAAATCGACGTCGCCGGCGGCCCTGCGCAGAAGATCTGCGACGCCCCGACGGGCTCGGACGGCTCGTGGAGCCGCGACGGCGTCATCCTCTTCGACGGCAACCCGAACGACCCGATCCTCCGCGTCGCCGCAGCGGGCGGGACGCCCACCATCGCCGTCAAGCCGGATGCGGCGCGGAAGGAGGGAACGGTCGCATGGCCGGAATTCCTCCCCGACGGCCGCCACTTTCTCTACATGGCGACGGGCGAGAAGGCGGAGGACAACGCCTACAGGATCGGGACGCTCGACTCGGCGGAGTCGAAGGCGGTCGCGCCGGCGCAGACTCTCGTGACCTATGCGCCTCCCGGCTATCTCCTCTTCGTGCGTGACAAGACGCTCGTCGCCCAGCGCTTCGACGCGAAGGCATCCAGGACGACCGGCGAGCCGGTGCCTCTGGCCGAACACATCGGCACCGATGCGGTCGGCCTCGCCCGCTTTTCGGTCTCGCAAGACGGAGTCCTCGTCTACCGCACCGGCGAGTCGGGAGATCGTCTCGTCTGGGTGGACCGCTCGGGCCGCGAGGCCGAGACGATCGGCGATCCGGGCGAGCACCACAATCCGTCACTCTCCCCGGGAGGCGACCGGCTCGCCTACGATCTCGCCGATCCCAGGACCGGCAAGACGGACATCTGGATCCGCGACCTGAAGCGGGGCGTCAGCTCCCGCCTCACCTTCGGGCCGGGCGACTCGTTCTGTCCTCTCTGGTCGCCGGACGGACGGACAGTCACCTACACGCGGGGGCAGGATCTCGTCGAGAAGCCCGTGGACGGGCGGGGAGAGGAGAAGCTTCTCTTCAAATCGGATGGCTTGAACATCGCCTGCGACTGGTCGCACGACGGCAGGACCCTGATCTTCATGGGACGGTCCAAGGATACGGGGTGGGACATCTGGATGCTGCCGCTTGCCGGCGAGAAGAAGCCGGTCCCCTTTCTCAGGACGCCGTTCATGGAGATCATCCCGGTCGTCTCGCCCGACGGCCGCTACGTGGCGTACCAGTCGAACGAGTCGGGGCGTTCCGAGGTCTACGTCCAGAGCTTCCCGGGGCCGGGAGGAAAGTGGCAGGTCTCCGCCGCAGGGGGCGCCGAGCCGAGATGGCGCGCGGACGGCCATGAACTCCTCTACCGGGCTCCGGATCAGAAGATCATGGCGGTCGAGGTCCGCACAGGGGACAGCTTCACGGCCGGGGTCCCTCAGCCGCTCTTTCAGGGCCGCTTCGATCTGGGCGTGGCCCGGAGCCGCTACCTCCCGACCGCCGACGGAAAGCGCTTTCTCGCGGTCGCCCCGCTCGGGCGCGAGTCGATGACGCCGACGACCGTCGTCCTCAACTGGTTTTCCGAGCTGGGCCGCTGAACCGAATGGAGGACGACCTGAAATGACGCTTCCTGCGGGAACCCGGCTCGGGAACTTCGAGATCGTCGCGCAGATCGGCGCCGGCGGAATGGGCGAGGTCTACAAGGCGCGCGACCCGAAGCTCGACCGCTTCGTGGCCGTCAAGGTTCTGCCGGCGGCGCTCTCCGAGAACCGGGACCTTCTCACGCGCTTCGAGCGCGAGGCGAGGGCCATCGCCGCCCTGAACCACCCGAACATCGTCGGCATCTACGATTTCGCCAAGGAGGGCGAGCACACCTTCCTCGTCGTGGAGCTTCTGGAGGGCGAGTCGCTCCGCGACCGGCTCCGGACAGGGGCCCTGGCGCCGAAAAAGGCGGTGGAGATCGCGTCGCAGATGGCCGAGGGCCTCGCCGCGGCTCATGCGAAGGGGATCGCCCACCGGGACGTGAAGCCCGAGAACATCTTCCTGAACCGGGACGGCCGCGTGAAGCTCCTCGACTTCGGGCTCGCGAAGCAGGTGCCGAAGTGGACGGGTCCGAGCGGCCCGCACACGAACCTCCCCACGGAAGCCGGAGGCCAGCTCCAGACCGAGGCCGGCGTCGTCATGGGGACCGTCGGCTACATGAGCCCCGAGCAGGTGAGGGGAGAACCCGCCGACCACCGGAGCGACATCTTCAGCTTCGGCGTCGTGCTCTACGAGATGCTGAGCGGGCGAAAGGCCTTCGGCGGCGAGTCCGGTGTCGAGGTCATGAACGCCATCCTCCACGACGACCCGGCCGCGCTCGTGGTTACGAAGGGGCAGATGCCCCCGGCGCTCGAGCGACTCGTCCTTCACTGCCTCGAGAAGTCGCCCGAGAGCCGCTTCCAGTCGATGAAGGACGTCGCCTTCGACCTCCAGTCGATCTCCACGATCTCCACCGTGGACGGCGGCAGGCCGGCGGCGCGGCCGCGCGGGAGAAATGCGGTGTGGGCCGCCGCTGGCGCGAGCGTCCTGCTGCTCGCGGGGCTGGTGGGCTCGCTGACGGGGGTCGTGCACTTCGGGCGCGACGAGCAGCCCGTTTTCCACCAGGTCTCGTTCCGGCAGGGGCGCATCGCGAAGGCGCGATTCGGGCCGGGCGGACAGGACGTCATCTACGACGCGAGCTGGCAGGGGGAGCCATGGCAGCTCTTCGCGACGCCGATCGTCGATCCCAAGGAGAGGTCCCTCGGGCAGACGGATGTTCAGCTGCTCGACGCGTCCCGCACCGGCGAACTCGTGCTCCGGCTGAAGAGCAAGGTTGCGGACACGTGGCAGTTCGAAGGGACGCTGGCCCGGTCGACTCTCGGAGGAGATCTCGCGCCCAAGGCGATCCTGGGCGGGGTGCTTCAGGCGGCCTGGGCGCCCAGATCCGAGTTCGCCGTGGTGCGCGCGACGGGGGGGCGCTCACTCCTCGACTACCCGCCCGGCAAGGTCCGCGTGGAAACCTCCGGATGGATCGGGGACCTCCGGTTCTCCCCGGACGGGACGATGCTCGCGTACGTCGACCACCCGGCGGCCGGGGACGACGCCGGCCGCATCGCCGTCCTCGACGTGGCGGCGGGGAAGACGCGCACCCTGTCGAAGGAATGGGGGACGCTGCGCGGTCTCGCGTGGAAGGACAAGGAGATCTGGTTCACGGCCGGGTCTCACATCCTGAATCGGGCCCTGCATTCCGTCGGCCTCTCGGGGAAGGAACGGGACGTTTTCACCCAGGCCGGCGGGCTCTACCTGCACGACGTCGCGCCGGACGGCCGGGTCCTCCTCAGCCGCGAGGAGATGCGCGGCGGGCTGCTCGCGCAGGCCGAGGGCCAGTTGCAGCCGCTCGACCTGTCATGGCGGACCTGGAGCTACCTCCTCGACACGTCGCGCGACGGAACGACGCTGCTCTTCGAGGAGGAAGAGGGAGACCCGGGCGGCTACGACCTGTTCCTGCGCCCGGCGTCCGGCGGCCACGCGACGCCTCTCGGAAAAAGCGCCGGCTACGGCGCGCTCTCTCCCGACGGATCTCTCGCCGCGGCGTGGCTCGAAAAGCCGGTGCCGCACTGGGTCGTCTACCCCACGGGGACCGGCAGCCCGCAGGAGCTTCCGGCCCACGGCATCCGCACGATCAAGTCGGTCGCCTTCCAGATCGACGGGAAGAGCCTGATCTTCATCGGTCAGGAGGGCGAGAAAGAGGACCGCGTCTGGTCGCTGGGGCTCGACGGCAACGCCCCGAAGCCCCTCACGCTCGAGGGCGTCACCGGACTCGAGACGTGGCCGCTCCTCAGCCCGGACGGGAAGAGCTTCCTCGCCCGCGAGAAGGGAGGCTGGGCGATCTTCGATCTCGCCAGGCCGGACGCGCTCACGAAGCGTGTCAACGGCCTCGAGGACGGCGAAGTCCTGACGCAGTGGCGACCGGACGGGAAGTTCCTGGTGACGCGTCCGGGCGCCTTCCCGGTCGAGGTGTCGACGCTCGACCCGGCCAGCGGCAGGCGCCAGCCGTGGAAGACGGTCAGCCCGGCGGGCTACGTGGGCGTCGACTGCTCGACGATCCGGTTCAGCGAAGACGGCCGCCGCATGGCCGCGCGGTACATCCTGCAGCGCAGCACGCTCTACGTCGTCGAAGGATTGAGATGAGCCTCGCCGCCGGCACGAAGCTCGGCCCTTACGAGATCCTCGGTCCCATCGGCGCGGGAGGGATGGGGGAGGTCTACCGGGCGACGGACACGCGCGTCGGCCGGACGGTGGCGCTGAAGGTCCTGCCGGAGGAGTTCTTCGAAGACGGCGAGAGGCGGGGGCGTTTCGAGCGAGAGGCGAAGCTGCTTGCGAGCCTCAACCATCCGGGCATCGCCACGCTCCATTCCTTCGAGGAAATCCCCGGTGCGTCTCTTTCTCCTCCGTCTTCTTCCACGTTCCACATCCTCACGATGGAGCTCCTCGACGGTGAGACGCTGCGTTCGGCTCTCGCCGGTGCGAAGGTCTCGACGAAGAAGGCGCTGGACTGGGCCCGGCAGATCGCGCAGGGCCTCGCGGCGGCGCACGCGAAGGGGATCGTCCACCGGGACCTGAAGCCCGAGAACATTTTCCTGACGAAGGACGGGCGGATCAAGATCCTGGACTTCGGGCTGGCCAAGCTGACGGCGGAAGCGGGTACACCGGAAGGGACGAACCTTCCGACGGCCACCCGCGGAACCGAGCCGGGCGTCGTGATGGGGACTCTGGGATACATGTCGCCCGAACAGGTGAAGGGGAAGCCGGCGGACGCGCGAAGCGACATCTTCTCGTTCGGGGCGATTCTCTACGAGATGCTCTCGGGGCAGAGAGCATTCCACCGCGAGACGGCGGCCGAGACGATCTCGGCGATCCTGAGAGAGGACCCGCCGGACCTTTCGACGACGAACCAGAACGTGCCGCCGGGGCTCGAGCGGCTCGTGTCGCACTGTCTCGAGAAGAACCCCGAGCAGCGGTTTCATTCGGCCCACGACCTCGCCTTCGATCTCGAGTCCCAGTCGGGGGCGTCGGCGCCGCTCCGGACACCTGCGACGCCAAGGACGAACCCGGTTCGCTCGTCTTCGCTGCTCGCCGCCGTTGGCGTGGCCGCGGCGCTCGCGGCAGGTCTTCTCGCCGGCCGGCTGATCTGGAACGCAGGCCCTTACTCGCCACCCTCCTACCACCGGCTCACGTATCGCCGGGGACCCATCGGGTCCGCCCGCTTCGCTCCGGACGGCCAGACGATCGTCTACGCGGCGTCCTGGGACGGCGCGCGGAGTCCGCAGCTCTTTTCCGTGCGGGTGGAGAGTCCGGAGTCGCTCCCCCTGGCACTTGCCGGGAGACAGGTGGAGTCGATCTCCCGCACCGGCGAGATGCTCGTCCTGAACTTCCTCCACTTCTCGACGGGATACGCGAGGACCGGAACGCTCTCCCAGACGCCACTGTCGGGCAGCGCCCCCCGCGACCTCCTCGAGGACGTCGGCAGCGCGAGCTGGGCGCCGGACGGCAGCGGTCTGGCGGTCGTGCTCGCGCCCCGATGGCGCTATCGGCTCGAGTTCCCGGTCGGCAAGGTGCTCTACGAGACGACCGGCTGGATCAGCTTTCCCCGCGTCTCTCCGAAGGGTGAGGTGGTGGCGTTTTTCGACCACCCGGTCTTCGGCGACGACCGCGGGTCGCTCGCGATCGTGGGTCGGGACGGGAAGAAGAGGACGCTCTCGACCGGATGGGAGAGCGAGCAGGGAATGGTCTGGTCGCCCTCGGGCGAGGAGATCTGGTTCACCGCGTCGAGAGCGGGGAGCTCGCGTGCTCTCTACGCCGTGACGCCTTCGGGCCGTCAGCGTGCCGTCGCCCGGACTCCGTCGGGGATGACCCTTCAGGACATCGCGCGCGACGGACGCGTGCTGTTCGTCCAGAGCGACGCGCGGCTGGGATTCCTCGGCCTGCTCCCCGGCGAGACGAAGCAGCGGGATCTCACGGGCCTCGAATGGTCTTTCAACCCGTTGCTGTCGGCGGACGGCAAGACGGTGGCCTTCACGGAACAGGGAGAGGCGGGCGGGGCGGGTTACTCCGTCTACTTGCGCCGGCTGGAGGCGTCGGCGCCCGTGCGGCTCGGCGCGGGCTCCGCACTGGCCCTGTCTCCGGACGGCAAGTGGATCCTGACCTGCCTGTTCGACTCGACGCCTCCGTCGATCGTGCTCCTGCCGACCGGTGCGGGTGAGCCGAGGGTATTCCCGAAGGACGCGATCGACCATTCCAGCGGGTTCTTCGGAGCGTTCCTGCCGGACGGCAGGCAGATCGTCTTCGACGGAAACGAGCCGGGACGCCCGCCGCGCGTTTTCCTTCAGGATCTGCGGGGGGGAGCGGCGCGGGCTGTTACTGTCGAAGGAGTCACCGCGATCCTCCTGTCGGCCGACGGCACGTCGCTCGTGGTTCGAACGCCGGAGCAGGGTCTCGCGATCGTTCCCCTCGAAGGCGGGCCTGCGCGCCCGATCCCCGGCATCGATCCGGCGGACGAGCCGCTGCGATGGACTGAAGACGGCCGATTCCTGTTCGTCAGCGCGACCAGGAGGGAACTTCCCGCGCGCGTGGTCCGGATCGACGTGAAGACGGGACGCCGGGAGCTCTGGAAAGAGATCATGCCGGGGGACCCGGCCGGCATCACGACCTTCGATCCGTCTGCAATCTCGTCGGATGGGAGGGCGGTTCTCGTCCAGTTCGGGCAATCCCTCGCCGAGCTCTACATCGCGGAAGGCCTGAAATGACCCTCGCCGCCGGCACGAGGCTCGGCCCGTACGAAGTCCTCTCGCCGCTCGGCGCGGGGGGGATGGGGGAGGTGTATCGGGCGAGGGATGCGCGCCTCGGGCGTACGGTCGCCCTGAAGGTACTGCCGGAAGAGTTCTTCGAAGATGAGGAAAGGCGCCTTCGCTTCGAGCGCGAAGCTCGCACGCTGGCGAGCCTGAATCATCCGGGGATCGCCGCCATCTTTTCCTTCGAAGAGATCCCCGGATCGTCTTCGTCGTCCTCCCGTCACCTTCTCGTGATGGAGCTGGTCGAGGGAGAGGATCTGGCCCAGAAGCTGCTCTCGGGTCCTCTCCCCCTGGAAGAATCTCTCTCACTCGCGAAGCAGATTGCCGAGGCGCTGGAGGCGGCGCACGAGAAGGGGATCGTCCACAGGGACCTCAAGCCCGCGAACGTCAAGGTCACGCTCGACGGGCTGGTCAAGCTCCTGGACTTCGGGCTCGCCAAGATCTTCGAGGGAGAAAGGGGGGCGGGCTCCGGCTCGGGTCCCGGCGTCACTCACTCTCCGACCCTCACGGCCCGCGCCACGGCGGCGGGGGTGATTCTCGGGACGGCGGCGTACATGTCGCCGGAGCAGGCGCGGGGGAAGACGGTCGACAAGCGGACGGACGTCTGGGCCTTCGGCTGCGTCCTCTACGAGATGCTGACGGGGAAGAGAGCCTTCGAGGGCGAGACGGTGAGCGACACGATCGCGGCGCTTCTCACCAAAGAGCCGGACTGGGCGGCGCTGCCGGAGCAGACGCCCGAGAAGGTGAGAGAGATTCTTCGAAAGTGCCTGAGGCGCGACGCGAGGGCGAGACTGCACGACATCGCCGACGCACGGCTGGACCTCGAAGAGCTCGCCGCGGGAGGGCAATCGGGGCATTCACCTTTCGAAGAAAGACAAGCGGCGCCGGGTTCCACTGTGGGTCGAAACGCTTCTGCCGTGTCTGTGCGAGGGAGCAGAAAGTCTTTCTATCTCTCGTGGACGCTTGCGGCGGCGGCCGCGCTCACGGCGGGAGTTCTGGCCCTGCGGGGGCGCGCGCCGAAGCCGCCGCGGCCGATGCGGCTTACCGTCCCGCTCTCTGCCGGGCAGGAGCTCCGCTTCGACGGAGACGCGATCCTCGCGTTCTCTCCCGACGGGTCGACTCTCGTGGCCCCGGCGCGCGAGAAGGGGCAGGGATGGCTCGTCCGGAGACCACTCGGCGAGAGCGTGGCCGTCCCCATCCCGGGATCCGAAGCGGGGGACTCGCCCTTCTTCTCGCCCGACGGCCGGTGGATTGGATTCGTGGCCGCAAGCCGTCTGATGAAGGTGCCGGTCGAGGGAGGGAAGCCGCTCGCGCTCGCGGAGGTCCGAGGCGCCGGGGGGGCCACGTGGCTTCCGGACGGGACGCTCGTCTTCTCGCCCCTCTACTCGGACGGTCTCTTCCGCGTCTCGGCCGAAGGGGGGGCGCCGGAGCGTCTGTCGACCCCGGATCACGCCGGAGCCGAGCTGGGGCACTGGTGGCCCCAGCTCCTTCCGGGAGGGAAGAAGGTGCTCTTCACGGGGTTCCGGACACCGGTCGACCGCTCCCGCATCGGGGTGCTCGACCTCGCCTCGAGGAAGATCCAGTGGGTCGTCGACGGCGGCTTCTACGGGCGCTACGTGTCGTCGGGACACATTCTCTTCGCGCGGGGGCAGCGACTCTTCGCCGTCCCATTCGACGTTTCGGCCAGCACGGCCGCCGGCCCCGCCGTCGCCGTCCTCGACGACGTCTACGTCTCGCAGACGAGCGGAACGGCGTTTTTCGCCGTCTCGAGCCGCGGGACGCTTGCGTACCAGACCTCCGCGGTCGCCGATCCGCCGCGCGAGATCGTCTGGCTCGACCGGACGGGGAAGGCGACGCCGGCTCTCACCGAGCGCCGGCGTTTCGGTGGCCTCGCCCTCTCGCCGGACGGCCAGCGGGCCGCCCTCTCCATCCAGCAGGAGAGCCAGGACATCTGGGTCTATTCCTTCACGCACGGCACGCTCTCGCGTCTGACGACGAGCGAAGGGACGGAGTTCGGTCCCCAGTGGTCTCACGACGGGCGGGAGATCTTCTACGTCGTCGACCGGCCGCCGTTCGAGCTCCACCGGATGCCGGCCGGCCTTCCCGACTCGGGCCATCCGATCTTCCCGGAGACTCCCGAGGTGGACACGATCGGCATCGCCGTGTCGCCGGACGGGCGGACCATCGCGTTCAACCGGTCCGAGTCGCAGACAGGGGGCAACATCTACACGCGGCCGGTCGACGGCTCGGAGCTGCCGCGGCCTTTCCGCGCGACCCGTGCGGAGGAGCACCTCGCCTCCTTCTCTCCCGACGGCCGCTGGATCGCCTATCAGTCCGACGAGACAGGCCGGTTCGAGGTCTACGTCGAGGCGTTCCCCGGGCCGGGGGAGCGATTCCAGATCTCGGCGGACGGCGGCACCGAGCCGCTCTGGGCCCGGAGCGGCGAGATCTTCTTCCGCCACAACGACGAGTTCCGGGTCGTCGCGCCGCGCCGGCCGGGGCACCTGGAGTTCGACGCGCCGCGTCCCCTCTTCTCGTATCCGGTCCTCCACAGTACGAACGACGACACGCGGACCTGGGACGTCACGGCGGATGGCAGCCGGATCCTCGCGATCGGAATTCCAGAAGCCAGCCGGCCACGGCGGATCGAGATCGTGACCGACTGGACGACCGAGCTCGCTCGTCTCTCCGGAAAGGGGCGGAAATGAATCCGACCACTCTCGCCGTCTTCGAAGCCAGCCTCAGCCGTTGCGAGGCCCGTCCGAACTTCTTCGACGTCTTCTACGGGAAGTTCCTCTCCTCCTCGCCGGAGGTCGCGGCGAAGTTCGCCGGGACCGACTTCGCCCGGCAGAAGGAGGCCCTGCGCGCTTCGTTCCACCATCTTCTTCTCGTCGCGAAGGACCCGAAGCAAGTACCCGACGCCTATCTGCGCGACGTCGCCGCGCGGCACGGATCGGGCGGCCTTGCGATCGGCGCGCACCTCTACGACTTCTGGCTCGACAGCCTTCTCGAGACCGTCCGCACCTGCGATCCGGAGTGCTTCCCGGAGGTGGAAGCCGCGTGGGAAGAGGTCATGATGATCGGGATCCACTACCTCTGCGCGAACTACGAGCGGCGGCCGAGACGATGACGCTGGCTCCCGGCACCCGACTCGGTCCGTAGGAGAGCCGGAGCCCGGTCGGCACGGGCGCTTCGAGGTCGGCGCGGGCGTCTCACGTCCCGCGCGACCGTCACGTCCGGCTCGCCCTCTCGAGGAGGTAGATGAACGACCGGTAGACCTCGCCGGTCGCGCGCGTCATCCCGATCTCGCAGGTCCGGCTGCTCGAGTAGTACCCGGCGGCCGTCCGGCCGCGCGCCTCTGCAGCCTCGTGCTTCGTCGCCGACCCGGTCAGCTCCGGGAAGAGCCAGCCCCGGTCTCCCGCAAAGGCGCAGCAGCCGGCCGACGGGGGGACATAGACCTCTTCGCTGCACGCCCGGGCGATCTTTTCGAGGGCCGGCGAGAGCCCCATCTTCTGGATGCTGCAGACCGGGTGAAGGACGACCTCGCCCTTCTCGCGCCGGGGCTCGAGCTTCGGGAGAAAGGTCTCGGCCGTGAACTCGACGCCGTCGACGATCCGGAGCTTCTCCCAGCGCTCCGCGTTCTCGGAGATCAGGGCGGGGCGACACGTCTTCAGACCGTAGGTGCAGGGCGACGTGTCGAGGACGACCGGGAGCCGCCCTTCGTCGGACCAGCGCCAGAAGGCCTCGATGGTCCTGTTGACCGCCGTCGCGTGCGCCTCCGGATAACCCTTCGACGAGAACGGCACGCCGCAGCAGTGCCCCGCGACGTCGGGCGGGATCCAGAGCGGCGCGCCGGCCCGCCCGGCGACCGCGACGAACGCCTCGGCGAGGGAGATTTCCGACGGCTCGCCCGGAAGGTGCCCCATCGTTCTCGAGACGCACGTGGTGAAGTAGACGGCGGCCGCGCCGTTCTTCCGCGTCGCGGGGAGATTCGCCCTCGCCGCACGCGGCATCGGAGCGATCCAGATCGAGGTCGGCCGGCGGAGGATCACGCGCCCCAGCCTGCTGATCGCGTTCAGCATTCCCGCCCCGACTACCGCCTGCGCCGCGGCGCCGAGCCGAAGGGCCGTTCGGACGGCCGGCTCCACGGCGCCGAAGTGCCGGGCCGCGAAGCTCGCGACGGAATGGCCGAGCGGCAGGTGCCGCTCTTTCCTGAGCCGCTTGGTCAACTGGCCCGTGTCGATGCCGACCGGGCACGCCGTGGCGCAGAGGCCGTCGACTGCGCAGGTGTCGAGGGCGGAATAGGGGTAGGTCGCCTCGAGCGCGGCGAGGAGCGCGGGATCCGTCCGGCTCTTTTCGAGGCGGGTCATCTCGCGCCTGAGGACGATTCGCTGCCGTGGCGTGAGGGTCAGCTCGCGGCTCGGGCACTTCGGCTCGCAGAAACCGCATTCGATGCACGTGTCGACCTCGGGCTCGACCGTCGGGAGCGTCTTGAGGTCTGCGAGGTGCGCCTTCGGGTCGGGGTTGAGGATGACGCCGGGGTTCAGGAGGCCTTCGGGGTCGACGAGCGCCTTGAGCCGCTTCATCACGGCGCAGGCCTCGGGCCCCCACTCGGTCTCGACGAAGGGGGCCATGTTCCGCCCGGTCCCGTGCTCGGCTTTCAGCGCTCCGTCGTACTTCTTCACGACCAGCGCGACGACGTCGTCCATCAAGCGGGCGTACCGGTCGATCTCCACCTGGTCGTTGAACGACTGGGTGACGACGAAGTGGAGGTTCCCGTCCCGGGCGTGCCCGAAGATGATCCCCTCTTCGTATCCGTGCTTTCCGAAGAGCCGATTCAGGTCCACAGCCGCGTCGGCGAGGGAAGCGATCGGAAAGGCGACGTCCTCGATGATGACCGTCGTCCCGCTCTTCCTCACGGCGCCGACGGACGGGAACATCCCCGAACGGATCTTCCAGAGGAGCGCCTGCTCGGCGGCGTCGTGCGTGAACCGCGCGGGATGAAGGAGCTTCAGGCTGGATGTCGCCTCCGCCGCCAGCTGCTCGAGGCCGGCCCTCTCGGAAGGGTCGGCGGCCTGGAACTCGGCGAGGAGACCCGCCGCCCCGGCAGGGAGCCCGGGGATCGACGGCGGGATGCCGGGCTGGGTCTCGACCGAGCGGAGGGCGGCGCGATCCATCACCTCGAGCGCCTTCGCCCCCGCGTCCTTGAGCGGCCGGATGGCGGCGCAGGCGGCGTGAAGGTCCGGGAAGAGCATCAGCCCCGTGTACTTCACCGGGAGGTCCGGCACGGTCTCGAGGACGGCCTCGGCGATGAAGGCCAGCGTCCCCTCCGAGCCGACGACGACGTGTTCGAGGATCTTCGCCGGGCTCTCGAAGTCGAGGAACGCGTTGAGCGAGTAGCCCATCGTGTTCTTCATCCGGTACTTCGACCGGATCCGCGCCGCGAGCGCGGCATTCGACTCGAGCTCCCGCTTCAGCTCGAGGAGCCCCGCAAAAAGGCGCGGCTCCTTTTCGCGCAGGAGGTCGTCCGAACCCGGGTCCCCCGTGTCCACGGCGGTGCCCGAAGGGAGGACGAGCTTCAGCGAGCGGAGGGTGTGATAGGCGTTCTGCGCGACGCCGCAGCACATGCCGCTCGCGTTGTTGTTGAGGATGCCGCCGACCGTGCAGGTCGCGATCGAGGCCGGGTCGGGCCCCATCTTCGTCCCGTACGGGCGGAGGACCGCGTTGACGGTCGCGCCGATGACGCCGGGCTGGGCCCGGAACGCCTTGCCCCCGTCCTCGACCGTCACCCGGCGGAAGTGGCGGGCGACCTCGACGAGGAGGCCGTCGGAGATGGACTGACCCGAGAGGCTCGTCCCGGCCGCGCGAAAGGTCATCGGGACGCGGGCCTGGCGGCTGAATTGAAAGAGCGTCCGCACCTCTTCGATCGAAGCCGCGAGGACGACGGCTTTCGGGACGAGCTTGTAGAAGCTCGCGTCGGCGGCGAAGGCGATGCGGTCGATCGGCCGGGTCAGCACCCTGTCGGGCGGGACGATCCGCTCGAGCGCTTCGGCGAGGGAGGAGCTTTGCGTCGCCGGAATCGGGCGAGAGTGCCCGAACCCGGGCGTGCGCGCCCCGGATGATTGGGGTTCCGTCACTCCCCGGACCGTCCCTTCTGCATCGTTACCGGCCCGTATCCTCCGGAGATCTCCTTCCATCGGGTGAGAGCGGCGTCGAGAGCCTTCTCGAGGTCGGCCGCAGCCGCAAGGGCCTGCGTCGTCGGCGGAGCGTCGGTCGCCGACACGATGTCGAGGAGCGTCAGAAGCTCCCCGTTCAGCCGACGCAAGTCCATGTCCCGTGACGAGCCGCCCCGTCGCCGGCGCCGCGGCCCCGGCGCGCCCTCGAGGACCAGGGCCCTCTCGTCGAGGGCGGAGAGCTTCTCCTTCTCCGAAGGTCTCTTCTCCGTCGAGATCTTCGTCCCGAGCGCCTCGCGGAAGATTCTGACGCTCCTTTCTGCTTCGTCATTTCTCTTCAACGCATCGTAGATCCTCATCGCGAGGTCATACTGCGCGGCGAGCCCTTCGCGCGGTGTGGGGACACGCGGATCCATCCGGACCCGCAAGGGCTGCTCGAGGGATTTCCCGGCCACCGTGAGCCGTACGGTGTAATTCCCCGGGGGAACGAGCGGCCCTTGCGGGCCGCGCGGCGTGTCTCCGGGGACGGCGGAGATCGGGTACTCGTGCTCCGAGGCCGGCGGGTCGGGATACCGGAGGTCCCAGACGAAGCGGTGGAGTCCCACGCCGTCGGGAAGAACGCGCGCCGGCCGCACCCAGTAGGTCGGGATTCTGAGGTTCGTCGCGATTGGCTCGGGAACGTCCGCGCTGGAGTACCGGCGCACGAGGGATCCTTTCGCGTCGAGGATCTCCAGCGTCACCGGGCTCGCCGGCTTCGACTTCAGTGCGTATGTGAGGATGGCACCGTCGGGCGGGTTCTCTCCGGCAGGCTCCTCGGGAGGCATCGGCGTGTCCGTGTAGCGGCTCCTGCGGACGCGTGTCGCCAGCTGCGGGGCGAAGAGATGCGCGGGCGCGGCGAGCGCGGAAGCGTTCATCTGTCGGAGCGGCGTGACATCGTCGAGAATCCAGAAGGACCGACCGTGAGTCCCGACGACGAGATCGTCCTCGTGAACGACGAGGTCGCGGACGGAGGTGGCCGGGAGGTTGAGCTGCAGCGGCTGCCAGCTCTCGCCGTCGTCGAAGGAGACTTCGACGCCCCGCTCCGTCGCGGCGTAGAGGAGTCCCTTCCGGACCGGATCTTCGCGGACGGAGTTGACGGGAGCGTTCCCGGCAAGGCCGTTCACGATCTCGGTCCACGCCGTCCCGAAGTCACGGGTCCTGAGGACGTGGGGCCGGAGGTCGTCGAGGCGCAGCCGGTTGATCGCGGCGTACGCCGTCCCGGCGTCGAAGCGAGAGGCCTCCAGCATCGAAATCTTGCTCCAGGAGTCGAGAAAAGCCGGCGTCACGTTCTTCCAGCTCTTCCCGCCGTCCCTCGTGACGTGAATCAGCCCGTCGTCCGTCCCGGCCCAGATCAGGTTCACGTCCTTTGGCGACGGCGCCACGGCGTAGATGACGCCCCGCCGGTTCTCCCTCCGTGACTTCTCGACCTCGGGTTTCCGGTAGACGCCGACGGACGCCGGGACTTCGGGCGCCTCCCGTGAGAGGTCGGGTGAGATGACATTCCAGCTCTTCCCCCCGTCTGTCGTTCTGAAGAGGACGTTCCCGGCGAAGTAGAGGACGTGCGGGTCGGCGGGGGAGAAGATGGCCGGTTCGGTCCTGAGGAACCGGTACTTCCCGGAGCGGACGACCTCGGGGCTGACGTCCTGGACGTCCTTCGTCGCGTGCGAAAAGCGCGTGAGCTTCCCGCCGTAGACGGCGTCGGGGTTCAGAGGGTCCGGTGCGACGTAGCCGTACTCCTCGGCGCCGACCGGGTACCAGTCCCGGATCGTGATGCTGCCGTAGTCACCGCGGCTCGCGATGCCGACCGAGCCGCTCTCCTGCTGCCCGCCGTAGACCCAATAGGGGAACCGGTCGTCCGTGGAGACGTGGTAGAGCTGCGCGGTCGGCTGGTTGTACCAGCTGCTCCACGACTCGCCGCCGTTCACGGAGAGCGTCGCCCCCTGATCGCTCGCGAGGAGGATCGTCTTCGGGTCGTCCGGGTCGATCCAGATCCTGTGGTAGTCGTCGCCTCCGGGGGCTCCCTTGACGGCCGTGAAGCTCTTTCCGGCGTCCGTGGAGCGGTAGGTCGAGGTGTTCGCGACCCAGACGACGTCGGCGTTCATCGGGTCGACGTTCACCTCGGCGAAGTCGCTCGCGCGCCCCCCGACGCGGGGCTCCGCGTTCACCCGCCGCCAGCTCTCGCCGGCGTCGTCCGACCGGAAGACGCCGCCATGCTCGGGCGCCGCTTCGACGATCGCGTAGAGGCGCCTCCGGTCGCTCGGAGCGACGGCGATCCCGATCCGGCCGAGTCCCTCGTTGAAGGTCGGGAGCCCCTTCTCGAGAGGCTTCCAGTGCTTCCCGCCGTCGGTCGACTTGTGGAGGCCGCTGCCGGGTCCGCGGAACTCGCCGTTCTCCCACGGCCCCTGGCGTGACTCCCAGAGGGCCGCGTAGACGACGTCGGGGTCCTTCGGGTCGGCCGCGAGCGCGATCGCTCCCGTGTTCTCGTCACGGAAGAGCACCCTCGCGAAGGTCTGCCCGCCGTCCGTCGATCGGAAGACGCCCCGCTCCTCGTTCGGGCCGTTGGGATGGCCGAGGACGGCGACGAGAATCGTCTTCGGATCGCGCGGGTCGACGAGGATCGCCGGGATCTGCTGCCCGTCGCGAAGCCCGCCGTGCGTCCAGCTCTTCCCGCTGTCGTCGGAGCGGTAGACGCCGTCCCCCACGGAGAGGTCCGGGCGCTGCAGCCCCTCGCCGCTCCCGACGTAGAGGACGTCCTGATCGGACGGGGCGACGGCGACGGAGCCGACCGACTGCGTCGGTTGCCCGTCGAAGAGCGGTTTCCAGGTCTGGCCGTAGTCCGTCGTCTTCCAGACTCCTCCGTTGCAGACGCCCATGTAGTAGACGCCGCGCCGGCCCGGGACCCCCGCGGCCGCGCAGGTACGCCCCCCTCGAAAGGGGCCGATCAACCGCCAGTGCATCTCGCGGAAGAGGTCCGGGGGGTAGCTCTCTGTGGCGGAAGCGAGAGTGGCGGCTGCCGAGAAAACGAGTACGGCGACTCGGAAGAGATGGCGCAACGTCGTCCTCCGCCCGTCCGCCTCGTTGCGGCACGGGCGCCGACATGATGCCTCTACTCCCCGCGCCCCCATATACTTTGCGCGACAGGGGGGAAGAGAATGAAAGTCGCACGGAAGCTCGTCGGAGTCCTTCTGACTCTCTCGCTGTCGGCGGCCGCCCAGCGAAACGAGGCATTGCCGCCAGACGCGGAGCAGGCGAAGACGGCTCTCGCGAAGTCCCCGCGTCACGGCGAGTGGGTGGACGTGAAGCTCGAGGGGGGCGGGAAGGTCCTGACGTGGGTCGTCTATCCCGAGCGGAAGGAGAAGTCGGGGGTCGTCCTCGTCATCCACGAGATCTTCGGCCTGACCGACTGGGCGCGGGGCGTAGCCGACCAGCTCGCGAAGGCGGGCTTCATTGCCGTCGCCCCCGATCTCCTCACTGGCCTGGGTCCGAACGGAGGCGGGACGGAGTCGCTCGGGGACGATGTCACGAAGGTGATCCGGAACCTGACCCCGGAGATGGTCGCGGCGCGGCTGAACGCAGTCCGCGACTACGCCCTCAAGCTCCCCGCGGCGAACGGGAAGAGCGCCTCCGTCGGCTTCTGCTGGGGCGGAACTTCCAGCTTCGCCTACGCCGTCGCGCAGCCGAAGCTCGACGCGGCGGTCGTCTACTACGGCACGTCGCCGGCGGAGACCGCGGCCTACGCGAGGATCTCGGCGCCCGTCCTCGCCCTCTACGGCGGCGACGACGCGCGGGTGAACGCAACGATTCCGGCGGCCGAGACGGAGATGAAGAAGCTCGGGAAGAAGTTCACGCCGATGGTCTTCGAGGGTGCCGGGCATGGATTCCTCCGTCAGCAGACGGGACGCGACGGCGCGAACATGAAGGCCTCGGAGAAAGCCTGGACCGCGACGCTGGCGTTTTTCCAGGAGTACCTGAAGTAGCCGAAAGGCTCGAGAAGCGGAGTACGGGAACGGAAGTGGCTCATGATAAAGTATCCACATGAAACCTGTACAGATCATGATGGACGAGAGCCTCCTCCGGCGCCTGGACGGCGACGAGGAGGTCCGCCGAAAGGGCCGTTCGGCCGTGCTGCGCCGGGCGGCGGCCGAGTACCTGCGGCGTTCGCGGAGGAAACGGATCGCCGAAGCTTATGAGCGCGCCTACAGGGGAGCGCCCGGCCTGGGGGACGAGTTCGCGCTCTGGGAGGGCGAGGCCTCGTGGCCCGAGAGGTGAACCGGGGAGAGGTCTGGCGTTACCGGTTCGCGTCCCCCGACAGGATCCGTCCCGTTCTCGTGCTGACGCGCCAGGAGGTGATCGGTCTTCTGCAAACCGTGATGGTCGCTCCCATCACCTCCACGATCCGCGGGGCTCCCAGCGAGGTCCCCGTCGGCGTTCGGGAAGGCCTCAAGCACGAGTCCGCCGTGAATCTCGACCATGTCCAGACCGTCGAACGTCGGCGACTCGTCGGATTCGTCGGCCACCTGGGCCCGGAGAAGATGCGTCAGGTCTGCCGGGCGCTCGCCGTTGCCGTCGGCTGCGACGGCGAGCCGTAGACGGGAAACTCGACCCTAATCGAGCGTGAACCGGGGGCCCGTCGAGAGGGGAATCGCGCGGAGCTGCTCCTCGGTCCAGTGGAACTGCTTCAGGAAGAGGAAGTAGTCCTCGTAGGAAACTCCGCCGGGACGGTTTCGCTCGAGGGCTTCGCAGTCCTCAGGAGTAGCCCGGAAAGCGACGTCGAGATCGAGGGTGAGGTCTTCACCGCGGCCGGCGGAGACGGTCCCAGACGTCGAGGACCCCCCTTCGCGCGAAGTAGCCACGAACTTCATTATCGTCGATTCCGGGAAGACGGAGAAGGAACTGGACGTCGGCGAAGTCGCGGATTCCGCGGTCGGGGTCGTTCGCGATCGCGGCGGCCTTCATGGCCAGGAGGTGCTCGGGGCGAGGGACGCGAATCGGCCGGGAACCGGGGCCCGTGACCTCCTTGCAGCCCGCGAAGACCTTCTGGCTCGTCTCCCCCTCCAGCCAGATCAAGTCGAGGCGGCCGAGTGCCGGATCAGAGTGAAGCAGGTTGGTGTAACCCTCGGAGGTGTAGAGAACCGTGAAGCCGTCCTCCGCCAGGGCACAGAGCAGCCGCTCACGCGCGGAGTCGTCGACGACGAGATCGACATCCTTCGTGAGACGGGCAAAGCCCAGCGCGTTCAACGCGAAGCCTCCCGCCAGCGCCCACGGTGCGCCGGTGCCCTCGAGGTGACCGGCGATCAACCCCAGCAGTCGTTCGGCGTCCACGCCCGGGAATGATGTCACGTCGTCGCGACTGACGACGTGGCGCGCGAGGAGCCCCGGCCGGCTACCGGTCGTCGCTCGCGGGCACGAAGATCGTGTCGCCCGTCTGGTTGTCCACGACCGTCACATAGGAGAAAACCGGAGCCGTGGAAGTCGCCACGAGGTAGTGGTTCGTGGTCACGACGCCTGAGTTATTCGTGAGCTTGAAGACGTCGGCCTGGAAAGGCTCATGCGGTCCCAGGGTCTTCGTCCACGGCGAGCCGGCCAGGATGCCGCCGGAGTCGTAGAGCGTGAAGGTCACGTCCACGGACGAATCCCACGGGTTGTAGGCGCCGGCATTCGACCGGAAGCCGCCCGCGGTGTTGCCACCGTATGCCGAGAGGCCCCAGAAAATGGCGTGAGTACGCGCCTCGCTCGCCAGGAGAGCCGGGACCGTGGTCCCGTTCGTCGGGGCGGGCCAACTGGGCGTGTAGGTCCTCGATCCCGCGGTGATACTGGCGACCGACGGGTCGTAGGAGATCTCGATGACGCCCGAGGTCTCGGGGTCGCCGAAGAGGATCCCGATGACGTCAGGGAAGAGATTCGACGTTCGAGGCCGGAGGTAGGCCATCTTCGTACCGCCGGCGCACGTTTGCGCGGCGGGGCAGCGGTGGCGGAGGGCTACGACAGCCGTGTTCACGGGAGAGTTGTTCAGGATCCAGAGGTCGGTGTGAAAGAACGTCGGGGGCAACCCGTGGATCGAAGCCGAGGCGGGAATCGTCAGCGTCGAGCTGGCCGGCATGAGGCCGATGTCGTCGACCCATGCCTGGTAGGTCCCTCCCGCGCTGGTCTTGAAGATATAGGGCTGGACGAGGGCCGTGATGGCGTTCGGGGGTGCCGTGGCCGGGCTCGTCCTCACCGTCGTCCAGACATCCGAGGCTGGCGCGAACTGCGTGCTCGTCGGGGAGATCATTCCCCCGCAGTTCGTCCCCGCGAACCAGTTGACCTGCAGCGCGGGATAGCCCCCCGAGGCCACGGCGCCCGGCACGAGGACCTTCATGGAGGCGAAGTACGAGACGCCCGGCACGACAGGGACGCATTGCCAGAGCCCACTCGCCGACGTCCCGCTCGCGGCGGTGTTCGTGAGGAGGGCCGAGCCCGAGACCGAAGAGCCTCCGGAATCCAGCGGGTCCCAGGCCGTGCTGGACCCACCCGCCGGCCCGAAGTTGTACCAGCCTCCGAGATGGATGTCGAAGGATGGGTTCGCGACGAGGTTCTGGGCGAGGCTCTGTGTCGAAGCCACCAACATGGCGGGGAGACACAGGCGGAGAATCCGCGCACAAATACTCATGGACGAACACCTCCACCCTGTCCTATGGGACCCGATCCGCGGCAATTCCATGGGACCCATGCATCAGAAGGAATCCGGGCGCCGGGTACCATCAGAGACACGTGCTGAACGTCGCGCTCTTCTGGCGGCTCGTTCCGAAGCTGCCGCCGGCGGCGCGGCGAGCGCCGGGCGGGCCTACGACGCGCTCGGCGGCCACGAGGCACAGAAGGCTTCCGTCGTCGACGACATTCTCCTCGGCATCCGGGCCAAGCGCGCAGGCTTCCGCTGCGGCATCGCACTGGCTCTCGATTCGATCTCCGTCCGGATCTACCACGGGTTCCTCGAGACGGCTCACGGCTTCACGAAGAACCTCTACCGGGGGATGGGGGGGAACGCCGGCCATCGCCCTTCCAGCGCTTCTCCTGACCTTTCTGGACGGCCTTCTCCCGACGCTCGTTCTGCTCGGGGGGCCTCGCCGGTTTGTCACCGCGGCCCGCTCGGCCTTCGTGAACGGCGTCCTCGGGCGGAACGTCTGGCGCGGGCGCGAAAGCGACGCCCGGACGCTCCGCTTCTGACGCGACGGGTTATCCTTCGGCTTTCCCTCGTCCCGGCACCAAGGAGGAGAGCTTGGATCGTTTCACGGGGCTCATCGGACTGGCCGTCATCCTCGGACTGGCCGTTCTCCTGTCGAAGAACCGGTCGAGGATCCGCTGGGCGACGGTCGTCTGGGGCGTCATCCTGCAGTTCGCCCTCGGCGGCGTCGTCATCGCCTGGCCTGCCGGTGCGGAGGCTCTGAAGCGCTTCTCCGACGGGATCACGGGGGCGATCGCCTACTCCGACAAGGGGGCCGAGTTCGTCTTCGGGTGGATCTCCCAGCCGGGGGTCGGGGCGCAGATCGCCAAGGCGACGGGCGTCGACTTTTCGCCGTTCATCTTCGCCTTCAAGGTGATGCCGATCGTCATCTTCATCTGCGCGTTCTTCACGATCCTCTACTACGTCGGGATCATGCAGCGAGTCGTGCAGGTCTTCGCCATCGTCATGACGAAGCTCCTGAGGGTCTCCGGGGCCGAGTCGCTGGCCGTCGCGGCGAACATCTTCATCGGGCAGACGGAGGCGCCGATCATCGTTGCGCCTTACATCCCGAAGATGACGAACTCCGAGCTTCTGACGATGATGACGGGCGGGATGGCCCACATTTCGGGCGCCGTTCTGCTCGCCTACGCGGCGATGGGGATTCCGGCCCATTACCTGATCACGGCCTCCGTCATGGCGGCGCCCGCCACGATCGTCATCGCGAAGATCCTCCGCCCGGAGGTCGGCACGCCGCTCACCGCCGGCGCCGTCAAGGTGAAGATCGAGCACGAACAGGCCAACGTCATCGAAGCGGCGGCCGCCGGCGCCTCTCAGGGGGTCGCGCTCGCGATCAACATCTGCGGGATGCTGATCGCCTTCATCGCCCTCATCTCGCTCTTCAACGGCGCTCTGACGTGGGCCGGGGCGAAGGCCGGCTTCCCCGAGCTGTCCCTCCAGTGGCTCTTCTCGAGGATGCTCTGGCCGCTCGCGTGGGTCATGGGCGTCCCGGCGGTCGACTGCGAGAAGGTCGCCCGGCTCATCGGCTTCAAGACCGTCCTCAACGAATTCGTCGCGTACGCGGAGATGTCGAAGATCCCGATCGCCGAGTGGACCGCCAAGGGGCGCCTCATCGCCTCCTTTGCCCTCTGCGGGTTCGCGAACTTCTCCTCGATCGGCATCCAGATCGGCGGCATCGGCGGGCTCGCCCCGAGCCGGAAGAGCGACATCGCCCGGCTCGGGCTCTGGGCGCTTCTCGGCGGGTCGCTCGCGACCTTCATGAGCGCCACGATCGCCGGAATCCTTTCCTAGAAGAGAGGGACGACATGGACGCGAAGCTGAAAGCCGCGGCCGACTGGCTGAGCAAGAAACTTCCGGAACCCCCGGCGGTCGGGGTCATCCTCGGCTCGGGCCTCGGAGGGTTCGCCGAAGGGCTTGAGGACGCGCTCACGATTCCGTACGGCGAGATCCCCGGCTTCCCCGCCGCGGCCGTCGTCGGCCACGCCGGAAAGCTCGTCGCGGGGCGCGTCGGGGGGGTCCCGACGGTCGTCCTCTCGGGGCGTGTCCACTACTACGAAGGGCACCCGATGTCGCTCACGGTCTTCCCGGCCCGCGTCCTCGGGCTCGTCGGCTGCCGCGACGTCGTCGTCACGAACGCGGCGGGAGGGATCGCACGCTCGATGCGGCCGGGAGACCTGATGCTCATCGAGGACCACCTCAACTTCTTCGGGTCGAACCCGCTCATCGGGCGGCACGACGACGACATGGGCCCGCGCTTCCCGGACATGTCGGACGCCTACCGGAAGGACCTCCGCAAGGTCGCGCTCCGCGTCGCGCGGCGCGAGCGCATCCCCCTGAAGAGCGGCGTCTACGTCGGCCTCCACGGGCCGTCGTACGAGACGCCGGCCGAGATCCGGGCCTTCCGGGTCCTCGGGGCGGACGCGGTCGGGATGTCGACGGTGCCCGAGGTGATCGCGCTGGCCCAGATGGGCGTCGGCGTCGTCGGGATCTCGTGCATCACGAACATGGCGGCAGGAGTCCTGAACAGGCCGCTCGCCCACACCGAGGTCCTCGAGACGACCGAGCGCGTGAAGGTCCGCTTCGTCCGGCTGCTCACGGCCCTCGTCGAGGCGATCGGCTCGGGCCGGACCGGCGAGGCGCCCCCCGACGGGGGGAAGGCACGCCGGCGATGAGGCGGAAGGCGGACCGGCCTCTCACGGCCGCCGAAAAGAAAGCGCTCGTCGCGGCCGCGGCGAAGGCCCGGCGGCACGCGTCGGCGCCGTACTCGAGGTTCACGGTCGGCGCGGCGCTCCTCTCTGACGACGGACGCCTCTTCGGAGGGTGCAACGTGGAGTCGGCGTCGTACGGGCTGACGGTCTGCGCCGAGCGGACGGCGGTCTTCAAGGCCCTTTCCGAAGGGGCCCGCGGCTTCCGCGCCGTCGCCGTCGTGACGGCCGCCGACGAGCCGACCGCCCCGTGCGGCGCCTGCCGCCAGGTTCTCTGGGACCAGTGCCGCGACATCGAGGTCGTCATGGAGACGACCGGAGGGCGACGGGTCGAGAGCCGCCTCGCGGCGCTCCTTCCCCTCGCCTTCGAGTTCGGAGGCCCTGAATGAGGTTCAGGACGATCGCCCGGGCGCTCCTCGTTCTCCTCCTCGCGCTTCCGGCAGCCGCCCAGAGGAAGGCCGCGCCCGCGCCGGAGCCGGCGGCGGCGCCTGCCGCGGCGGCGAAGGCGCCGTGCGACCTGATGGTCATCGCGGGAGCCGTCGTGACGATGGACCCCGTGTTTCGCGTCGTGTCGGAAGCCGCGATCATCGTGAAGGACGGCGTGATCCTCGACATCATGAACGTCGCGGACGCGGACCGGCTCTGGGAGCCGGCGGAGCGTATCGAGCGGAAGGGCTCGGTCGTCATGCCGGGCCTCGTGAACACCCACACGCACGCCGCGATGACTCTCATGCGTGGCATCGCGGACGACCAGCCCCTGATGGTCTGGCTCCAGAAGTCGATCTTCCCGGCCGAGGCGAAGAACGTCTCGCCGGAGTTCGTGAAGGCCGGGACGACGCTCGCCTGCCTCGAGATGGTCCGCGGCGGGACGACGACCTTCGCCGACATGTACTACTACGAGTCGGATGTGGCGGCCGCCGTGGACGCCTGCGGAATGCGGGCGGTCCTCGGGGAGACGTGGCTCGACTTCCCGGCGCCGGACCACAAGGACCTCGAGGAGACGAAGGCGGTGACGCGCGCCTTCCTCGAGAAGTGGAAAGGGAACGGCCGGATCACGGCGGCGGTCGCGCCGCACGCTCCGTATACCTGCTCGAAGGAAACCCTCCTCGCCGCCCGGGCGATGGCCGACGAGTTCGACGCGCCCCTCCTGATCCACGTCTCCGAGACGAAGGACGAGCAGCGGCAGATGAAGGAGAAGTACGGCACGACCTCCGTGAGGTGGCTCGACTCGATCGGCTTTCTGGGGCCGCGCGTCCTCGCCGCGCACGGCGTCTGGCTGGACGACGGGGACCTCGCGATCCTCGCGGCGAAGAAGGTCGCCCTTTCGCACAATCCCGAGTCGAACATGAAGCTCGGCTCGGGGGTCGCTCCGATCGTCGCGGCGCGGAAGGCGGGTGTCACGGTCGGCCTCGGGACGGACGGCGTGGCGGGGTCGAACAACGACCTCGACATGTGGGAGGCGATGGATTTCGCCGGGAAGCTCGCGAAGGTGACGGCGCTCGACCCGACCGTCCTTCCGGCGCGGGATCTCCTCCGGATGGCGACGATCGAAGGAGCACGTGCTCTCGGTCTCGAAAGGAAGATCGGCTCGCTCGAGCCCGGGAAGGCCGCGGACCTGATCGCCGTCGACCTGAACGCCCCGCGAACCCGGCCGATCTACGACATCGCCTCCGCGCTCGTCTACTCGGTCAAGGAAAGCGACGTGTCGCTCACCGTCGTGGACGGCAAGGTCCTCTGGGACGGCCGGACGTGGCGGAGGGCGGACGCGAGGGCCGCCCTCCAGGCGGCGGCCGACTGGCGCGAGCGGATCCAGAGGTCTCTCCGGGAGGTCCCGGCCAAATGAGCCTCTTCGTCCGGACGATCGTCCGGAAGCGGGACGGCGCGGAGCTGACGGAAGGGGAGATCGCGGACTTCGTCCGGGGAATCACGGACCATTCGATTTCCGACGAACAAGCCGCGGCGCTCCTGATGGCGGTCTGCTGCCGCGGGATGACGACGGCCGAGACGGCGGCCCTCACCTTCGCGATGATGAGGTCGGGGGAGACGTGGGACCTCGCGCCCCACGGCTTCGTGGCCGACAAGCACTCGACCGGAGGTGTGGGGGACAAGGTGACGCTCGTCCTCGCGCCGCTCCTCGCCGCCGCCGGCGTGAAGGCCGGGATGATGTCGGGGCGCGGCCTCGGGCACACGGGGGGAACGCTCGACAAGCTGGAAGCGATCCCCGGCTTGAAGACGGCGCTCCCGAAGTCCGACTTCGACCGGCTCCTCGACACCGTCGGGTGCGCGCTGATCGGCCAGACCGACGCCGTCGCTCCGGCAGACCGGCGTCTCTACGCGCTCCGGGACGTCACGGGGACGGTCGAGTCGATCCCGCTCATCACGGCCTCCATCCTCTCGAAGAAGCTCGCGACCGGCGCCCAGGCCGTCGTCTTCGACGTGAAGACGGGAAACGGGGCCTTCATGTCTGACCCGGCCGACGCGCGGACGCTCGGCCGGGCGCTCGTCGACACGACGCGGGCGGCGGGGCGGAAGGCCTCCGGCTGGATCCTCGCGATGGACCGTCCTCTCGGCGAGGCGGTGGGGAACGCGAACGAGGTCGAAGAGTCGATCCGGATGCTCGGGGGCGAGGGCCCGGCCGACCTCCGGGAGAACGTCCTCCTGCTCGGCGTCGATCTCGTGATGGCGGCCGGGCTGGAGCGGAGCGAGAAGGCGGCGCGGACCCGGCTCAATGCGGCGCTCTCGGACGGGCGCGCACTCGAGACGTTCGCGCGGATGATCCGTGCGCAGGGGGGAGATGCGGCGGTCTGCGACGACCCTTCCCGTCTCGCCCGGCCCGCCGGGCGGAGAGACCTTTCGGCGCCGGAGTCGGGAGTCCTGTCCGGCATCGCGACGCGGGAGCTCGGCCTTCTCGCAATCGAGATCGGCTGCGGCCGGCGGACGAAGGACGACCCGATCGACCCGGCCTCGGGGTTCCGGATCCGGAAGAAGCCGGGCGACGCGGTCCGGAAGGGGGAGACGCTCGCCACCGTCGAGTTGGGCCCCACGGCGAGTCCGAACGAGGCCTTCTTCCGCCGCCTCGCTTCCTGCTTCGAGATCGCTCCCGCCGGAACCCCGATCGCCCCGCTCCCGCTGGCCGTCGAGCGGCTCTGAACCTCTTTCGCTGTGGGTGAGCACGGTGGGCGTAGAGTCGGGGCGATGATCTGGATCAAGGACCTTCTCTTCGTCTTCGCGTTCCCCGGAATGATGGTCGCTGGCTTCCCGTATCTCGTCCTTCTCACGCGCGGGACCCCGCCCGAGTGGCCCACTCTTGCGTCGCTCGGCTGGAGGGCGCTCGGGCTCCTCCTGGTCGCAGGAGGCGCTGCGGCCTTCCTCTCCTGCGTGGTCGACTTCGCGAGAAAGGGGCGCGGCACCCCCTTCCCGCTCGACCCGCCGAAGACGCTCGTCGTGACGGGCCTATACCGCTGGGTCCGGAATCCGATGTACGTCGCGGTGCTGAACGTCGTCCTCGGCGAGGCGGCGCTCTTCCGGTCGGGCGAGCTGATCGGCTACTGGTTCTCCGTTCTTTTCGGTTTCCACCTTTTCGTCGTCCTCTACGAGGAGCCCGCCCTCCGGCGGACTTTCGGCGAGGAATACGAGGCCTACTGCCGAAACGTCCCGCGTTGGCTGGTCCGCTGGCCCGAGCTGCGGCAGACCGAGTCGGCGACCTGACCGGACCCCTTCGTTTATCCTCCGCCGGTGCTCTACCGGCTGGAGAACGTCGCGAAGAGCTTCGGCACGAAGGACGTCGTCACGAACGCGACGTGGCAGCACGATCCCGGGCGGGTCGTCGGCCTCGTGGGGCGGAACGGGGCCGGGAAGACGACAGTCCTCCGGATCATCCAGGGGCTCCTGGAGCCCGACGCCGGCCGCCGGCTGGTCGCCGGGACGACGACGTTCGCCTCGCTCGAACAGGCCGTCGAGCCCGAGGGGGACGAGCACCTCCGGGCCTTCGTCGCACGCGCCCAGGACCATCTCGCCGGGGCGGAACGGGAGATGCGCCGTCTCGAAGAGGAGATCGCCGCGCGGAGCGCGTCCGCCCCGCGGGAGGTTCTCGACGCCTTCCTCCACGAGTACGACGACCGCCGCGAGCAGTTCGCGCGTGACGGCGGCTACGAGGCCGACGCCCGCATCGAACGGGTCCTGACGGGCGTCGGGCTCCCCGCCGAGACGTGGGACCGCCCGGTCGGCGAGCTTTCCGGCGGACAGAAGCACCGGGCGCAGATCGCCCGGCTCCTTCTCACGTCGGCACGGGTCCTTCTTCTCGACGAGCCGACGAACCACCTCGACGTGTCCGGAATGGAGTTCCTCGAGGAATGGCTCTCGGAGCGGAAGCGGACGGCGGGGCAGGCCGCGCTCGTCGTCTCGCACGACCGCCGCTTCCTGAACGCCGTCTGCGACCGGATCGTGGAGGTCGCGCACGGCCAGCTCGAGGACTACCCCGGCGACTACGACACCTACCGGAAGCTCAAAGCCGAACGCGAGCGGCTCCGGTCGAAGGTGGCCGAGGAGCAGAGGAAGCTCGTCGAACGGACCGAGGATTTCATCCGCCGGAACATCGCCGGCCAGAAGACGAAGCAGGCGCAGGCTCGGAGCAAGATGCTGGCGCGCCTCGAGCGGGTCGAGGCCCCTCGCGAAGACACCAACGAGGTGGTCTTCCGCTTCGAGGAGGCGCGCGTCTCGGGCGGGCGGGTCCTGGAGACCTTCGGGATCGAGGCGGGGTGGGCCGGGACCGGGCCGCTCCTCCCGCCGCTCACGTTCCTGCTCCGGCGGGGAGAGCGGCTCGCGCTCTGGGGGCCGAACGGCTGCGGGAAGACGACGCTCCTGAAGACTCTGGCGCGCGTCATCCCGCCTCTCTCCGGCTCGATGAAGTGGGGGACGGGAGTCCTCGCGGGCTACTACGACCAGGAGATGGTCGACCTTGCGCCGTCGGCAAAGGTCCTCGACGTCGTGACCGATCTCGACCCGACGCTCACCGTGCAGGAGGCGCGCGACTTCCTCGCCCTCTTCGATTTCCGGGGGGACGAGGTGGAGCAGCGCCTCGGAACCCTCTCCGGGGGCGAGCGGGGGAGGCTGTCGCTCGCGCGGATCGTCTTCGGCGGCGCGAACCTCCTTCTTCTGGACGAGCCGACGAACCACCTCGACCTCGACGCCCGCGAGCGGCTCGAGGAGGCGCTGGAGGCTTTCGAAGGCGCCATCGTCTTCGTCTCCCACGACCGCTGGTTCGTCGACCGGATCGCGACGCGAGTCCTCGAGATCGCCGGCCGAGCGGGCGCCGAGGGGGGCGGCGCGGGGCCACGGGCCCAGGGGTCAACCGGTCGGAGGTTCCATGCCCCGCAGGATCCTGCTAGGAGACGAAGGCGTCGCGCTCGGCGCGGTGCTGGCCGGGCTGTCGTCGGCGTACGCCTACCCCGGCAC
>JBBIPB010000012.1:0-36905 GCA_037443065.1 Acidobacteriota bacterium | reverse complement strand
TCGACCCCCTCCGGACCGGAGGGGGTTTTCGTTTGGTCCTGAGCGCGGAAAAGACAGAGATCGTCGGCTCGTTCCGGCCGGCCTCGATGGCGGAGGCCCGCGAGGCGGCGGCGAAGGCGGCTGATCTCGGCTTCGTGGAGATTCGTCTGGACGGCTTTCGCGAGCCGGAAGATCCGGGCGCGCTTCGCGCGTGCTTCGAAGGAAAGATGCTCATCGCCACCCTTCGATCGGAACCAGAGGGAGGTGCCTTCGGGGGTGACGCGTCGATGGCGCGTTCCCGTCTCGCGGACGCCCTCTCGGCCGGGTTCGATCTCGTCGACGTGGAGTTTCGCGCGGGCGAGAACAAGGGGCTTCTCGGTTTCCCTAGAGAGAGAGTCGTTCTCTCGGTTCACGATCTCGAGGGACTCCCGCCGGATCTCCCGGGCCTCGCCGAGCGGATGGCCGCGACGGGGGCCCGGTTCGTGAAGATCTCCGCGACGGCGAACGACTCCTCGGACGCGCTTCGTCTGCTCGAGGCGCAGGCCTCCTTCGCAGGGCGGAACGTCTCGCTCCTCGCGATGGGCGAGGCGGGCATCGCGACGCGCGTCCTCGCGCCCTACCTCGGAGCGCCTCTCGCATTCGCAGCGCTCGTCCCGGGGCGGGGGACCGCGCCGGGCCAGCTCTCCGCCGCAGACCTCGCGGGAGTCTACGGGGTCGGCCGGGTGCGGCGCGTCCGGAGGCTGATCGCGCTCCTCGGCTCCCGCGTCTCCCACTCCTTCTCGCCCACGCTCCAGAATGCAAACCTCGAGGCCCTCGGCAAGGAGACGCTCTACGTTCCGTTTGCCCTCCGGTCGCTCGTGAACGAGCTGCCCGCGCTTCGGAGCGGCCTCGCGCGACTCGGGCTCCCGCTCTCCGCTGCGTCGGTGACGATTCCGTTCAAGGAAGAGGCCGCCGCGTTCGCCGGCGCGGAGGAGCCGGTCAACACGCTGATCTTCGGAGAAGGTGGCGAAGACGACGCCGTCCGGTCGGCCAACACGGACAAGAACGCCCTCGAGGAGATGATTCCTTCTGCGAAGGAGGGGGAACGGGCTCTCGTTCTGGGCGCCGGTGGGACAGCCCGAATCGCCGCCGGGGTGCTTCGAAAGAAGAATTACGAGGTCGTTCTCACGAGCCGAACCGAAGCGACAGGGGCCAGGGTCGCCTCTTCGCTCGGGGTCTCTTACCTTTCGAAGAATCTCCCGTCGGTCTCCCCCCGCGTTCTCGTGAATGCGACGCCGCTGGGCCTGTCTCCCGACGATCCGCTCCCCTGCGCTCCGTCGCTCCTCGTGCCGGGTCTCCTCGTCGTCGACGCGCCCTACCGCGAAGGGGGAACGGCTCTCGTCCGCGCCGCGCGCGCCGCGGGGTGCGAGGTCGTGGACGGTTTCGCGTTCCTTCTCGCGCAGGCGGCAGGGCAGGCGTCGCTCTTCACCGGCCGCCCGGTATCGGCGGCCGATCTCGTGAGCCGGCTCCCCGAACGGAAGAGAAACCTCTTCTCCCCGGCCGTTTCCTTCTCCTCCGGAGCGACGGGATGAGCCCCGCCCCCGATCCGAACCTCCCCCGCGGCGTCTCGGCCTTCCTCTTCGAGGCGGCCGCGCGCAGGCGGCGGGCCGAGGAGGCAGTCGTCTCGCGCCTCGCCGAAGCAGGACTCCTGGAGGTGATCCTCCCGGTTCTCGACTACGCCGAGCCCTACCGGGGTGTCACGGCCGAAGGGGACGAACGGATCTACCGCTTCCTCGACCGCGAAGGGCAGACGCTCGCGCTCCGCGCGGACTTCACGCCGATGGCCGCGCGCGTCGTGGCTCCGCGCCTTTCGCCCGCGGCGCTGCCGGTCTCCCTCTTCTACCGTGGAGACGTCATCCGGGACGAGCCGACCGGCGTCGGCCGCGCGCGCGAATTCGCGCAGGTGGGGGCCGAACGGTACGGCGACCCGTCGTTCGACGCCGACGAGGCGATGCTCGCCCTCGCGCTCGGCTGCCTCTCCGGGATCCCGACGGAGTCTCTCCGCGTGACGCTCGGCTTCGCCGGGCTTCTCCCGTCGCTCCTCGCATCCGCCGCTCCGGACCTCGCTCGCGGGGACGGCTCGGCCAATGAGGACGTCGAAGCAGAGGTCCGGACACGGCGCGTCACCTCCGTCGAGCGACGGCTCGTCGCCTCCGGAGCCGGGCGGGAGCGGGCCGCGGAGATCTCCCGGTCGTTGCTCTCCGGATTCGAACCGGCCTCGCCGCTCTTCGCCGCGCCCGTTCTTCGCGAGGGAGCCGAGTCGCTCACGCGCGCCGCGGCGAAGGCGCGCTCGGCCCGACCCGGCGTCTCCGTCGTCGTCGACCTCGCGGGAACGCCCGACGCCCCCTACTACACAGGCCTCACCTTCGCGGTGGACGTCGTGGACGGGGCCGCGCCGCTCGTCTCGGGCGGTCGCTACGACCGTCTCCTCGGCCGGTTCGGTGCGCCGACGCCGGCCCTCGGCTTCTGCGTCGGCCTGGAGGCGCTCGCGGCGGCGGTCGCCGGAGCGGAGAGCCCGGGCACGCGGCGGCCGCTTCGTCTCGCCGTCGGAAAGGGCCGGCTCCTGCCGAAGTCCCTCGGCATCCTCCGCGCCGCGGGCGTCGACCTTCCGGAGCCGGGCGGCCGGCGGCTCGTCCTCGCCGACCTCCCGGGCCGCCTCGAGCTTCTTCTCCTCAAGGACGACGACGTCTCGACTTACGTGGCGCAGGGCGGGGCCGACCTCGGGATCGTCGGAAGCGACCGCGTGGAAGAGTCGGGAGAAGAGGTCTTCTCGCCCGTGGAGCTGCCGTTCGGCGAGTGCCGCCTCTCGCTCATCGGCCGCGCTGGCGAGAGCTTCCGGCCGAACGGCCACCCGATCCGCGTCGGGACGAAGTACCGGCGGTCGGCAACCCGCTTCTTCGACGCGCGAAAGATCCCCTTCGAGATCGTCCCGCTCGCGGGCTCCGTCGAACTGGCGGCCACGCTGGGCCTGACGGACGTCGTCGTCGACCTGATCGAGACGGGCTCCACGATGGCCGCGAACGGCCTCGCGGAGATCGAGACGATCGCGCCGAGCCGGGCCGTCCTGATCGCGGGCCGGGCCGCCCTCGTCTCGCGCCGCGAGGAGGTCGCGGATCTCGTCCGGCGCCTCCGGGCCGCCGCGGGGGAGCCATGCTGAAGATCGTCGACGCCGGAACGGCGAGAGGGCGAAGGGATCTGGAGGAATTCCTCGCAAAGCGGCGCGACGCGCCCGACTTCCGGACGCTGCGCGAGATTCTGCCAGTCGTCGAAGAGGTTCTTCGAAAAGGAAGAGTTCCTCTCGCACGGTTCGTCCGGAAGTTCGACGGAGTTTCTCTACCTTCGAAGAATCTTCTCGTCGATCCCTCCCGAGATTCCCCTCCCGTCGTCAACTTCTCGTTTGCACGCGCCTTTCGTCTGGCCGTCCGGCGCGTTCGGGCCTACCACGAAAGGCAGAAACCGTCGCCGCTCGTTTTCGAAGATTCACTCGGCGTCCGGTTCATCGAGAAGCCGTTCCCGCTCGACTCTGTCGGCGTCTACGTGCCCGGCGGACGCGCCTTCTATCCGTCGTCTCTCCTGATGGGAGTCGTTCCGGCTCAGGTTGCGGGCATCCCGCGCGTCGTGGTCGCGACGCCCCCCCGCGCGTATCTCGCGAGTCCCGAGCTTCGCTGGGCTCTTCGCGAGCTGGGAATTTCCGAGGTGCTCCTCGCCGGCGGCGCGCACGGAGTCGCCGGGCTCGTCTCGGTGGCGGGCTGTGCGAAGGTCGTCGGCCCGGGCAACCGCTGGGTCGCGGCCGCCAAGCACCTCGTGTCGGCGCTGGTGGCCGTGGATCTCCCGGCCGGGCCGTCCGAGGTCCTGATCGTGGCGTCGGCGGACGCCCGCGCGGATCTCGTGTCCGCGGACCTCCTCGCCCAGGCGGAGCACGACTCCGAAGCCGTCTGCCTCCTCTTCACGAACTCGAAACGGCTCGCGCGGGCGGTTCGGTCGGAGGTGGCCGCCCAGCTCGAGAGCTTCGCCGGCGGGCCGGCGCGCAGGACCATGCAGGCGGCGCTCCGCCGCCGCGGCCGCATCTTCGTCTTCGAAGGGATTGCCCGCGCCGTTTCATCTGCCGCCGCGGTCGCCGCCGAACATGTCCAGGTCATGGGAAAGTCGGCGGAAAGAGCCGGCCGCGGACTCCTGGCGACGGCGGGAGCGCTCTTCCTCGGCTCTTCGACTCCCACCGCTTTCGGCGACTACGTTGCGGGTCCCAACCACGTCCTCCCGACGGGGGGTGCCGCGCGGAGCTTCTCGGGCCTTTCGGTCCGCGACTTTTACCGCTGGGGCCGGAGCGTCGAGGTCCCGCCGGCGGCGGCCCGGCGGCTCGGCCCGGCGGCGGCCTCGCTCGCGCGGTTCGAAGGGCTCGTGGCGCACGAGCGGTCGGTGAGGCGGAGGCTTGAGTGAGTAGGGGAAACCCCGCCCGCCCGGGCATCGCGGCCCTGACGTCGTATTCGCTCGTCCCCGACCTCCCGGTGCCGGTCCGCGCGAAGCTGGACTTCAACGAGTCCCCTTTCGACGTCCCGGACGACGTGAAGGAGAAAGTCCTCGCCCGGCTGAAGACGAGACGCTGGTCGCTCTACCCGGAGTTCGGCTCCGGTCGGCTCCGGAAGGCGATCGGCGCGACTCTCGAAAGAAGCCCGGAAGAGATCGTCGTCGGGAACGGATCTGGAGAGATCCTCCTCGCGGCGATCAACGTCTTCGCGGGGGGAGGGCGGCTCCTCCTCACGCCGCCGACCTTCTCGCTCTACCCGCAGCTCGCCGCGATCGCGCAGACCGAAGTCGTGAAGGTCCCGCTCGTCGGGGACGGCTTCGCGTTCGACGAAACCGCCGTCCTCCGCGCTGTCGAAGAATCGCCCCGGACCATTCCTCTCGTCTGCTCCCCGAACAATCCGACGGGAACGGCGGCGGGGGCCCGATTCCTGCGAAGACTCTCGGAGACGGCGCCCGTCGTCCTCGTCGACCAGGCCTATGTCGACTTCGCCCCGGCGGAGACGAGCGCGCTTCCGCTCGTGGACGAAGGCCGGAACGTCGTCGTCTTCCGGACCTTCTCGAAGGCGTTTGCGGCTGCGGGCTTCCGGATCGGCTACGCCGTGGCCCGCCCGGACCTCGCGCGCGAGGTCGCGAAGGCGGTCCTTCCCTTCAGCGTCGACCAGGCGGCGGAGGAGCTGGCCGTGGCCCTCCTCGAGGATCCCGGGCCCTCTCGTCTCTGTGTGGCCGGGATCGTCCGGGAGCGCGAGCGGGTGGCCGGAGCGCTCCGGGCGATGGGCGCGAAGGTGGCCCCCGCCGCGGGGAATTTCCTCTTCGTCGAGCCGCCGGGGGGCGGGTCGCAGCGGGTGAGGAATGAGCTTCTTCAGCGCGGAATCCTCGTCAGGGACCTCGGCCCCGCGGCGCCGGATCGGCTTCGCGTCACGATCGGACGGCGCGAGGAGAACGATCTCTTCCTCGAGGGGCTTGGGAAGATCGTGAAGGGAAAGGGGAAGGCATGAGCCGGATCGGCACCGTGTCGCGAACCACGAAGGAGACGTCGGTGGAGCTTCGGCTCGACCTGGACGGGACCGGAACGGGAGACGTCGTGACGCCGGTCGGGTTCCTCTCGCACATGCTCGAGACGCTCGCCAAGCACGGGCGGCTCGACCTTTCCGTCCGCGCGACGGGCGACACGCACATCGACGCGCACCACACGGTCGAGGACGTGGGGCTCGCCTTCGGCGATGCTCTCGCCACGGCGCTCGGCGACCGGGCCGGGATCGAGCGGTTCGGCGAGAGCACGGTCCCTCTCGACGAGGCGCTCGTCCGGAGCGTCGTGGACCTCTCGGGGAGGCCCTACCTCGTCTTCGAGTCGCCGGTGGACAAGGAGCTTCTCCTCGTGACGAAGGAGTTCCCCTTCGCCCTCGTCGAGGAATTCTGGAAGTCGGCCGCATTCCGCGGAAAGCTGAACCTCCAGATCGACGTGATCCGGGCGAGGAACGGGCACCACGCGGCCGAGGCGGTCTTCAAGTCGGCGGCCCGGGCGCTCCGGATCGCCGCGGCGCGGACGGGGAGCGGGGTCCCCTCGACGAAGGGGACGCTGACGGCATGAGCGCGCCCGTCACGCTCGTCGACTACGGCGTCGGAAACATCGCCTCCGTCACGCGGGCTTTCCGGCGCCTCGGGGCGGAGGTGGAGCTGACGGCCGACCCCGTGCACGTCGCGGCCTCGAGCCGGATCGTCCTTCCGGGCGTTGGCGCGTTCGCCCCGGCCCGAAAGCGCCTCGCCGAGACGGGGCTCGACTCGGCCCTCCTCGAGGCCGTCCGCAGCGGCTCGCGCCTCCTCGGCCTCTGTCTCGGTTTCCAGCTCCTCTTCGACGAGAGCGAGGAGCACGGCGTGACGCCCGGCCTCGGCGTCGTCCGGGGACGGATCGTCCCCTTCTCCGCGAACGTCAGGGTCCCTCACGTCGGCTGGAACGCGCTCGACGTCCGGAGAGAGAGCGGGCTCTTCTCGGGCGTTCCGGCCGGGACGTACGTCTACTTCGTCCATTCGTACCGCCCCGAGGGAGTCGACCCGGAGGACGTCGCGGCGACCAGCGACCACGGAGGGCCGTTCCCCGCCGCCGTCCAGTGCGGGAACGTCTGGGGCTGCCAGTTTCACCCCGAGAAATCCTCCGAAGCCGGGCGGAAGCTCCTCCTGAACTTCCTCGCGCCGGAGCCCGTGTGAGCGCGGACCGTCTCGCTCTCTGGCCGTCGATCGATCTCAGGGAGGGGCGCGTCGTGCGCCTCCTCAGGGGCGACCTCTCCGAGACGACGGTCTACGACGCGGATCCGGTGGAAGTCGCCAGGCGCTTCGCGGACGAAGGGGCGGACGGGCTCCACGTCGTGGACCTCGACGCGGCCTTCGGGCGGGGGGAGAACCGGGGGAAGATCTTCGAGATCGTCGGAGCCATCGGAATTCCCGTTCAGGTCGGGGGAGGCTTCCGCTCGGGGAGGGCCGTCGAGGATTTCCTAGAGGAAGAGAGAGTCGAGCGCCTCGTGCTCGGAAGCCTGCCGTTTCTCGACCGGCCGTTGTTTTTTTCCCTTCTAAGAGAATTCTCGGCGTCTCGTTTCGTCGTGGCGCTGGACTGCAAGGACGGGAGGCCGACGGTTCGTGGCTGGACCGAGGACGCGGGAGCCGGCGATGCCGCTTCCGTCGCTTCCGGGCTCTGGTCGTCCGGAGTGCGATCTCTCCTCGTCACGGACGTGGCCCGCGACGGGGCGATGGAAGGGCCGAATCTCGATCTCCTCGCCGCGGTCCGCGCGGTCTTCCCGGGTGAGATCCTCGCGTCGGGCGGGATGCGCGGCGAGGAGGACCTGGCCGGGGTGGACGCGGCCCTCTCGGGAGGCGCGCGCGGAGCGATTTTCGGGCGGGCGCTACACGGCGGGGCGACGACGGTAGCGCGGCTCGCCGCCGCGCTCGCGGCGGAAGGGAGGGCGCGATGACGCTGGCGGTCCGGGTGATCCCCTGTCTCGACGTGGCGGCTGGGCGGGTCGTGAAGGGGACGCGCTTCACGAACCTCCGCGACGAGGGAGATCCGGTCGAGGCCGCGGTCCGGTACGAAGCCGAAGGGGCCGACGAGCTCGCCTTCCTCGACATCGTGGCGGCGCAGGAGAACCGCGGGACGCTCGTCTCTCTCGTCTCCCGCGTGGCCGAGGTCCTTTCGATCCCGTTCACGGTCGGAGGTGGCGTCCGGTCGGTCGAGGACGCGGACGCCCTCCTCAAGGCGGGCGCCGACCGCGTCACGATCAACACGGCGGCCGTCGCCGACCCGGAGCTGATCCGGCGGCTCTCGGAACAGTTCGGGGCGCAGTGCATCGTCCTCGCGCTCGACGGCAAGAGAGTCCGCACGGCGGACGGCGCCGTCCGGATGATCGTGACGACGCACGGGGGGCGGCGGATCACGGAAAAAGGCGTCGTGGAATGGGCCGTCGAGGCGGCGGGGCTCGGGGCGGGGGAGATCCTCCTCACCTCCGTCGACTCGGACGGGACCCGGGAAGGGTTCGACGTCGAGATGCTCCGCGCCGTCCGGAGCGCCGCGGATATCCCGATCGTGGCATCAGGCGGCGCCGGAAAGCTCGCGCACTTCGTGACGGCCATACGGGACGGGGGCGCCGACGCGGTCCTCGCCGCGGGCGTCTTCCACCAGCGCGTCTTCACGATCGGCGAGGTGAAACAGGCGCTCGCCTCGGCGGGAATTCCCGTCCGGCTCGGCGGCGCGGCCGGGGCCGCGCCGGCGGGCCCGATCCCGGCCGTCTTCGACGAGATAGGGCTCGTCCCCGTCGTCGTGCGCGACGTCCGGAGTGGAGAGGTGCTGACGCTGGCGTGGGCGAACGCGGAAGCCCTGGAGCTGACGCGGAAGACCGGCTATTCGCACTTCTTCAGCCGGTCGCGGCAGAAGCTCTGGAAGAAAGGGGAGACGTCGGGGAACGTCCAGCAGGTCGCGTCAATCTCGGTCGACTGCGACGGCGACGCCGTCGTCTACGACGTCGTCCCCCGGGGGCCGGCCTGCCACACGGGGAGCCGTACCTGCTTCCGCGTCGTCGAAACGCTGGATCCCGCAGCGGCAGCGCCGTCACTCGACCTCGGGCCCCTCTTCGCCATCGTGGCGGACCGGCAGCGCAGTCCGGTGGCCGGCTCGTATACGAACCGGCTCCTCGAGGCCGGGATCGCGAAGATTGCGAAGAAGGTGGGGGAGGAGGGCGTGGAGACGGCGATCGCCGCCCTCGTGGAGGACGACGGCGCGCTCGCGGGCGAGGCGGCGGATCTTCTCTACCATCTCGCCGTGCTCCTGACGGCGCGCGGCGTCCCGCCGTCCGACGTCGAACGGAAGCTCCGCGACCGTCGGGGCGAGCGGAGGCCTGCGTGAACCGTCCGGTCTCCTCCTCGCGCCTCCTCGTCTCGGTCGAACGGCCGGCCGACATGACGACGCCGGTCGCCGTGATGCGATCGCTCCTCTCGCGCCCGGAGCCCTGCTTCCTCCTCGAGTCGGTCGAGGGAGGCGAGCGTGTGGGGCGCTGGTCGTTTCTCGGAACGGCGCCGTCGGCCTCGCTCCCGTCAGCCGGCGGCGACCCCTTCGCGGCGCTCAAGTCGATCCCGCACGAGCCGCTCCCGGGAGGCGAGGACGACCCGCCCTTCACCGGCGGCGCCGTCGGTTACCTCGGCTACGACGCCGTCCGCCGTCTGGAGAGGCTTCCGGAGAAGAACCCCGACCCGGTCGGCCTTCCGGACGCCTGGTTCGGGCTCTTCGACGACGTCATCGCGTTCGACCACGTCAAGCACCGGCTCCTCTTCCTTTCGCGTGTCGCGGCCGGGGACGAAGCGGCCGCCCGGGAGCGTCTCGGCCGGCTCGCCGACGCCCTTCTTTCCGAGGCGCACCCCGCGCCCTCGCGGCGGGCGGGTCCGGCGCTGACCTGGGCAGAGAGCCTGCCGCGCGCCGAGTTCATGGCGGCCGTCGAGAAGGCCAAGGAGCTGATCCGGGCGGGCGACATCTTCCAGGTCGTCCTCTCCCGCCGTTGGTCGGCGCCGTATGCCGGCGAGCCGTTCGCGCTCTACCGGGCCCTCCGCCGGATCAGCCCGTCTCCCTACCAGTACTTTCTCCGGACGCCGCACGGGACGATCTTCGGCGCCTCGCCGGAGCGGCTCGTCCGCGTTCGCCGCCAGAACGGCTCGGCCGAGGTGGAGACGATCCCGCTCGCGGGAACGCGCCCTCGCGGTCGAACGCGCGAGGAGGACCTCGCCCTCGAGCGCGAGCTTCTCTCGGACGAGAAGGAGCGCGCCGAGCACGTCATGCTCGTCGACCTCGGCCGGAACGACGTGGGGCGGGTGGCCGTCCCGGGGAGCGTCACGGTGAAGGAGTTCTTCTCCGTCGAGCGCTATTCGCACGTCATGCACCTCGCCTCCCGCGTCGTCGGGGCGCTCGCGCCGGGGCGCGACGCGGTGGAGGCCCTCGCGGCGACCTTCCCGGCGGGAACCCTCTCGGGGGCGCCGAAAATCCGGGCCATGGAGATCATCGAGGATCTGGAGCCGGTGCGGCGGGGCGCTTACGGCGGGGCCGTCGGATACCTCGATTTCGCGGGGAACCTCGACGTGGCGATCGCGATCCGGACGGCCGTCATGGCGGGCGGTGTCCTCCACGTCCAGGCGGGCGCCGGCATCGTGGCCGACTCCGTCCCCTCCGCCGAGGCGGACGAGTGCGAGAACAAGGCGCGGGCGCTGATGGGCGCCGTCGGTGCCGCGGCGGAATACGGAGCCTTCGGCGGATGATCCTCGTCATCGACAACTACGACTCGTTCACCTTCAACCTCGTGCAGTTCCTCGCGCGGAAGGACGCCGACGTCCGGGTTTTCCGGAACGACGCCGTGACGGCCGTGGAGCTCCTCGGGATGCGCCCGGACCGGATCGTCATCTCCCCGGGGCCGGGCCGCCCGGAGGACGCCGGAGTCTCCTGCGAGCTGATCGAGAGGAACGAGAGGGTCCCGCTCCTCGGCGTCTGCCTCGGGCACCAGGCTCTCGGACTGGTCTTCGGCGGAAAGGTCGTCCGGGCGCCGGTTCTGATGCACGGCAAGACGTCCGCGATCGCGCACTGCGGGACCGGGATCTTCGCGGGACTCTCGAACCCTTTCACCGCCACCCGTTATCACTCGCTCGTCGTCGAGCGCGCGTCCGTCCCCCCCGACCTCGTGATCACGGCGGAGGCGGACGGCCTCGTCATGGGGCTCTCCCACCGGAACCGCCCTCTCGCCGGCGTCCAGTTCCACCCGGAGTCGATCCTGACGCCCGAGGGGGAGAGGCTGCTTGGCAACTTCGTGGAGAAGGGGGTCGCGTGAGCGGGGAACGCCTTCGGGAGGCCCTCCGCGCGGTGACGCGGGGGCGTCACCTCCCGCGCGAGGAGTCGCGCGGGGCGTTCGAGGAGCTTTTCGACGGACCGGAGCCCGGGGCACTCGCGGCGGCGTTCATCGGGGCGCTCGCGGCGCGCGACGAAACTGCCGAGGACGTCGCGGGGCTCGTGGACGTCCTCCGGTCCCGCGCCCTCCGCCCGCCGGTGGAAGAGTCCCTCGCGCGCGGCTCCGTCGACGTCTGCGGGACGGGCGGGGACGGCCTTTCGACATTCAACATCTCGACGGCAGCGGCGCTCGTCGTGGCGGGAGCCGGAGTCCCCGTGGCCAAGCACGGCGGACGGGCGGTCTCCTCCACCTGCGGTTCCGCGGACGTCCTCGCCGCGGCGGGCGTCGGGATCGAGATGGCGCCGGAGCGGGCCGCCGAGGCGCTCCGGAGGGCGGGGATCGGATTCTTTTTCGCGCCGGTCTACCACGCCGCGATGAAGCGGGTCGCGCCCCTTCGGCGGGAGCTGGGGATCCGGACGATCTTCAACCTCGCCGGACCGCTCTGCAACCCGGTGGGGGTCTCGCGGCAGATCGTCGGCGTCGACCGGCCCGAGCGGATCGAGATCGTGGCCGGAGCCTTTGCCCTCCTCGGGGCCGAGAGGGTCTTCGTCTGCGCGAACGAGGCGGGCGGAGACGAGCTGCTCCCGGTCGGACGGACCCGCGTGGCGGAGGTGACGCCGGCCGGCATCCGCTTCTTCGAGCTTTCGGCTGCCGACTTCGGCCTCGCCGAAGGATCCCCGGAGACGCTCCGGGGAGGCGACGTGGCGCGGAACGTCGCGATCCTCCATTCGATCCTCGACGGCGACCTCGGGACGGCGAGGGAGACCGTCCTGATGAACGCCGCGGCCGCGCTCGTCGTGGCCGGCCGGGCCGAGGGGTTCCGGGAGGGCGTGGGCCTCGCCGCCGCGTCGATCGACGGCGGTGCGGCGCGGGAGGCCCTCCTTCTCCTTTCGGCGATCTCGAAGGGCGCGGCATGAGCGGGACGATCCTCGGCGAGATTCTCGCCGCCAGGCGTGGGCGCCTCGCGCGCGGGGAGTTTGCGGCCGCTGGTCGCCCGGTCCTTCCGTCGGACGGGCGCCGCTTCCTCGACGCCGTCCGTCGCGCTCCCGCCCTGATCGCCGAGATCAAGCACCGCTCGCCCTCGGCCGGGATCCTCCTCCCGAACGCCGGAGAGGCGATCGAGTCGACGGCCCGTGCCTACCGCCGCGGCGGCGCCGCCGCTCTCTCGGTCGTCGTCGAGCAGGACTTCTTCGGCGGCGATCCGGCCTGGATCCAGAAGGCGAAGGCGGCCTCGGGCCTCCCGGTCCTGATGAAGGACTTCATCGTGGACGAAGTGCAGCTCGACTTCGCCCTCTCCCTCGGCGCCGACGCGGTCCTCCTGATCGTCTCGGCGCTTTCGGCGGAAGATCTCGGGCGTCTCCACGCCGCCGCGTGCGCTCGCGGCCTCGCCGTCCTCGTCGAGGCGCACGGCTCCGGGGAGGTCCCGGCCGCCCTCGCCGTCGGGCCCGCGATCGTGGGCGTGAACGCCCGCGACCTCGCGACGTTCGACGTCGACCTCGGCGCGGTGGAGGCCGCCGGACGCGCGATCCCCGAAGGCGTCGTCCACGTCGCCGAGAGCGGCGTGAAGACTGCCGCAGACGTGAGGAGACTCTCGGCGGCCGGCTACGGCGCGTTCCTCGTCGGCGAGACTCTCCTGAAGTCGGGCGACGGGGCGAAGGCGATCCGGTACCTCCTCGGGCGCGGGACGACCGAGGTGAAGATCTGCGGCCTGACGCGGGAGGAGGACGTCGCGCTCTGCCTCCAGCTCGGCGTCGACTGGATCGGGCTCGTCTTTTCCCCCCGCTCGCCGCGACGCCTCACGCTCGAGCGGGGGCGCGCCCTCGCCGAGGCGGCGCGGGGCGCCAAGGGGGTCGTGGCCGTCTTCGGCGGAAACACGACGGAGGAGATTCGCGCGGCGGCCTCCTTCGTCCGGCCCCATGCCGTCCAGCTGACCGATCCGCCAGGCGAGGTGGCGCCCCCGTTCGGTCCGTCTCTCTGGCAGACGGTCGGCGTCGGGCGGGACGACCTCGACCAGGCTCTGTCATGGCCCGGGGACGTCCTCCACTTCGACTCGGCCGTGGGCGGCCGCCCGGGAGGGACGGGAACGGTCTTCGACTGGTCGCGGCTCCTTTTTCTCAGAGTCCGCCGTCCCTTCGTCGTCGCCGGAGGGCTTCGCCCGGAGAATGTCCGGGCGGCGATCGCGGCCGTGCACCCGCTGGCAGTGGACACGGCGTCCGGCGTCGAGGCGTCGCCGGGGATAAAGGACGAGGCGAAGGTCGCGGCCTTCGTCGAGGAGGTACGACGTGCCTGAGAAGCCGGGACGCTTCCGTCCCCCCGAGCCCGACGCTTCCGGCCGCTTCGGCTCGTGGGGCGGCCGCTTCGTCCCCGAAACGTTGATGGAGCCGCTTCGCGAGCTGGATGCGGCGTGGCGCTCCGCGCGCCGCGACCCGTCCTTCCGGCGCGAGCTGGACCGGCTCCTCTCGACGTACGCGGGCCGGCCGACGCCGGTCAGCTTCGCGCGGCGGCTTTCCGAGTCCCTCGGCGGCGCGCGGATCTTCCTGAAGCGCGAGGACCTCCTCCACACGGGCGCGCACAAGATCAACAACGCCCTCGGGCAGGTGCTCCTCGCGAAGCGGATGGGGAAGAGGCGGATCATCGCCGAGACGGGCGCTGGGCAGCACGGCGTCGCGACCGCCACGGTCTCGGCCCTCCTCGGCCTCGAATGCGTGGTCTACATGGGGGAGGTGGACGTCGACCGGCAGGCGCTGAACGTCTACCGGATGCGCCTCCTCGGCGCCAGGGTCGTCCCCGTCGCCGGAGGAAGCAGGACGCTGAAGGACGCCATCAACGAGGCGATGCGTGACTGGGTCGCGTCGGTCCGGACGACGCACTACGTCCTCGGGTCGGTCCTCGGCCCCCACCCCTTCCCGGTGATGGTCCGGGACTTCCAGTCGGTCATCGGGCGGGAGGCGATCGGCCAGATCCGGAAGGAGCTTTCGGGAAAGCTGCCCGACGTCTGCGTCGCCTGCGTGGGGGGCGGGTCGAACGCGATCGGGCTCTTCCGGGCTTTCCTCCCGTTCCGCGAGGTGGAGCTCGTCGGCGTGGAGGCGGGGGGGCGGAGCCTCGCCCCAGGCGAGCACGCGGCCCGGTTCGGCCCCGGCAGGCCGGGCGTCCTGCACGGGACGAAGACGCTCCTCCTTCAAGACAGTGGCGGACAGATCCTCCCGACGCATTCCGTCTCGGCGGGGCTCGACTACCCGGCCGTCGGGCCCGAGCATGCCTTGCTCCAGGAGCTGGGACGGACGCGCTATGTGTCTGTCGAGGATTCTTCCGCGCTCGCCGCGTTCCACCGGCTGGCCGGGAGCGAGGGGATCATCCCGGCCCTCGAGACGGCGCACGCCGTGGCGTGGGCCATTGCCGAGGCGCCGAAGCGGACGGGGCAGGTGATCCTCCTGAACGTCTCCGGGCGCGGCGACAAGGATGTGCAGGCCGTGGCCCGCCTCGAGGGGGTGGCGCCGTGAAGACGCGGATCGGCAGGGCTTTCGCTCACGCCGCGAAGGAGAACCGGGCGGCGCTCGTCGTCTTCGTCGAGGCGGGGGATCCGGACCTCGCGACGACGGAGAGGCTACTCCCGGCGCTCGCCGAAGCCGGGGCCGACGTCCTCGAGGTCGGGATTCCGTTCAGCGACCCGATCGCCGACGGTCCGGTCATCCAGCGTTCGTCCGAGCGGAGCCTCGCCTCCGGGACGACGCTGCCGGCCGTCCTCGATCTCCTCGCCCGTCTTCGTGGCGACGGATTCGGCGCCGCGGTCGTCCTCTTCGGCTACGCGAACCCGATCCTCGCGATGGGGGAGGAGGCGTTCGTGCAGAAGGCCAAGCGGGCCGGAGCCGACGGCGTCCTCCTCACGGACCTCCCCTTCGAGGAGGCGAAAGGGTTCGCGGGACGCCTCCGGAAGGCCGGGCTCGACTTCGTCTCCCTCGTCGCCCCGACCTCGCCGGACGAGCGTCTCCGGAAGGCCGCGGCTCTCTCGCGCGGCTTCCTCTACCTCGTCTCGCGCACCGGCGTCACCGGCGCCCGGACGGCGCTCTCGGAAGAACTCCCGGCGCTCGTCACCCGGGTCCGGACGCAGGCATCCCGTCTTCCGCTCGCCGTCGGCTTCGGCATCTCCACGCCCGAGCAGGCGGCCGCCGTGGCGCGCCTCGCCGACGGGGTCGTCGTCGGGAGTGCGGTAGTCTCGTCGATGGAGGACGCGGTGCGGGAGAGTCGAGACCCCGTCGCAGCCGCCGCCGGACGGGTCCGGAGCCTCGCAGCCGCCATGCGGCGGGCGTGACTGAGGAAGGAACGCCCCGGCCGAAAGCGCTCCGCACCCTCGAGAATCTCCCGTGGGGGGATCTCGCGGCGGTCGCCCGGGATGTCCGCGCGCCGGGACTCGTCCGCCGGGCGGCGAACCGGCGGCTCCTCGCGAAGCTCCCCGAGCTCTCCCGCGGGGAGAAGACGGCGCTCGCACGCCTTGCAGACCGGGACCTCTTCCTCGCGCTCCTCGAGGAAAACGACCCGATCGTCGTCGAAGCGCTCGGCCAGAACTCGCGCCTCGTCCCGGACGACCTCGTCCGGTGGCTCACGGTCGGGCGGGCCGAGGCTCCGGCCCTCGCGGCGCTCGCGGCGATCCCCCGCTGGTCGGGGCAGCCGGCGGTCCGCGAGGCGCTGATCCGGCACCGAGCGACGCCTCGGGGCTCGTCCCTCGCTCTGCTCCTCTCGGCGACGCGGGCCGAGTGGCTCCGGCTGGCCGAAGACGAGACACTTCCGCCCCTTCTGGCCGCGTGGGCGCGGCGCCTTCTCGAGAATTCCATTCCATTCGTTGACAGGGCCGGGAAGCGGGTCTTAACGTAGCGCGGGCCGTGAAAGTCGAAACCCCTCGGGATTTCGGGGAGGAGCTCCGCCGGGAGCGGGAGCTTCGCGAAGTGACGCGCGAGCAGCTGGCGCTCGTGACCAAGGTATCCGTGCGCCAGATCGAAGCGCTCGAGAACGGGCGCTTCGAGATCCTCCCGGCGCTCGTTTTCTCGCGCGGCTTCGTCCGCGCCATCTCCCTTCACCTCGGCCTCGACGCGGAGCGGACGGTCGCGGCGTACCGGCACGTCTTCGAGACGTGGGAGGCCTCGCGGCCGAAGGACTCCCTCCCGGCACCAATCGTCCGTCCCACGATCGACACACTCCCGACGCAGATGCCGCGGCGGACCGTTGCCGCGAGCACGACGATCCGGGCCGTTGCGGTGACGGCGACCCTCGTGATCGCCACGGGAATCGCCATCCTCGCGAAGTCCCGCGCTCCCGAGCCGCGCCGCGGGGCGGCTCCCGGACCGACCCGGGCCGAGAGCGGCCCCGCGTCGCTCGCCCTTCCGCAGGCGGTCGCGGCCGCGACCGTGGCCCTCCCGGCGGGCGCGGTCGTTCCCGGACGGGCGGCGGCGAGCGCCACCCCTCCGGTTCCGGCCGGCACGAGCACGATGACCCTCCATTTCCGCGACGACTGCTGGACGGAGGTGCTCGTGGACGGGAAGGTCGCCGCGCGCTCCCTCTTCCCGAAGGGCTCGACCCGGGAGTTCGCCGGAGGGCGCACCTTCACGCTCACCCTCGGAAACGCGGGCAGCGTCGACGTCACGATCGACGGGCGGTCGATTCCGCCGGTCGGGCGCCCCGGGGAGGTCGTGAAGAACTTCCGGATCGATCCGGCCGCCGTCCGAACGAACGGCTGAAATCCGCCCCTTCTCCCGGTAATCTCCGGTCATGCCCCCGCTCGAGCCCGAGAGCGAGCTCCTCTCCCAGATCGAGGCGGGGACCGCTCCCGGGCAGGTCCTCGAGTTTGCCGCGCGCGGCCTCGTTCCGCTTCCGCCGACCGAGCTCGCCCGTGCGCTCGGCTCGGTTCTCTCGCGGGACGAACCGACCCTTCGGGCGCTCGCCGAGGAGAGCTTCAAGCAGCTGACGGCCGAGACGCTCCTCGGGGCTGTCCTCTCGGCCGGGGTGAGGCCGGAGCAGCTCGACGCGATTGCCCGCCGGACGGAGGAGAGCGCCGTCCTCGAGCCGCTCATCCGGCACAAGGCCGTGGCGGACGAGACCCTCGCGTGGCTCGCGGACCGGATCGACCCGTACCTGCAGGACGTCCTCGTGACGAACCAGGTCCGGCTCCTCGCCTCTCCGGTGATCGTCGAGCGACTCTTCGAGAATCCGCGCCTCTCGCCGGACATACGCCGCCGCGCGGACGAGTTTCTCGAGGAGTTCTTCCTCAAGAAGGAGCGCGAGGAGGACGATCGCGCCCGGGATGCCGCGGCGGCGCCCGAGCCGGGCGAGGAGACGACCCCGCCCTCGGCGCTCTCGCCGGCGGCGGCCGCCGCCGCGGCCGAGTCCGACGAGAAGCACCAGAGCCTCTTCGCCCGCCTCTCGACCTTCACAATCGTGCAGAAGATCCGGCTCGCGTGGCGGGGGTCGAAGGAAGAGCGCCTCTTCCTCGTCCGCGACTCGAATCGCCTCGTCGCGCTCGCCGTCCTCAAGTCGCCGAAGACCCGGGAGGGAGACGTCGAGACGATCGCGAACATGAAGAGCGTCTCGGAGGACGTCCTGCGCTACATTTCCCTCCGCAAGGAGTGGATGAGGAAGTACTCGATCCTGCTTGCGATCGCCCGGAACTCGCGGACGCCGATCGACGCCTCGCTTCCCCTCGTGATCCGTATCCACCACGACGACCAGAAGAAGCTCGCGAAGGACCGGAACGTCCCGGAGCCGATCCGGGCGCTCGCCCGCCGGGAGGTCGCGCGCCGGGAGACGTGACGCTTTTCGCCGCCGCCGGGCTGTGTGAGAATCGGGAAAACGGCGTGGAGAGCTGGCAGGGTGCGGTGACGCCAGCCGTCGGGAGTGTGTGATCAACTATTACGACGTACTCGGAGTTTCCCGCCAGGCGACGGACGACGAGATCCGGACGCGCTTTCGGGTCCTCGCCCGCGAGGGGCATCCGGACCGGCAGTCGGACCCGGAGCTGAAGCGCCGGGCCGAGGTGACATTCCAGCTCCTGACCGAGGCCGTGAACGTCCTGACGAATGCGGCGCGCCGCAAGCTCCACGACGCCGAGCTGGACAAGCAGAAGCCGCTCGCGACCGAGCCGCAGTCGATCGCTCGCGCGTACGTCTCCCGCGGGGTGAAGGCCTACAAGGAAGGGCTCTACCCGGCGGCCCTCGAGGAGTTCGATCTCGCCGTCAAGCACTGGGACAAGGACCCGAAGGCCTATCAGTACCTCGCGCTCTGCTGCCAGAGGGTCGTCGGCCAGACGCGGCGGGGGATCGAGGCGATCGAGAGCGCGATCCGGCTCGACCCGAACAACCCGAAGTATCACCGGGACGCCGGCCGCCTCTATTTCATGGCCGGCCTCCACGCGAAGGCGGAACGGCACCTCACCGAGTCCCTCAAGTGGTTTCCCGACGACGCCGAGACTCTCACCCTCCTCCAGAAAATCCGGGGGAGTTCGCCGCCGCGGTCCCTGAGCGACAGCTGGACACGGAGGGGCTGACGCGTGCTGAAGCTGAGCGCTTTCGGGCTTACGGACGTGGGGCGGAAGCGGAAGCACAACGAGGACGCCTACCTTGTCGACGGCGAACGGGGGTTGTTCGTCGTCGCGGACGGCATGGGAGGCCACGCGGCGGGCGAGGTCGCCTCGCGGATCACCGTGGAGTCGATCCAGGAGTTCATCGCGTCGAGCGACGACACGACCGAGAGCTCGTGGCCGTTCGGTTACGGAAACCGCGCCTCCTCGAGCGGGAACCGCCTCACGGCGGCCGTCGAGCGCGCCAACGAGAAAGTGATGCGGGCCGTCGCGAACCGTCCCGAGCTGAAGGGGATGGGGACGACGGTCGTGGCGGCCCTCGTGGACGCGGAGCGCGCGACGCTCGTCCACGTCGGCGACAGCCGGGCATATCTCTTCCGCGACGGCGAGCTCCGGCGCCTCACGGACGACCACTCGTGGGTCCAGGAGCAGGTGAACGCGGGCATCCTCTCGGAGGACGAGGCGAGGAGCCACCCGCTGAAGAACGTCGTCACCCGCGCCCTCGGCGGATCGCCGCACGTCTCCGTCGACCTGATCGAGGTTCCGCTCCGCGCGGGGGACCGGTTTCTCCTTTGCTCCGACGGCCTGACGGGGATGGTCGGTGACGAGGAGATCCTCGGCTTCCTCGTGTCGGAGACCTCCCCGGAGGCCGCCGTCCGGAAGCTCGTCGACCTCGCGAACGAGCGCGGAGGCGTCGACAACATCACGTCGATCGTGATCGACGTTTCCGGGGACTCACCGCGGGACAGCGGCGAGCGGACGCACGGGAAGCGGCGCCGCAACTCGGAGAAGACGACGATGCCGATGCCCAAGACGGGCTCGCCGAAGGACGACTTCGACGACTGAGCCCGCTCCTCAGGGGACGCGGCGGCCGCAGAGCGAAAAGAATGCCGCCGTGTCGGCGCCGACGGACGTCGAGAGAAGCTCCGAGGGGTCGTCCCCGTACCAGTCCTCCGGGAGGTAGCGCGTGTACGGGGCGCGCAGGAACCGCCGGCACGCGAGGACGACGACGCCGACGTCCGTCTCCGACCGGATGAGGCGTCCCGCGCTCTGGACGACGCGCGTCATCCCGGGGACGACGTAGGCGTACTCGAATCCCTTCTCGAAACGCTCCTCGAAATAGACTCGCATCCGCTCCTGCTCGAAGCGGACCTGCGGGAGGGCCGGGGAGACGACGACGACGGCGCTCAGCATCTCGCCGGGGTAGTCGACCCCTTCGGCGAACGCGCCTCCCGAGACGGCGAGGAGGAGAACCGGGGCCCCGCCGTCGCGCAGCGCCTCGAGCGCCGCGCTGCGCTCCAGCTCCGTCGAACGGTCCGACGGCCGGAGGACGCGGCGCCCGGCGAGGGCGGGGAGGTGCCGGCGGACCTCATCGAGAAAGCGGTACGAGGGGAAGAGAGCGAGGACATTTCCCGGGCAGGCGCGGGCGACGTCGGCGACGATGGCGGCGAGGCGCGGTGTGTCGCGGGTCCGGCCGGCATATGTCGTGTCGACGTCGGCGGCCACGAGGATGGCCCGGTTTTCCCGGGGGAACGGAGAGGGGAGCCGGAGGACGTCGGTCCGGTCCGGGTCCAGCCCGAGGAGGTCACGGTAGAAGTCGGGCGGTGTCAGCGTGGCCGACATCTCGACCGTCGCGGCGGCGCCGTTGAGGACTGCGCCGAGCGGGCGCGACGGGTCCTTGCAGAGGATCGCGAGCCGCGCTCCGGCGGCGGTGCGAGAGGCGATGACGTCGAACGCCGGGTCCGGCACCGCGGCGCCCGGGGGCTGCGCCATCCGGGCCGTGTCGTGGAAGCGGGTGAAAGTGAAATAGAGGTCGAGGACCGGGTCGTCCGGCAGCCGCTCCGCCCCGGACCGGAGGTCGGCGAGGTGCCGGACGAGGAGGGACTCGAGGTCGAGCCGGAGGTCGTCGAGCCGGGCGGTGTCGAGCGGCACGAGGCCGGTCGGCTCGGGCCCCCCCTCCGGGAGGGTGGCGGCCGCGTCCGCGACCACCCGGCGGATTCGGCGGGCGGCCTCTGCGGCGTCCCACGGCGACCTCGCGGACATGGAGCCGATCCTCTCCTCGAGCGCGGCGAGGGCCGCGTCGGACAGCTCGGGAGAGTAGTAACCCCGCCCGCGGTCGACGAGGTTGTGCGCCTCGTCCACGAGGAGGAGCGCGTCGGCGAGAGATGCGGGGTCCTTCGCCGCCGTGAGGGCGACGACCGGGTCGAAGACGTAGTTGTAGTCGCCGACGACCACGTCCGCCCGCTCGGCCAGCTCGAGCGAGGCCTCGAAGGGACAGACCTCTTCCTGGCGCGCCTCCTCGAAGACGGTGTCGGGGTCGAGGTGGCGCCGCCCGTCGAGAAGGCGCTCGACGAGCCCGGAGGCCTCCATCTTCGCGGCGTAGTCCTTCGCGAAGCGGCAGTGGTCCTCGTGGCAGAGGACGACGTCGTTCGCGCACATCCGCTCCTTCGCGCGGAGGCGGACGGAGCGGAACGTGTCGCCGTCGATCGCGCCGAGCGTCCGGACGAACATCTCCTGCTGCGTCGTCTTCGCGGTCAGGACGAAGAGCCGGCGCCCCTTCGCGAGGGCGTTCACGAGGAGCGGGTGGAGCGCCGCCGCCGTCTTCCCGATCCCCGTCGGCGCCTCGACGAGCAGGTGCGCCCCGGTCGCGGCGGCCTTCGCGACGGCCGCAGCCATCGCGATCTGACCGGGGCGGAACTCCGCGTGCGGGAACGGGAGCGTCATCGCCTCCGCGCGCTTCGCCCCGGCGAGCGCGTGAGCCGCGTGGAACTCCTCGAGCAGCCACCGGACCCGGCGCGTCAGGTCGGCGAGGACGGCGGCCGGGTCGAAGGAGACGTCGTGGATCCGCGTGGCGCCGGTCTCGATGTCGGCGAGAACGAGCCGGCCCGCCACCTCGCGTCCCTCGGCGCGCGCGATCGCGAGGAGGTACCACCGGAGCTGCGTCTCGAACCGGGCGAGGCGCGGCGAGCCCGGGAGCTTCGGAAGGTCCTCGGCGAAGTGGACGGACTTCACCTCGTCGACGACGACGCGGCCGTCCGCTTCGAAGCGCCCGTCGAGGCGCCCCTCGAGAACTGCCGTGAAGTCGTCCACGGGGAAGGTGAGCCGGACGCCCTTCTCGGACTCGTAGCCCGCGACCGACCCGGCGAAGGCGCCGAGCACGCGCCGGTGGACCTCCTGTCCGATCCAGAGCCGCTCGAATCCGTCGCCCCGGTCGAAGCCGATCCGGCGGAAGGCGCCAGAGAGGAGCGTGGCGGGGGAGACGGTGATCGTCTTTTTCGCGAGATCGACCGACAGGCCCACGCCTCATTCTATTTCGGACGGGATTCCCCTCCGGATCGCGTAAGATAGGGACGTGCTCCTTCGGGTGACGGCGCTGTTACGCGTTCGCCTCGCGGCGGCTGCGATCGTGCTCGCGGCGCTCGTCTGTCAGGCGACCACCGCCGACGCGGCGTCAAGGCGAAAGAAACCCGCCGCGCCGCAGACGCTCGCGCAGCGCCTCACGTGGCTCGCGAAGAGGCGCCCGGTGGCCAGGTCGGAGTACGCGGTCGTCGTCTCCCGGGTCGGCGAGGCGGACCCGCTCGTCGCCGTGAACGCGGACCGGCCGCTCGTCCTCGCCTCGACGACGAAGCTCTTCTCCTCGGCGGCCGCCCTCGACCGGCTCGGCGAGGACTACCGGTTCCGGACCCGCCTCTACCGCGACACGGAGGTCGGCCCGGACGGGACGCTGCCGGGACGGCTCATCGTCGTCGGAGGTGGCGACCCCGCGATCTCGGGGCGTCTCTACGACGACGACCCGCTCGCGGTCTTCCGCCCCTGGGCCGAGTCGCTCACGCGCCAGGGGATCCGGACCGTCCGCGACGGCCTTCTCCTCGACACAACCTTCTTCGACGACGTCAAGCTCCACCCGACCTGGCCCGAGGAGCAGGACGCGCGCTGGTACCAGGCGCCCGTTTCGGCTCTCTCCTACAACGACAACGTCGTCCTCGTCCGCGTCTCCGGTGGCCTCCGCCCGGGCCGGCCGGCTGTCCTGGGGTTCCACCCTTTCGGGCCCTACCTCCTCTCGCTCATCTCACACGTCTCGACGACGGCTTCGCGGACATACGTCGGCGTCCGGCGCGGCGCCGGAAGCCGGACGGTCGTCGCGGCCGGGAGCGTCGGGAAGAACCGGATCTGGATGGGAGACGTGACCGTCCCCGACCCGCCGCTCTACTTCGCCGCGGCTCTGACCCGCGTCCTCGCGGAGGCCGGGATCCGCGTCGAGGGCCCCCCCGTCGAGCGGACGGCGACGTCCGCCCCGGAGGAGCCGGCCCCCGGCCGGACACTTCTCCACACCCATGAGACGCCGATCCTCGCGGCCCTCTCGGTCGCGAACAAGAGGTCCCAGTCGTTCTTCTCCGAGCAGATCCTCAAGACGCTCGGCGCCGAGAAGCGCGGCGCCGGCTCCTGGGAGAACGGCCTCGCCGAGGTCGCCGGGTTTCTCGAGTCGCTCGGCCTCGACCCCTCCGCGTACCAGCTCGCGGACGGCTCCGGACGGTCCCACGAGAACCGGGCGAGCGCCCGCGCCTACGCGGACTTCCTGCAGGCCCTCGCGACGCGGTGGCCGAAATTCGAGACCTTCGAGAAGACGATGGCGGTCTCGGGCGACCCGGACGGCACCCTTCGCAACCGGCTCCAGGGAGCAGCCACGTTCGGAAAGGTCGTCGCCAAGACCGGGTCGGTCAGCGGCGTCTCGACCCTCTGCGGGTACATCACCGCAAGGAGCGGCCAGCGCTACGTCTTCTCGATCCTGATCAACGGCGGCGTTAGGGAGAAGCGCGGCCACGCCTGGCAGGATCGCTTCCTGAACGAGCTCGCGACCTTCGGGTAGTTCGCGGGCGGCGCGACCACCGGCCGCGAATCACAAATTAGCAGACCTGACCCCACTCCCTCACGCTGACCCACGGTCTTCTCAGAGACCACGATCTGACCGGTCTGCCGGGCTCCTCGCAAACTGTTTCGTCGTTCTCGAATCCGAGCGCCCCGCTCATCCTTCGAGGCTACTCCTCCACCCATTCACAGCCTCCTGTGATTTCCACAAAAGAAAAGAAACAAAAGAAAACTGCGGCGACGACGACTGTGTCTCGACCCGTCAACTCATGCCGGAATCAAGATACAAGGTCTGCCAATTTGCGGTTCGGGAAACGGTCCCCCCAGCGGTCTCCACCACCGCTCTCCGGGGGTGGGGCGTCTCGGTCACTCGGCGGCCCGAACGAAACCGGCGAGATCGAGAAGAGGCAGCCTTTCGGTCAAACGGAGACGTCGACCTGATGAACGGCGAGGGTCAGCGGCATGCCCTTCTTCGGCCGGAGGTCGAGGCACCCGCGGTGGACGGCCTCGCCTTCCATCCGCCTTCCGCGAATCGGGGCCGGCAGCGTGTATCATCAAGGCCCAGGAGAGAGAATGAGTCTCGATATGTGTACCAGCGCGCGCCGCGGTATCGCTTCGCTCTTCGTCCTGGCAATCTTTCTTCTTCTGACGGGCGGCGCGTGGGCCCAGGAGCCGGCCACGCTCTTCGTCCCGGTCGTCGTCTCGACGCTCGGCCAAAGCGGCGCCTTCTTCACGTCCGAGATGGTCGAGACGAACACCGGGAGCCTCGACACGCTCGTCTCGTACGCCTACACGGACTCCACGGGAGTCGGCAGCGGAAACGTGACGGACCCGTTCCCTCTCCGGGCCCGGACGCAACGAGTGATCGCCGATGCCGTCGTCTACCTCCGGTCGCTGGGCCTCACGATCCCGACGGGCACGAACGTCGTCGGGACGCTGCGGGTGACGTTTGCCTCCCTCTCCCACGTCGGCGATGCCGCCGTCACGGTCCGGACGACGACGCCGGTCCCCGTCGGGAACCCGACCGGGAGAGCCGGCCTCGCCTATTCCGCCCTCGCCCCAGCCGGGCTTCTGAACGGGACCGCGTTTCTCGGCGGGCTCCGTCAGAGCGCCCAGGACCGGACAAACGTGGCCGTTCAGAACGCCGGTGCCCCGTCGGACGGTGCCGTGACCCTTCATCTCACCTGGATCCCGAGCGGAGGCCCCCCGGGCAACGCGCTCGACGTGACGCTCGGCCCCGGAGGCTTCCACCAGTTCAAGCTGATCGAGTTCGCCGCAAACGCTTCCGAGGGTGTGGTCCGGATCGACCGGACGGCCGGGACGGCGCTCTACTACGCCTACGCGGTCATCAACGATGCGGTGACGTCTGACGGATCCTTCCTGTCGCCCATCGTCCAGGGCACCGGCTCCGCAGTCGCGGGCGTCACGCTTCCGACGGTCGTCGAAACGCCGACGTTCCAGACCGAGGTCGTCGTGGACAATCTCTCGGGCTCGCCCGCCGGCGGGACGCTCACGTACGTCTCCTCGTTCGGCACGGCCACGCTTCCGCTCACGCTCGGTCCCTGGGAGCAGCGGACTTACGGGGATTTCGTCCAGGCGCTCCGGGACGCCGGGGCACCCGGTGTACCCTCGCCCGGTGCGACGGTCACGGGCGCCCTCTCGCTCGTGCGCGCTTCGGGAGATGCGAGCGCGTTCTTTCTCGGGGGCCGGACCCTCAACGCGGGTGGTGGGGGGCGCTACGGGGTCTTCACGGCGGGCCAGCCGTTCGGCTCGGGGTTCTTGCTCCGGACATGGCTCTACGGGTTGCGGCAGGACCTAGAGAACCGGACCAACGTCGCGATCGTGAACCCGGGCGACCAGGACGCGACGGCCTCGATTCAGGTCCGGATCGACCTGTTCGACGGCGCGACGGGCCTGCTCGTGGCGACGGTCCCCGCTTCGGAGACGACGGTGGCGCCCGGCGCGTTCCACCAGATCAACTCGATCCTCTCGACTTACGCGCCCGGCGTGACGCAGGGATACGCCCGCGTCACGAACCCGCCGGCGGCGCTCGGGAGCTCGTCGAATCCGCCGATCCTCTATGCCGTCGTCGACGACGGCGCGAAGCCGGGGCAGCGAAGCGGGGACGGCGCCGTGATTCCGATGAGCCCCTACGAGACTCTTCTCTTCGGCGGCCAGTGGATGAACGACACCTTCGGAAGCTCGGGCCCGGCGGCGGACACGACGCTCCTCGAACGGATCTCGTTTCAGATGCAGACGACGCTCACGCTCGGCGGCAACGTCTTCGGCGCCTCGGCCCTCGGCCCGCAGACGTTTCTCGGCGTGCTCGACCTGGTCCACGACGTCGGCACGATCTCCGGCACCAGCCCGGACCTCGGGACGCTCTCCGCGAGCATCCAGAACGGCATGATCTCGGGTTCCCTGACGAACATCCCGAGCCCGAACGTGAGCGGGTTGACTTTCTCCGGGCAGGGGGGCGGCCTCGGGAACGGCGTCGACCTGACCTACTCGATCTCTCTCATACCGCCGGGGAGTGCCTCGGGCCACCTGACGATGAACGTCGTGCCGCTGCCCTGACGGACTTTAGGAAGAGGAGAACCGATGAATCGAATCGTCCAGCTGTCGCTCGTCGCGCTCCTGGGGAGCAAGGCGACGCTCTCGGTCGTCGGCAAGACCAAGGGAGAGCCCGGAACGAACTACGGGACCGTCCAGATGATCCTCGAGGGAGGCTCCTGGCGCGTCGGCAAGCAGAGCTGGGAAGTCAAAGACAAGTAGCCCGGCGCGCCTCTTCCCGGGTGCAAACCGATTCCTGGAGCCTGAGGAGGGCCGGTCCGCCAGCGTTGGCTCGCGGACGGCGATCCTCGATCCGCGCCCGGTAGACTCCGGCCCGCATGAACTACCGCGCACTTCTCCGAAACGTCGACCGGACGCTGACCGCCATCGAAAGCGCGGCCGACGTGACCGAAACGATCGCACGTCTCTGCGAGGCGGTCCTCAGGAACTTCCACAGCGAGCTGGGAATCCACGGCGGGCGCCTTTACGTCCGCCGCGACCGCGAGTACGTCCTCGAGCGCGGATTCGGCCGATCGAAGTCGGTCCGGCCGGGCCTCGCCGTCGCCGCGGACTACGCCCCGATCCGCCGGGCGGTGGACGAGGGAATCGACGTGACGGACCTCTCGGACCCGACGGTGGACCGCGGGCTGGAAGCCCGTCTCGGAGTTCGCCGTTTTGCGGCGATCTCGGTCGGCGACGGAGCGTACCTCCTCTCCTTCGACGTCTCCCCGCGCGTGCCGGCCGAGGACCTTCACCTCGCCCTCGGGATCGTCCGGGCGGCGGTCGACAGCAAGGTCCGGAGCGAGAAGCTGGAGGGCCTGATCCAGGAGGCGCGCCGGATCCAGCAGTCGATCCTGCCGCGCTCGGTTCCCGCGGCGGGAGAGTTCGACGTGGCGGCGCTTTCCCGGCCGGCTGAGCTGGTGGGCGGCGACTTCTACGACTTCCTCCCACTCGGGAACGACGCCTTCGGGGCGGCGATCGCCGACGCTTCGGGGCACGGCCTTCTCGCGGCGCTTCTCGTCCGGGACGTCTACGTCGGCCTCCGGATGGGGATCGGGAACGACCTGAAGGTGACGCGGACGATCGAGCGGCTGAACCGGATCCTCTACAAGAGCCGGCTGACGACGAAGTTCGTTTCCCTCTTCTACGCCGAGTTCGAGACGAACGGGGAGGTTCTCTACGTGAACGCGGGGCACAACGCGCCGCTCCTCCTCCGCGCCAGGGGGGGCGCTTTCGAGGAGCTGTCGCCGACGGGGATGGTCCTCGGGCCGTCGGCCGACGCGCGGTACGGGCGGCGGGCCTTCCGGATTGAGCCTGGCGACCTCGTCTGTCTCTATACGGACGGGATCGTGGAGGCGGCCGACCCGCGGGGACGCGAGTTCGGGATGGAGCGTCTGAAGCGGATCCTCACGGAGATGAGGCGGCGCCCCGCGCAGGAGACGGTGGAGCGGATCCTGCATGCGACGCGCCTCTTCTCGGGCGAGACCTCGCCGGCCGACGATCAGACGGTCGTGGTCGTCCGGAGACGGACGCCCGGCGAGAAGGACAGGGCCCCGGCCGTCGTCAAAGCTGCCGCGCCGACGGGCCCCGGAACCACGCCGCCGTCCGGCGGAGCCCCTCCGAAAGCGGCACCGCGGGGGTGAAGCCGAGGACCCGGGCGGCGCGGGAGACGTCGAGAACGCTTCGGCGCTGCTCGCCCGGCTTTCCGGCTTCACGCCGCGCCGGCCGGCCGGTTCCGCAGGCCTTCGCGACCCCGTCGTAGAGCGCGTTCACCGTCGTCTCGATCCCGGTGCCGATGTTGAAGACGCCTTTCGCCTTCTTCCGGAAGGCGGCGAGGTTCGCCGAGACGACGTCGCCCACGTAGACGAAGTCGCGGCTCTGTCCGCCGTCCCCGTAGATGACGCCGTCCTTCCCCTCGAGGAGGCGCTTCATCCAGATCCCGACGACGCCGGCCTCCCCCGAGCCGTCCTGCCGCGGACCATAGACGTTGGCGTAGCGGAGGAGCGTGACGACCATGGGCGTGCCGAAGGCGAGGCACTCGAGGTATTTTTCGCCCGCGAGCTTCGCCGTCCCGTAGGGGGAGATGGGGTTCATCGGGTGGCTCTCGTCCGCGGCGAAGCCCAGCGGGTCGCCGTAGATCGCGCCGCCACTCGAGGCGAAGAGGATCTGGAAGACGCCGGCCCCGAGACACGCCTTCGCGAGGCGGATCGTCCCGAGGACGTTCACTTCCGCGTCGAAGACCGGGTCGGCGACCGACTTTCGAACGTCGATCTGGGCGGCGTGGTGGAAGACCGCGGCGATCCGCTCCTCGCGGAGGAGTGCCTCGATGTCGAATCGCCGGAGGTCGCCTTCCACAAACCGTGCGGCCGGCGCCACGCGCTCGCGCCGCCCTGTCGAGAGGTCATCGAGGACGACGACGCGGTGCCCCGCGGCGAGAAGGGCGTCGGCGAGGTGCGAGCCGATGAAACCGGCGCCGCCGGTGACGAGGACGGCGGAAGGGGACTGATTCATGATCGGGGCGGAGGATAACCCTGAAGCCGCTCCCTCCCGCCTTCTACCGCCGCGACACGGCGGCCGTCGCCGAGGGCCTCCTCGGCTGCCGCCTCGTCCGGCGCTTCCCGGACGGGCACGAGCGAAGCGTCGTCATCGTCGAGACGGAGGCTTACCTCGGAATCGGGGACCGCGCCGCCCACACCTGGAACGGGCGGCGGACGCCGCGCGTTGCGCCGATGTGGGGACCGGGCGGCCACGCCTACGTCTATTTCGTCTACGGCATGCACCACTGCCTGAACGTCGTGACGCGAGACGAAGGTGTGCCGGAAGCGGTTCTGATCCGAGCCGGAGTCCCCGACGACGAGCCGGACTCCCTAGTTGCCTCCGGACCCGCGAAGCTCTGCCGCTTTCTCGAGATCACGACTGCGCTTTCCGGCGCATCGCTGGCGGGCCCGGATCTCTGTCTCTTTCCCCCTAAGAAGAATCTTCGCGCTCTTCTTCTCCCCGTTCTCGTCGGCGCCCGCGTCGGTGTGACCTATGCCGGGGAGGCGGCTGCATGGCCTCTCCGGTTCGCGCTGGCGGGCTGCGCAGCCGTTACGCGGCCCCGTGCGCTCCGTCCGCCCTAAAGCGCTTTCAGGTCGGCGAGCGAGGAGGCGGTGACGAGGCAGTTCTTGCCGCTCCGCTTGGCCTGGTAGAGGGCCTGGTCGGCGCGCTCCACGAGGGCGCGCTTCGTCGCGCCGTCCTCCGGGAAGCTCGCGAGGCCGATGGAGACGGTGATGCCGAGCGGGTGAGGCACCCCGGGCGACGAGAAGAGGCGGGAGGCGACGCGGCGCCGGAGGCGGTCGGCCACGAGGAGGGCCTGGTCGGTCGTCGTCTCGGGGAAGATGAGCGCGAACTCCTCGCCGCCGTAGCGCGCGACCGTGTCCATCTCCCGGACGCTCCGGACCATCTCCTCGACGAGCCCTTTCAGGACGACGTCGCCGACCGGGTGTCCGAACAGGTCGTTGATCTTCTTGAAGTCGTCGATGTCCAGCATGCCGAGCGTGAACGGGTTCCCGCTTCGCTCGTGACGCGTCAGCTCCTTGGCGAGCGTCTCCTGGAAGTAGCGGTGGTTGAAGGCCTCGGTCAGCGAGTCGCGGACCGACAGCTCCTGCGTCGTCTCGTAGGCGCGCGCCGACTGGAGGACCGAGACGGCGTGGTTCGCGAAAATCTCGAGTGCCTGGACGTCGAGGAGCGACGGCACATGGCCGCTCACGGAGTCCTCGGCGAGAAGGACGCCCACGAGCTGGTCGCCGGCGGTCAGGGGGACGTAGAGGCGGTCCCCTTCGTGCCACGACCCCGGACCGGGCGTCCGCCGCCGCCGGTCGATGCCGCCGGTGCTCTCTGCGGACGTCGCGCGGTCGAGGTGGGAGACGAAGTAGCTCTTCGAGAGCCGGTAGCGCTCCGCGAACCAGCGCCCGATCTCCTCCCGCGGCATCCGCGCCGGGGAAGGCACGCTCTCGGGAGCGGCGGCCGCGCGCGCCTTGCGTTCGAAGACGTTCGCGTTCCGGTCGTAGAGAAAAAGGGCCGCGGTCCCGAACCCGAGGCTCTGGCGCACGGCCGTCACGACTCCCTCCGTGACGCCGGCGAGCGTCAGGTGGGCTTTCAGCTCGTTCGAGAGATCGAGGATCTTCTGGAGGGTCTCGGCGCGGTTCTGGAGCCGCTCGTTGACGATCTGCATCTGCCGCTTCAGATTCCGGTCCTGAAGCGCGAGAGCGACGTGGTCCGCGAGGACCGAGAGCTCCTGCCGCATCTCGGGGGAGGCCATCTCCGGGTCGTCCGATTCCAGGACGAGGAGGCCGGCAATGATGGCGGGCGTCTGGAGTGGGAAGAGGACCTGCACGTCGAACCGCGGGTTCAGGACGAGGTCCCGGCGGCGCCCGCGCGAGACCCGCGGCTCGGGGGCGGACGGGAGGAAAGGCCGCTCGAGGTCGCGCTGTCCCGCCAGCCAGTCCTGGAAGCCGGACCGTGTGAGGGTCACGTCCCCGGCCATCGTGACGGACGGAACGCCCTCCGGGTCCTCGTCGTAGGAGACCGCCGCGAGGGCGCGGACGGGGAAACCGGAGCGGATCGTCAGGAAGAGCCTCTCGAAGGCGTCCCTGTCGGGCCCGACGGCCGAGAATGCGACGGAGATCTCTCGCAGGGTCTGGAGCTCCCGTCCCGTCCGCTCCCGCTCGGACTGCCGTTGCTCCCGCGAGTGGCGCGCATGGAGAATCGTCTGCACGGCGGCCGCCGCCAGAACGAGAACGGCGAGGAAGGCGAGGACGGCGGCGGAGAGACTCATCGGAACGCGACGACGCCCTGCGACTCCAGCTTCGCGAAGACGCGGACCACCTCGGACTCCGGAAAGGGGCTGATCCGGGCGATCGAGCGAACGTCCCAGATTCCGTTGATCCGGGAGACGATGAAGGCCTCGTTCGGCGTGAACGAGAGGGAGATCAGCTCCTCCATCGGCTTCGTGAGGCGCGGCACCGCCGTAAGGATGATCTTCGAAGGCATCGCGAGGGCTTCCAGGGGCACCGGCGGGAACGAGTCCATGGCTTCGACGGCGTCCGGAAGCTCGGCGTCCGGAGGCAGCGTCTCCGGCTCCGGAACCTCCGGCGGTGGCGGCGCGCCGGACTTCGCCGCGGACGGGCGCTTCGAGCGCGAATCGGAATCGTGGGGCCGGAGGAAGCGGCGGAAGTCCTCGCGGGACGACGGGAGCGAGGAAGGAGGAGCGAGCGCCGCGGCGGCGCGGGCGCCGCTCAGGGAGGAGATGTCGGCGGCCTCCGGAAGGCCGGGCTCGTGCCGGTAGATGGCGGAGATCGGGCCCGTCGAGAGCATCTCGGCCTGCAGCTCGGCCTGGAGGCGGTCCGGCGGCGTCGGGGTCGGCTCGCGCTCCCCCACGAGCTGGAGATGGCCCGACTCCAGGAGGTCGTAGACGAACTTGGCGACGTGGAAGTCCGGGTTGTGCGTGACGGCCGCGATCTCCTCGACGGGACGGACGCCGTCGATCGCGTTCAGTATCATCTTCTCGCGGTCGTTCAACCCCTCCTCGACCGGGATCAGGATCGACGGGACCTGCCGGAGCGACCGGACGCGGAGCTTGATTCGCTGCCACTCGTCGTAGCGACGGAGCCCCTCCATGACGATGCCCGTCACCTCGGAGGAGATCGTGACGGTGGCGAGGTTCGGGACGTCGCCGTCGAGGAACGCGAAGGTGCCCTCCTCCCAGAGGAAGACGTCGTAGATCGTCTCGGCGGCCTTGAGGCGGAGGAGGTCCGCGAGCTCCTCTTCGCGGATCGCGCCGATCATGACGAGGATCTTGCCGAGCAGGACCTTCGACTCCTGCTGCACCTCGAGGGCGCGCAGCAGCTCCTCCTCGGTGATGAACCCGAAGCCGACGAGGAAGCGCCCGAGGAACTCGCGCTCCACGGTCGAGGATGAGGAGACGATCCGCCCGTTCTGGAAGTAGATCCGCTTCTCGCCGGGAGCGCCCCGGACGATCAGCGTGCCGGTCTTCATGCCGGTGGAGAGCCACTGGAGCAGTTCCGAGAACTGCATTGTCCGGAGGCTTCCGGAGATGGCCATTCGCCCGATTCTAGAGGTTGTTTGCTATTCCGCCGGAGGATCGTAGGCCGGGATTCCGGTCACGGCCTGGCCGAGGACGAGGGTGTGGATGTCGTGGGTCCCCTCGTACGTGAAGACGGACTCGATGTTCGCGAGGTGGCGGAAGACCGGGTACTCGCCCACGATCCCGTTGGCCCCGAGGATCTCCCGCGCGATGCGGGCGCACTCGCGGGCCACCCAGACGTTGTTCCGCTTCGCCATCGAGACCTGCTCGGGCTTCATCGACCCCGCGTCCTTCATCCGCCCGAGCCGGAGGGCGAGGAGCTGCCCCTTCGTGATCTCCGTGATCATGAAGGCGAGCTTGGCCTGGACGAGCTGGTGGGCGGCGATCGGACGGCCCCCGAACTGCTTGCGCGTCCTCGCGTAGTCGAGGGCGCAGCGGTACGTCGCCATGGCCGATCCGAGGGCGCCCCAGGAGATCCCGTAGCGCGCCTGGTTGAGGCAGGAAAGCGGCCCCTTCAGCCCTTCGGCGCCGGGGAGGAGGTTCTCCTCCGGGATCCGGCAGTCCTCGAATGCGAGCTGAGAGGTGACGGACGCCCGGAGGGACATCTTCATCCGGTGCTCCGACGTCGTGAACCCCGGGGTCCCCCGCGGGACGAGGAATCCGCGGATCTTTCCGTTTGCGTCTCCCACCTTCGCCCAGACGACGGCGACGTCCGCGATCGAGCCGTTCGTGATCCACGCCTTGGCCCCGTTCAGGACCCAGCTCGTGCCCTCCTTCCGCGCGACGGTCCGCATCCCGCCCGGGTTCGAGCCGAAGTCCGGCTCCGTCAGGCCGAAGCAGCCGATCACCTCACCCGTGGCGAGCCTCGGGATCCACCGGTCCTTCTGCTCCGTCGACCCGTACGTCGAGATCGGAAACATGACGAGAGAGGACTGGACCGAGACGAAGGAGCGGAGGCCCGAGTCCCCCCGTTCCAGCTCCTGCATGATCAGGCCGTAGGCGACGTTGTTCAGGCCGGGCAGCCCGCACTCCGTCATCGTCGAACCGAAGAGGTTCAGGGCCGCCATCTTCGGGACCAGTTCGCGCGGGAACCGCCCCTCCCACGCGCACGCCTCGATGATCGGGAGCACTTCCTCGTCGACGAAGCTGCGCACCAGATCCCGTACCGCCCGCTCGTCGTCCGAGAGCAACTCCTCGATCCCGTAGAAATCGACTCCCTGAAAGGCCACGTCTCCCCCCTCGGGCGGCCGGTCCGGGCAAGCCCCCTCGTGAATCTAGCACTGACCCCGGGGGCTAGAATCCGTTGACGCGCGAATGACGGGGGACCCGAACTCGCCCCTGAGGGTCCTGATCGTCGACGACGATCCGGCGGTGGCACGCTTCCTGAAGGTCGCGCTCTCCAATCTGGGCCTCCGCGATGTCACGACGGCCGAGAACGGTGCCGAGGCGCTCGAAGTCGACGTCGGCCCGGCGAGCGGGATCGGGCTGATCGTCTCGGACCTGCAGATGCCGAAGCTGGACGGGATCGCCTACCTGAGGCACCTGAAGACCCTCGGCTACCAGGGGGCGGTCCTCCTGATGAGCGGCGCGGACAGCCGGCTGCTGAAGGCCGTCGAGGGGCTGGCGACCTCGCTGGACCTGAGAGTGCTGGGGGTGCTCGCGAAGCCGATCCGGCAGGCCGATCTGGTCGACGCCCTCCGGAAGCTCGGACCGGGCACGGGCGGACCTCGTCTCCCGGCGGGCGTCGACGTCTCCGTGGACGAGCTTCGGGTGGCCCTTCAGGCGGGAGACCTCGATGTCTGGTTTCAGCCGCAGGCCGATGCGCGGTCGCGCCGGATTCTGGGGGCCGAGGCATTGGCCCGATGGCGGCACCGCGAGAAGGGGTTCATCCCGCCGTCGACCTTCATCCCGATGGCGGAGGAGAACGGCCTGATCGACGCGCTCGCCGACCAGGTGCTGGTGAAAGCGATGACGGCCGCGAAAGAGTGGCGCTCCGGCGGGTTCGACCTCAAGGCCTCGATGAACCTCTCGTTCAGGAACCTCTCCCGCCTCGATCTGCCGGAGTGGATCGAGAAGCAGGCGGTCGGATTCGGTCTGCCTCTCGACGGGCTCGTCCTCGAGGTGACGGAAAGTTCCGTCGTCACCCATCTCTCGGCGACGCTGGAGGTCCTGATGCGGCTTCGCCTGAAGGGTGTGGGCCTCTCGATCGACGATTTCGGGACCGGCTACGCGACCCTCGACTATCTCAAGCAGATCCCCTTCACCGAGCTGAAGATCGACCGGGGATTCGTCAACGCCGCCCCGAACGACCGGACGGCTCGCACCATTCTCGAGTCGAGCATCTTCCTCGCGCACCGGCTCGGCATGACGACGGTGGCGGAGGGCGTGGAGACGAAGGCCGAGTGGGACCTGGTCGTGGAGCTGGGCGGGGACGCCATCCAGGGGTACGCCCTCTCGCGTCCGGTGCCGGAAGACCAGTTCCTCCCGTGGCTTCAGGCCTTCGGAACGAGTGCGCCGTCCTCCTGACGGGCGGGCGGGGCGTCCAGCCTCGTCCCGCGGCAAGGGCCTGCCGGGCGAGACTCTTCCCTTCCGGCATGGGGCCCCGTCGAGAGGTGTCCCGGAACCGGTTGACGCGCCTCGTCCTCGGGCCGATGCTTCGGCCCATGGCAGCACCCGCATGGAAGGCCGCGAGCGATCTGTCCGACGGCTACCTGACGCTCAACGTCGTTTCCCTGAAGAAGTACGAGGGGCACGAGCTGGACGCCCTCCAGAAGGAGATCGAAAAGCTCTCGCGCGACCTGCGCGGGCAGGTTGGCCCGCAGGACGACGCGGAGGCGGCCCAGAGTAAGCACCGGAAACTCCTCCGCCTCACGCAGGCGACTGCCGTCATCCAGGGGTGGCGGGCGCGGATGAAAAGATGAGCATCTCCGATCTCGCGCGCCATGTCGGCGAGACGGTCACCCTGAAGGGATGGCTCTACCACTGGCGCAAGGGGGGGAAGATCTGGTTCCTCGTCCTCCGGGACGGCAGCGGCTACGTCCAGGCGGTCGTCTCGAAGGCGGACGTGCCCGAGGCCGTCTGGGAGGCGGCCACGACGGCGACGCAGGAGTCGACGCTCGAGGTGACCGGCGTCGTCCGCTCGGACCCGCGTTCCCCCGGAGGGGTCGAGCTGGGCGTCACGGACGTGAAGATCCTCGACCTTTGCCGCGACTGGCCGATCACGCCGAAGGAACATGGCATCGACTTCCTCCTGTCGCAGCGGCACCTCTGGCTCCGCTCCTCCAAGCAGGTCGCGATCCTGAAGATCCGGAGCGAGGTCGAGAGCGCCATCCACGACTTCTTCCATTCGCGCGGCTACACCCGGGTCGACTCGCCGATCCTGACGCCGAACGCCTGCGAGGGGACGTCGAACCTCTTCGAGACCGAGTACACCGAGGAGGAGAAGGCCTACCTGTCCCAGTCCGGCCAGCTCTACCTCGAGCCGGCCGCGGCCGCCCTCGGAAAGGTCTACTGCTTCGGGCCGACTTTCCGGGCCGAGAAGTCGAAGACGCGGCGGCACCTGCGCGAGTTCTGGATGGTGGAGCCGGAGGTCGCGTTCCTCGAGATCGACGGTCTGATGGACCTGGCCGAGGTGTTCGTCAAGGAGCTGGCGGGCCGCGTCGTGGAGCGCCGGGCCGAGGAGCTCAAGCGCCTCGAGCGGGACGTCGCGAAGCTCCAGCCGGTCCTATCGAAGCCCTTCCCGCGCCTCGCCTACCGCGAGGCGATCGGGATCCTTCAGAAGAAGGGAATGCCGGTGAAGTTCGGGGACGACCTCGGTGGCGACGAGGAGACGGCCCTGACCGAGGGATTCGACACACCGGTCATGGTCACCCGCTACCCCACATCGATCAAAGCCTTCTACATGCAGCCGGACGCGGACGACTCCGAGGTCGCCCTCTGCCTCGACGTGCTGGCGCCGGAGGGGTTCGGGGAGATCATCGGCGGGTCGCAGCGGATCCACGACCACGACCTTCTTCTCTCGCGGATCACGCAGCACGCGCTCCCCGTCGAGGCGTTCCAGTGGTACCTCGACGTCAGGAAGTACGGGACGTTCCCCCACTCCGGCTTCGGGATGGGCCTCGAGCGATTCGTGGCCTGGATGTGCGGCGTCCCGCACCTGAGGGAGTGCATCCCTTACCCCAGAATGCTGTACAGAATCTACCCTTGAAGAAATTCGACCTCCCCTCGGTCGGCGTCGTCTCGCTCGGCTGCCCGAAGAACCTCGTCGACACGGAGGTGATGCTCGGGCACCTGAAACAGGACGGATTTGCGCTCGAGGACCCGGCAAAGGCGCGCGTCGTCATCGTGAACACGTGCGGCTTCATCGACCGCGCGAAGGAGGAATCGGTGGAGGCCATCCTCCGCGAGGTGCGCCGGAAGGAAGAGGGGGAGATCGACCGGGTCGTCGTGGCCGGCTGCATGGTCCAGAAGTACGGGCGCGAGCTGTCGGACGAGATCCCGGAGGTGGATCACTTTCTCGGCCTCGACGAGCTGGAGAAGGCGCCTGCGGCGGCGCTCGGCCTCCCGGCGCTGCCGCGCTTCACCGAGAAACCCCTCGCGACGCGCCTCTACGACGACCGAGCGCCGCGGGTCCTGACGAGCCGGAAGGGCTACGCTTACCTGAAGGTGGCGGAGGGGTGCAACAACCCGTGCACCTTCTGCACGATCCCGCAGATGCGCGGCCTTCAGCGCTCGCGCACCATGGCCTCCCTCGTGGCCGAAGCGAGGTCCCTCGAGGCTCAGGGGGTGAAGGAGCTGGTCCTCATCTCGCAGGACACGACGCGCTACGGCGAGG
>JBBIPB010000011.1:0-36960 GCA_037443065.1 Acidobacteriota bacterium | reverse complement strand
GCTGGCAGGACCTCACCGCCTCTTTGCCGACGACCACCGTGCAGGCGCCGCAGAGGCTTTCTCCGCACCCGAACTTCGTCCCCGTGAGGCCGAGGTCGGTGCGCAGCACCCAGAGGAGCGTCCGATCGCCGTCGACGTCCAGGTGGACCGGTTTGCCGTTGAGCCGGAAGGCGATGGAGTCGTTCATCGGGACCCTCGCTCTCTCGCACCCGGACCCGGTCGGGCGCGACCTTCGTTTCCGTGTCCCGCGCCGATCATAGCGGGAACTCGGACGTCGGGACCCGGAGTCTCCTCGTCCCAGCGAGCCTCTCCGCGCCGTCGCGACACGGTGAGCGGCTATATTGCAGACGGCACACCCATGACATTCGCCCTTCGCAACCTTCTGCGCCGCCCGCTCCGGAGCGCCCTCACGCTTCTCGGGATCGCGCTCGGCGTGACGACTTATCTCGTCCTCGTCTCGGCGTCCGCCGGCGTCGTCGAGGAGACTGAATCGATCGTCCGGAGCCTGCGGATCGACCTGATCGTTCAGCGGGCCGGGGTGCCGATCCCGTGGCAGTCGCGGATTTCACCGGAGGAGATCGACGCGCTGAGGCGCGTGCCCGGCGCCGCCGAGGTGACGCCCATCGTCGTCGGCGTGACGAGGCTCGAGACGCGGCCGCGGTTCTTCGTCTTCGGCGCGGGGCCCGACCGGCTCGACATTCTCGGTCTGAAGGTCGAGTCGGGGCGCCTCCTCGCGAGCGGGAAGAGCGAACTCCTCGCCGGTGCCGATGCCGCCCGCGAGCTGGACCTGAAGCCGGGCGACCGCGCCGCCATCGTCGGCCGGCGCGAGTTTACGGTCGCCGGCCTCTACCGGACAGGCCGGCAGCTCCTCGACGGCGGCGTTCTCCTCGACCTCCCGGACTCCCAGCAGGTGTTCCGAATGGGGAGCCAGGTGAATCTCGCGCTCGTGGGACTGGCACCGGGCGCCATTGCAGAAACCGTCACCGCCGGGGTCTTTGCCGCGGCGCCGGAGCTGGAGGCCATTCCCGCCGACCTTTTCGGGCGTCAGCAGGACTGGCTCAAGAGCTTCACCCGCTTTGCCCGTGCGCTCGCGATCCTCGCTCTCGCCATCGCCGCGCTCGGCGTGATGAACACGCTCTCGATGAACGTGGCCGAGAGGACCGGGGAGCTGGGCCTTCTGCGGGCGCTCGGCTGGCGAAAGGCTCGGATCGCCCGGCTCGTTCTTTCGGAGGGGCTCCTCCTCTCCTTCGGCGGCGCCGCGCTCGGCATGCCGGCGGCGGCGATTCTCCTCCGCTCCATGACGCGGAGCGGCTTCCTGGGCGTCCTTCCGGCCGAGATTCCCGCGAGCTCCGCGGCGGAAGGCGTCGGGGCCGTCCTGGTCGCCGGCATTCTCGCCTCGCTCCCGCCGCTCGTTCACGCCCTCCGGATCCGGCCGGCCCACGCTCTCCGGCAGCTCTGACCGGGGGCGCGCCCGCCCTCCACCCCCCTCAGATCCAGCTCGCCCCGATCCGGATGAGCCGCATCCAGGCACGTCGACGCACGAAGATGGCCGGGTCCGGAGGGGCGCTCTCGTGGAGCCAGTCGTCGAGGAAACGCTGTTCGTAGATCCGTGCGACGTCATCGCCCTCGACGAGGATGGAGCTTTCCGTATTCGCCCGGAACGCGTACCGCGTGAAGTTCGTCGTCCCGGTCAGGACCCTGCACCCGTCCGCGACGACGCTCTTCTGGTGCATCTGTCTCCCCGGTGCGTTCCGAAAAAGGTGAACGCTCACGCCGGCCCGAAGGAGATCCTCGACGAACGGAAGATTCGGAGCTCCGTGCAGGCGGATGCCGAGGGAGTACTCCATCGGGTCGACGAGGACCCGGACGTCGAGGCCGCGCGACCGGGCCGCAGCGAGCGCCGCGACGATCCGCGGCTCGGCCAGGACGAACATTTCGACCCAGACGCGCCGTGCGGCCCCTCCGATCAACTCGAGGATGACGTCGAGCTGTTCGGCCCGCCGCGGCCGAGTCACGATGAACCGGAGACGGTGCGGCCACGATCCCGATCGAGGCTCGGGCGGAAGGTCCGGAGGCCGTGCCTCCGGGTCGGAGGCCATCCGCCAGTCGTGCTCGAACACGGCCGCCAGAGAGACGACCGCCGGCCCCGTGACCCGGACGAGCACGTCGTGGTTGCGGGCGACGGCCGTGGCCAGGTTCATCCCCCCGGTGACGGCGATCTCGTCGTCCACGACCAGGATCTTGTCGTGGGCGACCCGGAACGGCCGGAAGCCCGCGCGGCGAAACAGCCTCATCGGAAAGCGCCGGCGTTCGATGGGCGATCCGCGAAGCTCCGTCGAGAAGAGCCTCTCCACGAGCGGGACGTAGTGGTACTCGGGACGGTCGCCCTCGAAGGAGAGCAGGCGCGCGAGGGCCCGAATGGCGAGCCCCCCCGCATGAACGCCTGTGATGTCGCGCTGAATCAGACGGACGCGAATTCCGGCGCGGGCCTTCCGGTCGAGCAGGCGAAGCGTGCGCTCTCCGAGACGGCCTCCGATGAGGAACATCTCGAGATCGATCGAGGAGCGCGCGCCGCGGAGGGTCCGGAGGGCCATGGCGAGGGCCCTGCGGTCGAAGAAGGCCTCCACGCGGCCAGACCGCCAGCCCGAGTCGGTCACACGGCTCCCTGAAGCACGGATGCGAAGTATGGGTGGATTTCGTCCGCGAGAATCCTGAGACATCTGCATCATGACCGGACTTCCTGCCCGAATTAGAGTCACCTCTGATGTTCAACCGCACGGTAACAGTGCCGATTCCGGCGCGCGGGGTGCACCCCAACGACCCAAAGGAGGGTGTATGAAGAAGTCTCCGGTCCTCGTCGCGGCAGCTCTCTTCCTCATCTCGACCGTCGCGACGGCACAGGTCCCCTATTCCTTTCAGTTCGTCCCTGTCGCGACGAAGGCCCCGGGAGCGAACAGCACTTCCTGGCTGACCGATCTCTACGTCACCAATCTCGGAAGCTCGTCTCTGGTGGTCGGGATCAAATACTTCCCCCAGGACGTCACCAATACATTCGACGGTACGTTCGTGAGCAGTTTTGGAATCAACGCGGGGCAGAACCTCTCCGTCAGCGACATCATCGGCTCCTGGTTTCCCGGGTACTATTCACTCCCCTCGGGGACCAAGGGCTACATGATCCTTGCGGACATCACGCCCCAGAACTGTAACGTCTCCAGTCCCCCCACTGCCTACCCGGGCGTTCTGGCCGTCACGACCCGGACGTACAACACGGGCGACTCGCGGGGGACCTTCGGGATGACGATTCCCCCGAGCATGTCGGGGTTCAATATCACGACCTACCCGTCCGTCATTCCCGGAGTCATCAACACCGGCACGACGGCGCCCGGTTTCCGGACCAACGTGTCGGTTGCGAACATCTCGACAAGAACGATCACCGTCCGGATCAGCGCCTTCAAGTACGATGGAAGCTCGGCAGGAACTTTCCAGATCAAGACCATTCTCCCGCTCTCGTTCGGGCAGTGGAGCCTTTCGTCACTCGGGTTCACGATGGGGTCTCAGCCGGGCCGGGTCGAGGTGAAGCTCGACCCGCCGACCCAGGTCGCCGATCCATGCGCCGGCGTCAAGAACACGTTCAGCGCAAATCCATGCTCGACCCCGCACTATGCCCTCTCCAGCGAACCGGCCTTTTTCGCATACGCCTCGATGACGGATAACGGCACCGGCGACGGAACTTTTCTCGCGCCCTCGATCGACTGGATGAGTTATTACACCTGGCTCAACAACTACAAGCAGGCCCACTGCCCAAATTCCTCTTCGTCCCTGGGTACACAACTCGAGGAGCTACTACGGGCCCGGGGACTCGGCCTGCTGGAGTCCGCTCCCACCTTCAGGAAGGTGCCGAAGTAGGAGGCGCTTCCTCCGGCGGCGGCCCGGATTCCGCAAGCCGGCCGTCGCGCATCCTCACGAGGCGGCGGCAGCCGGCGGCGACCGACGTGTCGTGCGTGACGAGAATGAGCGTTCCCGACGTCGCGCGCCTCCAGTCGCGGAGCAGGCCGAGAATCCTCTCCCCGGTCTCCGAGTCGACGCTTCCCGTCGGCTCGTCCGCGAGAAGGAGACCGGGGCTGCCGACGAGCGCACGGGCGACGGCCGTCAGCTGACGCTCGCCTCCCGAGACGAATGCGGCCCGTACCCCGGCGCGGTGCTCGAGTCCCACGCGGTCGAGCGCCTGCCGGGCGCGCCTCCGCCGCTCGGAGCGCCCCGCCCGTCCCGCGAGGGGGACCTCGACGTTTTCGGCGATGGTCAGGTGCGGCAGCAGGTGGTGGTGCTGGAAGACGAACCCGATGCGGGAGGCGCGGAACTCCTCGGCCGGCTCCCACGCGGCCGCCGGGCGGCCGTCGAGGAAGACGGCTCCGGAGTCCGGCGCGTCGAGGAGGCCGACGAGCGAGAGGAGAGTCGATTTTCCGCATCCCGTCGGCCCCATGACGGCCACCGAGTCGCCGGCCTCGACGTCGAGCGAGACTCCCCGGAGCGCGTGGACGAGTCCGCCGTCAAAGGACCGGCAAACGTCCTCCAGCCGTACGGAAACGCCGGAAACCATTCTGCCCGAATATAGGGATACCGGTCCGCAATGTCATTCGCTTCGGGAACCCGGTCGATCTGGCGCCCGATCAGACCCTCGCGCCGCAGGAACTATCATGGAATGGTGACAAGAGCGGCGGCGCCCGTGACCTCCCGCGACCGGAAGAGACCGTGAAGGAGCGCGTCTACCGGATCGACGGAGGGCGGCCGGTACGCGGGGAGATCACCTGCCTCGGCGCCAAGAACTTCGTCACGAAGGCGATGGTCGCGTCGGTCCTCAGCGACGGCCCGTCGACGCTCACGAACGTCCCCGACATCGGGGACACGGCGATCACGGTCGAGATGCTGCGGGCGATCGGCGTCAGGATCTCGTACGACGGTCCGAAAGGAGTCATGGAGCTTGATCCCTCTCCGGTCGGAAGGTCGGCCGTCCCGCTGCCCGACTCCGGAAGCAACAGGGTTCCGATCCTCCTTCTCGGCGCCCTCCTCCATCGATTCGAGGAGGTTGCCGTCCCGGCGCTCGGCGGCTGCCGGATCGGCCGCAGACCGGTGGACTTCCATCTCGGGGCGATCCAGCAGTTCGGCGGCACGGTGGAGGAATCGGAAGACGGCTTCGTGGCGAGGCGCGCGGGACGTCTCCGCGCGGCGCGGATCGTGCTGCCGTACCCGAGCGTCGGGGCGACGGAGACGAGCCTCTACCTCGCCGTCCTTTCGGAGGGCCGCTCCCTCATCTCCAACGCGGCGATCGAACCGGAGATCCTGGAGTTGGTGACGATGCTCCGGGGGATGGGCGCCGTCATCTACACGCTGCCTGGCCGGGAGATCCTCGTGGACGGAGTCCCGCGGCTGCACGGCACGACGATCTCCATCCTCGGCGACCGGATCGAAGCAGCCTCGTGGGCCTGCCTCGCCTGCGCCTCGAACGGCCAGATCACGGTTCACGGAATCCGCCCCGAGATCCTCGGGAATTTCCTCTCCCACTTTCGCCAGGTCGGGGGAGGGTTCGAGTTCGTCGGTCCGGACAGCATCCGGTTCCATCGGCAGTCGGCCCTCTCCCCCGCGGTGATCGAGACGGACGTCTACCCCGGCTTCTCGACGGACTGGCAGCAGCCTTTCGCGGTGCTTCTGACGCAGGCGAGCGGCGTGTCGGTCATCCACGAGACCGTCTACGAAGACCGGTTCGGCTACCTCCGGGCGATGACCGAGCTCGGCGCCCGGAGCCAGCTGACGACGCATTGTCTCGGGGGCGGTGCGTGCCGGTACCGGAACGGCAACTGGGAGCACAGCGCCCTGATCTTCGGCCCGTCGCCTCTGCGAGCCGTCGAGTGCCTCCGGATCCCGGACCTGCGGGCGGGCCTCGCCTACGTCGTGGGCGCGGCCGTCGCATCGGGCACCACGAAGATCGCGGGCTTGCAGTTTCTCGAACGGGGCTACGGGAACATCGTCCCCCGCCTCGCGGCCATGGACCTGCGAATCGAAGATGCCGAGATCTGACCCGCGGCTCCCGGCCCCCGGGCCGCCGCGGGTGGGCGAACGGGTCTCCTTGCGGGAGCACAACACGTTCCGGCTCGATGTGAAGGCGCGGTACTTCGCGGAGGTCTCTTCCGTTCCGTCGCTCCGGGCCCTTCTCGAGGAGCGTCGCGGCGCCGGACGGATCCTGGTGCTCGGACGGGGCGCCAACATCCTCTTCCGGGGCGACTTCGACGGGCTGGTCCTGAAGGCGCGCCTCCTGGGACGCCGGGTGGTCGCCGAGGACTCCGAGAATGTCGTCTATGAGATCGGCGCGGGCGAGGACTGGCCGCGGCTCGTGGAGAGCGTCGTCAAGCGGGGGCTCGGGGGCATCGAGAACCTTGCGCTGGTCCCGGGCACGGTCGGAGCCGCCCCCGTTCAGCACATTGCGTGCTATGGGCACAATCTGCGCGACGTCTTCGTTTCCCTTCGGGCCGTGAGTCTGTCGGACGGGAGCGCGAAGGAGTTCGGCCCCGAGGAGTGCGGTTTCCTATACCGGGACAGCGTCTTCCGGCAGGCCCTGCGCGGCCGTTGGGTCATCACGAGCGTCCGGCTCCGTCTGAGCAGGAAGCCGGTTCTGTGCACGGGCTATCGGTCGCGATACGAGTCTCTGGAGGAGGAACTCTCACAGATTGCCCGGAGCCCCTATACGGTCTCGGACGTCTATCGGGCCGTCGTGAGGATCCGGAAACGCAAACTTCCCGACCTCCGAAAAGTCGGGTGCGCGGGGAGCTTCTTCAAGAACCCGACGGTGTCGCGTGACGACTTTCTCGTCTTGCGCCGGCTCCTCCCCGGTCTTCAGTTCTACCCGGCCGACCAGCTCTCGTATGCCGTTCGCAAAGAGAAGTCTCTTCCCGAAAATCCGTACGTGAAGATCCCGGCCGGCTGGCTGATCGACGAGATGGGGTGGAAAGGCCGGCGGGCGGGAGACGTCGGTCTCTGGCCCAAACAGAGTCTGAACGTCGTCAACTACGGGAACGCCGGACCCGGGGAGGTCCTCGACTTCGTCGAGAGCGTCCGCGCGGAGGTCCTCCGTCGCTACGGCGTCGCGCTCGAGAACGAGGTGGAGGTCGTCTAGCGGGACCGGGCGGGTCTGCGGCCCGCCCCGTCGCAGGTCCTCCTAATGTGCCGGCGCCACGTCCTTCCGGATTCCGGGCGAGAGCATCAGGATGAACGGCAGGAAAACGACGAAGGCGAACATCAGCATCCAGAAGACGTCGACGTAGGCCTTCGCGACGGCCTGCCGCGTCAGGCTCCCCTCGAGGAGTCCCAGCGAGAGCGCCCGGGCGCTCTCGGGGTCGAGACCCGAGGCGGCCATGAGCCCGCGCGCGGCGGCCGTGAGACGCTCCTGGACGGCGGGACTGAAGGCGGAGACGTGCTCGCCGAGCCGCGCATGGTGAGCCTGTGAGTGCCGGGCGAGGACCGTGGCGGAGAGCGCGATGCCGATCGAGCCGCCTTCGTTCCGGAGGAGGTTGAAGAGACCCGTGGCCTGGCCGATCTTCTCCGACCTGAGATGCGAGAAGGCCGCCGTCGTGATCGGGACGAAGAGGAACCCGAGACCGAACCCCTGGACGAGCCGTGAGAACATCACGTAGCGGAAGTCGGCAGCCAGGTCGATCCCGGTGAGGAGCCAGAGGGCATAGAGGTTCAGGAGGGCCCCGACGAGGACGAGAAGCCGCGTGTCCACCTTGCCGATCAGGTTCGCCACGATGATCATCGCGAGAAGCGAGGCGATCCCCCCCGGCGAGAGGACGAGGCCCGCCCACGTGGCCGTGTAGCCGAGCATCGTCTGCGCGAAGAGCGGCAGCATCGTGAAGGCCCCGAAGAGGCCGAAGCCGAGCAGGAACATCAGGATCGTCCCCGAGGTGAAGGCCCGGTCGTTGAAGACCCGAAGGTCGACGAGCGGGCGCTCGGCCGTGAACGAGCGCCAGACGAAGAGGGCGATCCCGGCCGCCGCCGCGAGGGCGAAAAGGCTGATGAAGCGGCTCTCGAACCAGTCGTAGCGCTGGCCCCGGTTGAGCACGACCTCGAGGCTCCCGAGGCCGAGGCAGATGAAGAGGAAGCTCGGGTAGTCCACACGCCCCTCGGGGCGCTTCAGGTGCTCGGGATCCCTGATGTTCATCAGGCCGAGGACGATTCCGAGAATTCCGACCGGGATGTTGATGTAGAAGACCCACGGCCAGCCCCAGTTGTCCGTGACCCAGCCCCCGAGCGTCGGGCCGATGATCGGGCCGAAGACCACGCCGACCCCGAAAAGCGCCATCGCCTTGCCACGCTCCCGGGGCGGAAAAGCCTCCAGCAGGATCGCCTGCGACATCGGGACCATCGCTCCGCCCGCGCACCCCTGGATGACCCGCATGACGACGAGGAACGGGAGCGACGGGGCGGCCCCGGAGCCGAGCGATGCGAACGTGAAGACGGCGAGGCAGGTCAGATAGAAGCGGCGGCGGCCGAAGTAGTTCGCGAGCCAGCCGGTGATCGGCAGGATGACTGCGTTGGCGACGAGGTACGAAGTAATGACCCACGTGATCTCGTCGATGCTGGCCGAGAAAGTCCCCTGCATGTGGGGAAGCGACACGTTCGCCACCGAAGTGTCCACGACCTCCATGAGCGTTCCGAGCATGCAGGTGAAGGCGATCAGGCCCCGGCCCGTCGTCTTCGGCGTTTCGGCCATCGTGCCGTCCCCTGCCCTCAAGCCGGAGGCGCCGTCGGCCTCACGGGCGCGGCGGCGGGCGGCTCCGGCGGACTCGCCAGCGTGTCGACCTCCACGTGAACGGAGAGGCCGAGGCGGAGAGACTTGTCCTTGTTGCCCTCCGGGTCGATGGCGATCCGGACGGGGAGGCGCTGAACGATCTTGACCCAGTTTCCCGTGGCGTTTTCGGCCGGGAGAAGCGCGAACGCCGCGCCGGTCCCGGCGCTGATCCCTTCGACCCGCCCGGCGTAGACGCGGGACGGGTTGACGTCGGTCTCGAACGTCGCGCTCTGGCCGATCCGGATCCGCTTCAGCTCGGTCTCCTTGAAATTGGCCTCGACCCAGATGTGACTGCCGCGGAGCGGCACGACGGCACCGAGCGGCTGCCCCGGCGTCACGACCTGGCCGGCCGTCGCCGTCAGCTTGCTGACGGTGCCGTCCACGATCGCCGTGATCGTGCAGTAGGAGCGGTTCAGCCTTGCGTTCCTGAGGCGGGACTCCTGGACGCGCACCCGCTGCTCCGCCACGCCCAGCTCCGCTTCCTTTGCCGCGAGCGCCTTCCGGGAGGCTTCGAGGTCCGCCGTGGCCACCGACTCGGCGGCGACGGCGTCGTCGTAGCGGGCCCGTGGAACCGAGTCCTTCCGGGCGAGCTCCGCGTACCGGGCGAGGTTCGTGCGCGCCAGCTCGAGCCGGCTCGCGTCGGCCGCCGACTTGGCCCGCTTCTCCTCGATATCGGCCCGGCGGGTCGCGAGGGCGGCGCGCGCCTCGGCGAGGGCGGTCTCGGCCTGCTCGACCTGCGAATCGGCGTCGCGCGGGTCCAGCATCGCGAGGACCTGCCCCTGCCGGATCTCCTGGTTCTCCGTGACCTCCACGGAGAGCAGGGTCCCCGGAACGCGCGAGGAAACGCTGTAGACGTCGCCCGCGACGTAGGCGTCCTCGGTGTTCGGAAAGATTTCGGAGTGCTTCCATCTCCGCCAGAAGGCGAACGCGATGGCGAGGAGGACGAGAACGATGACCGCGAGGCTGATCCACTTCTTGGCCATCTTCAGTGCTCCTCTCCGACGACACCGGCGAAGACCTCCGGGAGGTCGAGCCCCGCGTGTGCCGCGAGGAGGCCCTCCTTCAGGTACGCCGTGTAGTGCTGGTTGACGAGGGAGAAACGGCTTTCCGCGAGAGTCGACTCGGCATCGAGGACGTCGGTCGTCCGCGCGAGGCCGGCCTTGTACTGGTCCTCTTCGATCCTGAGACTCTCCTCGGCGGCCTCGACGTTCGTCCGGGCGGTGTCGGCCATGCGGAGAGCCTGCGTGAACTCCCGGAAGGTCTGGTCCAGCTCGACGTCGAGGCTCCTCGTCAGGTCGGCGATCTCGGTTCCGGTCTTTCGGGAAGCGATCTCGGCCTGCCGGACCGCAGCCTTCCGCGCGCCGTTCTCCCAGATCTGCCAGGAAACGCCGACGAAGAGGACGTTCGCGTTCGGGTAGGCGAGGTACTCGTTCTGCTGGTAAGTGTGCGAGAGCTGGGCGAAGAGGTTCGGCCAGATCTCCCCCTTCCGGACGGCCACGGCGCTCTCGCTCACCTTGAGGCCCGCACGGAGGGACTCGAGCCGCGGATTGGCTTCGGCAGCGCGCCGCTTCAGCCCCTCGAGCGTGTCCGGAAGGGGAGGTGGTGCGGAGAGCGCCTCGGGGAGCGTCGGAGCGTCGTCGGGAGGTCGCCCCATGAGGCGGGCGAGCGTCCGTGTGGCCACGGCGATCCCGTCCCCGATCTCCGCGATCTGGTCCCTGACGACCCGGAGGCGGACCTCCGTCCCGAGGACGTCGTTTCGGGCCACGACCCCCTGCTCGTAGAGGTTCCGCGCGAGGCGCAGGTGCTCCTCTAGGCTCGAGATCCTCTGCGTGACGACGCGGCATTGCGCCTTCAGGAGGAGGATCCGGAGGTAGGCGCCGAGACTCTGGAGCTGTGCCGTCTGCACGTCGGACTTCCCCTTCCGCGAGACGGCGACCTCGGAGTCGCGAGCGACGGCGAGGGCCGCTGAGCGCCGCCCGCCGTCCCAGACCAGCTCTGTCAGCTTCGCCTCGGCGCCGAAGAAGCTCTTCTGGGTCGTTGGCACCTCGAACGCTCCGAAGATCGCGACGACCTCGTGGTCCCGCGCCTGCCAGTCGCCGGAGGCCGAGAGAACGGGCCAGAAGGCCGCCTTCGCCCGCGCCGTCTGCTCCTCGGCCGCGCGGACGTCGAGCCCGGCCGCGACCGCCGCCTGCGACTGCGCGGCCGTGGCCCGGAGCGCGTCCGAGAGGGTCAGGGGCGTGAAGGAGCGCGGCGGCTGCTCGGCCCGGGCGCTCCCGGCGATGAGCGCCGCTGCGACAAGAAAGCGCATGAGCCGTGGCCGGGTCGTCCCCCGGCCGAACCGGCCCGAATCGCGTTCACAGCACCGGACGTTCGATCTCTGTTCGATCATGGTCCTGTCTCCCGGTTCCGAGGGATGTCCACCGGCTGGGCGACCGCCCAGTCGATCGCGGCAGGAATGGCGGGCGGCGCGACGCCCTTCCAGTAAACGGTCCAGTCCGGCAGCCGCGCGAGGCCGTCGCAGAGCTTGACGTACCAGTCGCTGATCGGGTTCCCACGCCGCGCGCGCCAGAAGACGACGGGGGTGTCCGCCGCGAGCGCTTCCCAGAGGTCGCGCGCGATGCCCTCCCCCTGCGCCTCCGCGGAGACGGCGAACTTCGTGAGATAGGCGCCGAGCGGCGTGTCGAGAAGGATCGCGCAGCCGCGATAGCCCTCCTCGAGATAGACGCGGCCCGGCGTCCTCGTGAAGAAGCTCTCGGACGGGATCTGGCCGAAGCTCGACGCGAGGAGGTCCCGCACACGCGGTACGTCCACACCCTCCCACCCGTCGTGCCGGACGATGCGCACGCCGCGGCGAAGGAGGGTTCCCGCCCCTTTGACCGTGAAGAGCTCCCGGAGAAGGTTCAGCGGAGAGGTGACGGCGACCGTGAATGAGAGGAGCGCAGGGTCGTCGCAGAGGCGACGGGCGTAGTCGAGGATGGCGGCCTCCTTGCGAGACAGCTCCCTGGTCGCGAGGAGCGCGGGGACGTCGGCCGTCAGGTTCACGATCGGGACGAGGACGCCCCCCTGACGCAGGCCGCCGGGGCGGTGGAGAAAGAGAAGCTTCCGCGCCTGAAGCTCCTTGAGCAGGCTGCCCATCCGGTCGAGGCGGTCTCCGAGAGAGTCGCTGGCGGACGGTTCGAAGACGACCACGGGCACCGCGCTGCTCTCGACGCAGGCGATGACGCGGTCGGCGATGCGCGACTCCGCCACGGAGAGCTCGTCGACCGGCACCCCTTCGGCCTCGAGATGGCGGCGAAGCCGGCGCGCATGCGCTGCGGCCCCGGCCGGCTGGAAGATCCCGAGGACGACGGTCGGGTAGAGGTCGAGGGCGGCGAGGAACTTCAGATCCAGGGCCACGGCATCAGCCGCGTCCGACATGACGTGCGCGTCGATCGCGATGGTCGCGAACTGCTCCCGGGGGCGCGTGCGGAAAAGGCTCAGGTAGAACCGAGCTTCGGACGGGCGGCCCGTGCTCTCGAGGAAGCGGAGGACGACGTCCTGGGTGGCGAGTTCCTCCGGGGACGCGGACGCGCGGCGGTCGGGGGTCATGAATCTCGGAGGATACGGACTTTCCGCCCGGGAAGCGGGCCCCCTCGCCGGTATCAGCGCGTCATGCCGAAACGCCGGCCGAAAGCGGATCAGTTGGGCTGCGGCGAGTGGTCCTTGCGGTCGTCTTTCTTCTCCGGAGGCGGCTTCTTCTCGGGCGGAGCCTTCGAGACGACCGGCGTTTCCCGCAGCGCTCGATGGATCTTCTCCTGCGAGTCCGGAACGACGTGAGGCTTCGGGGCCGGAGTGGGCGCCTTCACGGCGGGTGCTGGCGTCCGGGTCGGGACCTTTACGGCCGGGTCTGGCGGTCGCATCGGCGTTCTCTCGACCCGGCGCGTCGGGACGGTTGTCTCGTCAGGTCGGTACGGGCGGGCCGGCTCCGGCTTCGGTCCGGAACGGGTCGTGTCGCGCTGCCAGGCCGGTTTCTCTGGAGGCTTCGGCTCCGGCCTCGCGGGGCGCATGTCGCGGCGCTCGGGGCCAGGAGATGAAGTCGTGTGACGGTCGGGCGGCCGCGTCGGCACGACACGCTCGGTCTCGACGTGGGTGTAGGGGCGGCCGCGGTTCTCGCGGATGAAGCCGAGCTTCGCGTCGAAGGCCGGCGGATGCGGCGGCGGCGGAAGGTGGGTCGTCACGTGGCGGTCGAGGTATCTCTCCGGAGGGCGAGCGACGTCGTGGTGAAGACCCGGGGCGGCGAAGCGGAGCGAGGATATCGTCGGAACGAACGGAAGCGGGCCGAGGTGGACCGGCGCCGACGAGACCTCGCGCACGAGACGAGCGTCCCGCAGACGCAATTCGCGAACGGAGCCGCCTCCGACGAAGGTCTCGCGCGGAACGACGGTGACGCGGGAGCGGTTCACGTACGCGACGGTCGCGGCGCTCACCCTGGCCGTCCGACCCCACCACGGGACGAACCGGTCCCTCGGGTGGACGGGGAACCACCCGATGTACGAGGCGGGGCCCGTCCGGACCGCGGCTCCGCCGGGACCCGCGCCCACGAAGACGACGCGGGCCGGCGCGTATCGGACGACCCGGACCTGAGGCCCGTCGGGCACCCAGCACCACCGGCCGGAGAAGAAGACCCAGCTCCCGTAGTGGTACGGCGCCCAGCCCCACGGCTCGCCGGAGACCCAGGTCCAGCCCCACGGGTCCTGCCAGACCCAGCGTCCGTCGCGATAAGGAGCCCAGAGGGAACCGACCAGACGCGGGCTCCATGCCCATCCGTACTCCGGAATCCGCTCCCAGCGGCCGTTGACGTCCAGGTCCTCGAGTCCCGCGATCCCGCCGCCGACGTATCGGGCCGAAACGGCGTTTCGCTCCCTGACGTCGCGTTCGTCCGCCCAGCGGTCGAAGGAGTCGGGCGCTCCGGGCGCATCGAGCTCGTAGACCGGCGCCTCGAGCCCGCGGACGCTGAGCGCCTCGCCGCCGCGCAGCTCGGCGAGGTCGGGACCGACGGCGGCCACGGCCGAGCCGTGGGAAACGTCGACGCGCGTGTTCCCGTCCTCGTCCACGAAGACCCGGTACCGGCCCTCCGTCCGGAGGGTGACGGCGGCGTTCGGCGTGTCGATTTCGAAGGCCTCTCCCTCGGCGAGCTGCCGGATCCGGAAAGCCGCCATACCGACGGAAAGGGAAAGCTGCGTCACATCATCCCGGAGGTCGAGGATCGAGAGCTGCGTCCCGGCGCCGATGAAGATCCGCCCACCGTCGGTCTGCAGCTCGGCGCGGGCACCGGGCTCGGTCCAGAGCCTGTCGCCGAGAGTGAGCGGGACGTTGATCGTCGCGTCCTGCCAGTGGTCGGGGTCGTCTCCGCGGCTGAAGGCGACAGATCCCGAAAGATAGGAGACACGGGCGACGGTCTGTCGGATCCCGTCGTCGTCCTCTGCGGAGGCCGGTTGTGCCGGGAGCAGGGCGAGAACACCGGCCAGAACGAGTCCCGGGAGGGCGCGCGGGAAGGAGTAACGGTGGATTCTCGTCATTGGTTTCCTCCAGAAGGGAAGCCGGAAGGCGAGGGTGCAAGGGATGTGCCCCTGCCTTCCGGTGACGGGGGGAATGTTGGCACCTCATGATAATCCTCCGCGAATCGTGAGGTCCGTCACGCAAGCGTCCCGGCGTGACAACCGGTCGCGTAGGATCCGCGTCTTGAGACGCAGTACCAACAAACGGAGGAGCGGAGATGGATCGAGATGCGTCGCGGAAAACTGACTCTGGAGCGAACCGCGCCCGCTCTCTGCGCCGCGCGGGTGCGGCGGCCCTCGTCCTCGCCTCTCTCCTTGCCTCGTCCCGCGCCCCGGCACAGCATCCGAAACCGGGCGCCGGCGGACTCTCCGGCGTCCAGCCGGCCACGACGAAGGGGACCGCCGACGTCACGCGGTTCCTCGACCAGGCGACGTTCGGTCCGACGAATTCCCTCGTCGCGCACGTCCAGGACGTCGGGTTCGAGACGTGGCTGGAGGAACAGTTCGCGCTGAATCTGTCGTCGTATCCGGCTCTCCCCGCGATGCCGGCCAGCTCCTCCGCCGGGTGCCCGGCGGGGAGCCCGGCGACCTGCACCCGGGACAACTACACGATGTACCCCTTGCAGGTCCGCTTCTTCCGGAATGCGCTCGACGACGACGACCAGCTCCGGCAGCGGGTCGCCCTCGCGCTGCACGAGATCCTCGTCGTCTCGGGGGTCAAGATCCAGCAGCCGAGCCAGATGGCGCCCTATCTGAACATGCTCCTCGACGACGCGTTCGGGAACTACCGGACCCTCCTCTATGACCTGACGTCGAACCCGGCGATGGGGCACTACCTCGACATGGTCAACAACGACGCCCCGGTCCCGACGTCGAACGTCTCCCCGAACGAGAACTACGCCCGCGAGGTCATGCAGCTCTTCTCGATCGGCGTCAACATGCTGAACCCTGACGGGTCGCTCGCACTCGACCCGACGGGGAATCCGGTCCCGACCTACACGCAGGACACGATCGAGGACATGGCCCATGTCTTCACGGGGTGGACCTACGCGCCGATCCCGCCGGCGACGTCTCGGAAACACAACCCGGCGAACTTCCTCGCCCCGATGGTCCTCTACCGCGACGCCTCGGGGAAGGACACGAACCACGACAAGGGGGTCAAGCTCCTGCTCGATTACCCCGGGGCCGTGCACGCGTCGCTCCCGGCGGGGGGGGACGGCAACGTGGAGCTGAACGCGGCCCTCGACAACATCTTCTTCCACCCGAACGTCGGCCCCTTCATCGGGAAGCAGCTGATTCAGCACCTCGTCACGTCGAACCCCTCGGCGTTCTACGTTGCCCGCGTAACGCGCGTCTTCGACGACAACGGTTCGGGCGTGCGCGGAGACCTGAAGGCCGTCGTGAAGGCGATCCTCCTCGACCCCGAGGCGCGGGGCGTCGTCGAGACGGATCCTGATTACGGCCACCTCCGCGAGCCCGTCCTCTTCATCACGAGCCTCCTCCGGGCCCTCGACGCCCGGAGCGACGGGATTCTCGCGAATCAGGCGACCAACATGGGGCAGAACCTCTTCTACTCGCCGACGGTCTTCAGCTACTACCCGCACGAGTACGTCGTGAGCGGCACGCCGATTGAGGGACCAGAGATGGGGATCCAGTCGTCGCTCGCCGCGATCAACCGCGTCAACTTCATCAACACGATGGCCTTCTCGAAGCTGAACTCCCCGGCGCCGAACCCCGGGACGACCCTGGACCTCTCCCCGCTGAAGCTCCTCGCGGGAGACGCAACGGCCCTCGTCGGATACCTGAACCACCTCCTCATGCACGGGTCGATGTCGGCCGACGCGCTCGCGACGGTGACGGGCGCGGTGGCGGCGATCCCGGCGACGAATCCCCTCCTCCGGTCCCAGACCGCGCTCTACCTGGTCGCGAGTTCCTCGCAGTACCAGGTCGTGCGCTGAACGCCGAGGTGACGAGATGAGAACCCGACGCGAATTCGCCCGCGATCTCGGCTGCGGCCTCGGGGCGGCCGCCTTCCTCTCCGCGTTCGACCGCTTCTCGCGCCTCGAGGCGGCCACCTCCGCCGCGACCGACTACCGCGCGCTCGTCTGCGTCTTCCTCTACGGGGGAAACGACGGGAACAATACGGTCATCCCGTACGACGACTACGCCTCGTACCAGGCGGTCCGCGGATCGACGCTGAACATCCCGAAGGCCTCGATCCTGAAGGTGGACGCTCCGAACCAGAGGGCCGCGTTCGGCCTCCACCCGGCGCTCACGGAATTCCAGGCGCTCTACGACGCCGGAAAGCTCGCGGTCGTCGCGAACGTCGGGACGCTCGCGGCGCCCGTGACGCGCGCGCAGTTCCTCGCCGGCTCCTCCCGTCCCGACAGCCTCTTCTCCCACTCGGACCAGCAGGCGCAGTGGCAGTCCTCGATCGTGACGACGCAGGACCCGCTCGCCCGGACGGGGTGGGGCGGCCGGGCGGCGGACGCCGTCGCCTCCCTCAACGGCGTGAACTTCCCGATGGTCGTCTCCGTCTCGGGCATCCCGGTCTTCACGACCGGTGTCACCTCGCGTCCGCTCGTCCCCGGCTCGACGCTCGCGGGATTTCCCGCTGGCAACGCGACGGCCGCCGCGCGCCTCGCCGCGCTCCGCAGGCTCCTGACGCTCGGCGGGAGCCAGACGCTCGTCGGGGCGGCGAGCGGCGTGACCTCCTCGGCGATCGACAACACGAACGTCCTGGCCGCCGCGCTCGCGAAGGGCGCGACTCTGAAGACGACGTTTCCGGGGACGTCGATCGGACGCCAGCTCCAGCAGATCGCCGGCGTCCTCTCCGTCCGGGCCGACCTGAAGATCAACCGCCAGATCTTCTTCGCCTCGCTCGGCGGGTTCGACACCCACACGGACGAGATCAACGCCCAGCAGAACCTCTTTTCCCAGCTCAGCGCGGCCGTGAAGGCCTTCTACGACGCGACGGTCGAGCTGGGGGCCGCGGACGGCGTCACGACCTTCACGCTCTCGGACTTCGGCCGGACGTTTCTCCCCGCGTCGGGGGGCGGGAGCGACCACGCGTGGGGGAGCCACCACTTCGTCCTCGGAGGCTCGGTGAAGGGGGGAGACTTCTACGGGACCTTCCCGACTCTCTCACTCAAGGGGCCGGACGACTCCTCGAGCGAGGGGCGGTGGATCCCGACGACCTCGGTCGACCAGTACGGCGCGACGCTCGCCCAGTGGTTCGGGCTCGACGCGCGGGCCCTCCCGTCGGTCTTCCCGAACATCGGCCGCTTCGCTCCGACGCACCTCGGCTTCCTGCCGTAGCGGCGAGGGGCGCCCCGGGGGACGGATTTGATATGTAGAATCCGTCTCAAGAGGACCCGCCCATGTCGTTGCTCGTGAAGTTCAACGTCGCCCTTGTGCTCGTGTTCGCGCTGACCCTCGTACCGGCGGGGTATCTCGCGAACGACCTCCTGCAGAAGAGCGCCCGGACGCAGGTCATCCAGAGCGCGCGGATCATGATGCAGACCGCGTTCGCGACGCGGACCTACACGAACAAACAGATCAAGCCGCTCCTCGCCTCGCGTCTCGCCGAGGAGTTCCTCCCGCAGTCGGTCCCGGCGTACTCCGCGACGGAGATCTTCAACTACCTCCGGGAGAGCCACCCCGAGTACACGTACAAGGAGGCGACGCTCAACCCGACGAATCCGCGGGACCGGACGGTCGACTGGGAGGCGGACGTCGTCAACGCCTTCCGCGCGGACGGGAAGCTCAAGGAGATCATCGGGGAGCGCGACGGGCCGCTCGGGCGGTCGCTCTACCTCGCCCACCCCATCCAGATCACGGACGCCGGCTGCCTGTCGTGCCACACGTCGCCGGACCGGACGCCGGCCGCGGTCGTGAAAGCGTACGGAACGTCCGGAGGGTACGGCTGGAAGCTGAACGAGATCATCGGCGCCCAGATCGTCTCGGTCCCGACGGCCGTCCCGCTCGCGATGGCGAGAGGCGCCTTCCGGACCCTCCTCGCGACGCTCGCCGGCGTCTTCGCGTTGACGCTCCTCATCCTCAACGTTCTCCTCGCGATCGTCGTCATCCGGCCACTCAAGAGGCTCGCCGAGACGGCGGACCGGGTCTCGACGGGGGACTTCGAGGCGCCGGACGTCGTGGTCCGGGGACGGGACGAGGTGGCGGTTCTCGCCGGCTCGTTCAGCCGGATGCGGATCAGCCTGACGAAGGCGCTCAAGATGCTCGAGGAGCCGTGACGGCCCCGGGAGCCGGACGATGACCGAGGCGCTGCGCGTCGGGACCCGGTTCGGGGAGTACGAGATCCTCGAAGAGCTCGGCTCGGGCGGCATGGGAAAGGTCTACCGGGCGAGGGACGTCACGCTCGAACGGACCGTCGCGCTCAAGACGCTCGCTCCCGCGGCCGCAAAGGACCCTGCGTTCGCGCAGCGCTTCCTCCGGGAGGCCCGGGCCGTCGCGCGACTGAACCACGCGAACATCGTCCAGATCTACAACTTCGGATCGGTGGACGGCGTCTGGTACCTCGCGATGGAGTATGTGGACGGCCCATCGCTCGGGAAGCGCCTCCGGACGGGACGCTTTCCCGAGGCGGAAGCCGTCCGGATCGCCCGCCAGATCTGTCAGGCGCTCGCCCTCGCGCACGGCGAAGGGCTCATCCACCGCGACATCAAGCCGGACAACATCATGATGACGGGCCGCGGAGACGTGAAGCTCGTCGACCTCGGCATCGCCAAGCGCCTCGACGAGGACCAGTCGCTCACGCAGACCGGGCACTCCATGGGGACGCCGCACTACATCTCGCCGGAGCAGATCCGCGGCCAGAAGGACATCGACGCGCGGGCGGACATCTACTCGCTGGGGGCCACCCTCTACCACCTCGTGACCGGGCACACGCCCTATCAGGGGGCGTCGGGGGCCGTCGTCATGTCGATGCACCTCGTCGAGCCGCTCCCCGATCCGCGGGGGTACGAGCCGACGCTCTCGGAGGGGTTCTGCGCCGTTCTCCGGAAGATGATGGCGAAGAACCGGGAGGAACGGTACGCGGACGTCGCCATCCTCGACGTCGATCTCTTCCGCCTTCACGCGGGGCAGACGCCCCGTCCCGCGGGGCCGTCGAGCTCCGGCTTCGAGACGGCTGCCGAGGCGACGGTGGATCTCACGACGCCGCGCCCCGCCTCTTACGACCCGGTCCTGCTCCTGAAGATCGAAGAGAACCTGGCAGCGACGATCGGCCCGATGGCTCGCCTCCTCGTCCGGAAGTCGGCAAAGACGGCGCCGTCCCTCGATGCGCTCTGCGACGAGCTGTCCCGTCATCTCGCTCCCGGGAGCAGCCGCGACGCGTTCTGCGCGCTTTGCCTCGCATGCGGAAAGACCCCCGCCTCTCCCGGCAAGCCCGTCACCGGCCCTGCGAAGACTCCCTCCGGCGCCGGAAGAACCCCCAGCGGCCCGCAGGCGGCGCATGCCGCGTCGGAACGCCCGCCCGCCGGTCCGTTCGATTCAGGCCCGCCGGGCACGACGACCCCGCCGGAGGCGATCGCAGAGGCCGATCTCGCCCGCCTCGAGTCGGAACTGGCCCGGCAAATCGGACCGCTGGCACGGATCCTGGTGAAGAAAGCCGTGCGAGCCGGCGGGACGTACGCCGACCTCGCGTCCCGGCTCGAGGAGAACGTCCCCGCCGAGGCGGGCCGCCGCGCCTTCCGCGACGCGGTACGAAAGCCTGGTCACTGAACTGGTCCGGGCTCGCGCCATCCGTGTCCCCCGACACGCTGACTGAGGCCGACGGCATCTCGCTCCGCATCCCGGAACCGTTCGGGGCCGCCATCGTGACCTTCGATCCGGCTGTCCCGTCGCCCGACCGGACCGCCTTGTCCGAGTAGGTGTCTTTGACCTCTGGAGACGTCATCCGAACATGGGGTTCCCGCGTCCAAGAACGCGGGGGAACGTTTTCTGAGATCGCTTCACGCGGGGCTCGTCGTCGCTGCTCTCCTCGGGGCGCTTCCGGGTAAGGGCGCGGTTCCGGCGTACGTCACGTTCGACCCCGATTCCGTCACGTGGCGAATCGGGAACTCGCGCGTGGAACGGGCCGTGACTCTGAACGGGGACGGACGCTTCTTCACGGCGTCGTTCCGCGACAAGGCGTCCGGCCGCGAATGGGCCGCTCCAAACGGGCGGTCGGGCGAGTTCAGGATCTCCTTCACTCCGGCGGCGGGCGCCGACCCGGTCGGGCGTACCGGGTACGACGGCTGGCAGCTCCTGTCGGACGGCCGAAAAGTGGATCCCGACGGCACCGCCGAACTCGCCCTCGGCCTTCTCTCGCAGAATGACGGCCTTGCGGTGACCGTCCATTACCGCTGCTTCGCGGAAGCGCCCGTGATCGAGTCCTGGCTCGACGTGGCAAACGAGGGGGACGCGCCGGTCACGCTGACGGGAGCGGATTCCTTCCGGGTCCAGGTGCAGGGCGAGGCCGCGGTGCCGGACGCCCTCTGGGTCCACAACTTCACCTGGGATCATCCGGATCTCGCCTTCTGGACCCAGGTCGACATGCTCGACCTGGGAGAGAAGACCGAGTTCTCGACCGGTCCTTTCGGCGACGGCGCCGCCTGGTTCGCCCTCCGGGGAACGAGCGACGGGGCAGGCCTCTTCGGCGGATGGGAGTGGAGCGGAACAGGGACCGTTTCCATTCTCGCCGACCGGCGGAAGCCGGGGCTCGTGACGCTCAGCGCCGGCCTCGCGGACGGGCATTTTTCCCACATCCTCGGTCCGGGTGAGTCAGTCACGGCCCCGGCGGGGTTCCTCGGGCTCTACTCCGGAGGCTGGGACGGAGCCGCACAGGCGACCCGGCGGCTCGTGGATCACTACATCGCGCCGCCGCTCCCCGATCCAACCTTCCCCTGGGTCGGCTTCGACACGTGGGGCTACGGACTCGGGATCGACCAGAACCTCGTGAACGGGCTGATCGACCGGGCGGCCGACCTCGGAGTCGAGACGTTCACGCTCGACGCCGGCTGGATGCAGCGGATCGGCGACTGGACTCCGCGTGCCGGGGCGTTCGACGACGGGATTGCCTCCCTCGTCAACCACGCGCACGCGAGAGGCCTTCGGTTCGGGATCTGGATGGCCTTCGGCGTCGCCGATCCGGCGTCCGACGTCGTCCTCCTCCATCCGGACTGGGTGGCGACCGACGACGGCGAGCCGATTCCCGGGGACTTCGGAAGCGTCGCCCTTTGCCTCGCGAACCCCGACGTGCAGGCCTGGGTGATCTCGGAGATCGACCGGATCGTGCGCGACTACGGGGTCGACTGGCTTCTCCACGACTTCGGCGTCATCGCGGCCTGCCGGAATCCGGCGCACGGCCATCAGGCCGGGGACGGAGAGTGGGCGACGACGGCGGGGTACTACGCGATCCTCGACGAGGTCCGGCGGCGGCATCCGAATCTCGTGATCGAGAACTGCTGGAACGGCGGCAACATGCTCGACTTCGGGATGGTCCGCCGGCACGACACGTCGAACACCTCGGACTACAACAGCGCCCTGACCGGACGGCGCGGCGTCTTCGGCGCGACGTACGTCCTTCCGCCCCGCTACGCCGGAAAGTACATCGGCGACGACGGGACGCCTCCCGACTACCGGTTCGCGAGCGGCCTGGCCGGCGGCCCGCTCTTCTTCATGGGGCAGCCGACGACGTGGGACGCGGCGACGACGGCGGCGGCGCAGAGCGCGGCAGCGCTCTTCAAGGAGCTGCGGCCGGTCCTTCGCGATGCCGTCCTGACGCATCTCTCCGCCGACCCGGTCTGGAACGGATGGGACGGCCTGATGTCCTGGAGCGCGAGCCGGGGGGAGGGGGTCCTCCTCGCGTTTCGGAGCGAGAGCGACGCCGACGCTTTTACGCTCTATCCGACCGCGCTCCGGACCGCGCCGAGCGTCGATCTCCAGTGCGACACGGGGCTCGGCGACGGTACCCTTGCGGATGGCCGGCTCACCGTATCGAAGACCGGTGCGGCTCTCGCGAGGGACGGGGTCGGGATCCACGTTCCGTCCCCCGACGGCGCCGCCATCGTCCGTCTCTCGGCGCCCCCGGCGGCGCCCCCCGCCCCGCGATGGTCGCCAGGTAACTGACGGCGGGGGCTCGAAGGGCGAATCCGGGGGAATTCCGCCGGTGGGGTCCCTCGCCTCAGGGATCGACGCGGATGACCGGGTCGAGCGGCGGCAGCTGCTTTCCGCTCTTGAGCGTCACGAGAATCGTGTACTTGTAGTCGCCCTCTCCGAGCTCCGGCGGGTCCGAAACGGCGTCCTTCCCGTTGCTCTTCGGATGCTGCTTGAAGGGCTTGGTTTCATCCGACATCACGATCCTGATTCTGCCGTCCACCGGAGAGTCCAGGTACCAATGCGCGACGTGGCCTTTACCCCGGCTCAGGTGGACAGGGTCCGGATCGGGCGCGTTGATCGCCACCGGGTTCCCGGCGTCGTCGAGTGCGAGCGTGACGGAGACGCGCTTCTCGTTTGCCGGCTTCCCATTCGCGGCATGCAGGGGAACGGCCTCCACGATGCAGAGCGTCGCGCCCCCCACGAGGAGGCCCGCGAGAAGAGCGAATGGCGATTTCGGGCCGAATCGAAGGACTCTGATCATGATCTCTCCTTTTCCGGGCTGTGTTTCCTGATGATGGCTCGAAAGCGGGGATTGTCGGCGAGACCGACGAGATCGGGCTCCGTCAGAATCTCGTCGATGCTGAGACCGTTCTCGAGAGCCTGGTCGATGGCGCTCAGGGCTTCCGCCGTCATCCCGGCGGCCTGAAAGACCAGCGCGGCGCACTGCAGGACGAGGACATCTCCGGGCTCCAACCCGATCGCCCTGCGGATTTCGGGCAGGCCGACGCGGGGCCCTTTCGTCTTGACCAGGGAGCTCCCGATGGCCGCGTGAGCCTCGCCGTCCCGGGGGTTGATCTGGAGCGCATTGCCCGCGAGCCGGATGGTCGTCTCGTATTCGGTGCGGCTCTCCGGGTCCTGACCGGGAAGACGGCTCAGCGCGTCCGCGAGGGCCTTGTGGCTCCAGAACTCCAGCGGCTCCATGTCGATGGCGTCCCGAAACTCCTTTGCGGCGTCCTGATAACGCCTCTGGATGTAATAGAGCGTACCGAGATTCGACAGGGCGAGGGGCTGCGGCTTCATCGCGATCGAGCGAAGAAGCGCCTTCTCGGCGTTTGGGTAGTCGCGGGCCCGCAGGTACGCCGCGCCGAGGTTGTACTGAAGCCGCGCCACGTCCGGATTCAGCTCGATTCCCTTCCGGTATGCGTCAGCGGCCTTTTCGTAGCGATGAGTTCGAAAATAGAAATACCCGAGGCCGCTGTAGGCGCTCCAGGATCGAGGCCGGAGCTGGACGACCCGCAGAAAGGTCCTCTCGGCGTCGTCACGTCGTCCGGCTTTCGTCAGACCGAGGGCGAGAACACGCAGGGCTTCCACGTCGTCCGGCCTTTGCCGCAGACAACTCTCGATGGCCCTGATCCCGTCTTCCGTCTCGCCGCGCGCCAGGAGAATCCTCCCCATCGTGTCCTGTGCCTCGGGAAGATTCGCGTCGAGAGCGATCGCGCGCTCGGCGGCCTTCTTCGCGAGCTCCGCCTTCGTGACGTCCCTCGTGAGGTCGTACGACGCGAGGTACGCGCGCCCGAGGGCGGCCTCTACGAGCGCCGACTTTCCGGCATCCGGCAGCTTCGCCAGAACGTCGATCGCCTTCTCGACGGAGTCCTTGTCGTCGTACCGCTCGAGATAGCCGAGCGCGACGACGTAATCGGTCTGTGCCGGGCCGGGAACGAGGGCGGGGCCGGGGGTAGGAACGATGGCACCGCTCGCGAGGTGGATGCGGAGCGCCGTGACGAGTTTCTGCGTCAGATCCTCCTCGAGGCGAAAGTGCTCGGCCGCGGGGCCGGTCACCTCGCCGGCGGCGATCTGGACGGGCGAGCCGGCGAGGAACAGGGAGTACGACAGCTGCCGGGTGTCGCCCACCTGGCGGACGGCGGGCTGGACGAGAAGGTTCGCCCCCGTGTCGCGCGCCCACTTCGCCGGGTCGGTCTCCTTGAGCATGGTCGGGCCCGAGGGACGCATGATCGCGATTCCCGGGACGCTCTGGAGCTTGACGCCGAGGCTGAAGGAGACGCCGTCGCAGAGCTGTCGACCGTCCGCGCGCCCCGTCAGGTCGCTCGCGGGGAGAATGGCGAGGAGCTTCGAGGCCGGGAGGGCGGTCGTCTCCTTTCCGCGGAGCGTGATGAAGACGAGGATGGCGACCGCGACAGCGAGGAGGGCACCGGCGGTCGCCCAGACGCGCGGCGCCCGCCGGATTCGGGCCGAGACGGCGCTGCCGCTCCGCGGCACGAATAGGGCTCTTCCCTCGAGGGCGAGATCCAGCTGCTGCGTCACGTGCGCCATGTCGGGGGCGCGCCGGTCGGCGTCCTTCGTGAGGCACTCCTCGAGAAGCGCGAGGATGCGGGGCGGCGTCTCCTTCGGGAGCGCGCTCCAGTCGGGCTCGCGCTCGAGAATGGCGACGAGTATGTCGGGCGCCGACGCGCCGCCGAAGGCGCGCTTCCCCGAGAGCATCTCGAAGAGAAGGCAGCCGAACGACCAGACGTCGCTTCGCCAGTCGAGCGTCCGGCCCCGCGCCTGCTCGGGGCTCATGTAGGGTGCCGTGCCGAGCACCATCCCCTGCTTCGTGGCGCCGGTGTCGAGGGTCGGGGACTCGGAGATGTCGGAGACGTTGAACCCGGGACCGAAAGCCTTGGCGAGGCCGAAATCGAGGAGCTTCACCTTCCCGTCGGGCGTGACCTTCACGTTGGCGGGCTTCAGGTCGCGGTGGAGGATCCCCTTGCCGTGTGCCGCGTCGAGGGCCTCGGCGGTCTGCCGCGCGATCGCGAGGGCGCGTGAGACGGGGAGCGGCGCTTCGGCGAGGAGCTGCTTGACCGTGTCGCCCGGCACCATCTCCATGACGAGGAGCTGGATGCCGTCCACGTTTTCGAAACTGTAGATCGCGGCGATGTTCTGATGGTTGAAGGTGGCGAGGAGTCGGGCCTCGCGCTGGAAGCGGACCATCCGCTCGCGGTCGTCGGCGAAAGCTGCCGGGAGGACCTTGAGAGCCACCTCGCGGCCGAGTCGCGTGTCGCGCGCCCGCCAGACCTCGCCCATCCCGCCCTCACCCAGCGGGGAGAGGACGTCGAACGGGCCGACGCGGGTGCCCGCGATGATCGACATTGGTCTCGAACGGTTCCCCCGCGGGATTATGCTCTGTCCATGTCGACCGCGGACCGCGGAACGACCCGAGTCGTACAGCGGTTCCTGCTCTGGTGGATTCCGGTGGTCCTCGTCGTGGCGGCTGCGGCAGCCCTCCTCTCCGGCGTACAACGGAAGGCCACGGTCTGGGAATACCGAGCGCGTCAGGAGGACTCCCTGGCGACCGTGGCCGACGACATCGAGGCCGACTTCGACGGCGTCGAAGCCGACCTGCGCTACCTGGCCGCTCTTCCCTCCCTCCGGAACCTCCTTCGCGGGGACTCCCCGGACTCCCGAAGCCGGCTCTCTGCCGACATCGTCGAACTCTGCCGGCACGACAAGCTCATCGACCGCGGGCGCTTTCTCGATGCGAGAGGGCGGGAGGCCGTGCGCGTCGATCTCGGGCCGGACGGTCCGCGCGCCGCCGCGCCGAACGACCTCGAGGATCGGTCGGAAAGCTCCTGGGTCGTCGAGGCGCTTCGTCTTCCTGCCGGATTCACGTACGTCTCCCCCATCGAGCTCCGCGCCGAAGGTGGCGCTGTCGAGATCCCCTTCAAGCCGATCGTCCGCTTCGCAACCCCGGTAGCAGACGAGACGGGCTCCGTCCGGGGCCTCGTCGTCCTGGATTTCCTCGCGGATCGGACGATCGGCCGCGTGCGCAGCGGTCGCGGCTCCCCGGCGCCGCTGATGCTCCTCAACTCCGACGGCTACTGGCTCGTCGGGCCGACGCACGAGGGCGAGTGGGGGTTCGCGATCGCGGAGCGAAAGGGGCGGGCTTTCTCGCGGGACTTTCCAGCGGCGTGGGCCCGCATCTCGTCGGGAGACACAGGGACATTCGAGGATCCCGCCGGCCTGATGGCGTTCCGGACGGTCCAGGCGCCCACGGGGGCGGCCGCGCCTATCCTGAAGCTGGTTTCGCTCGTCCCGGGTTCGGCCGTGACCGCGCGGCTCCGGGCCGCTCGGGGCTGGATTGCCCTCGGCAGCGCGGCCCTTCTCGCGCTCCTCGGGACAGCCGCCTGGGTCCGGGTCTCGGCAGAAGAGCGCGTCCGCCGGACCGACACCGCCGCCCTCGAACAGGAGCGTCGCTTCCGGGTCCTCTTCGAGCGCAACCTCGCCGGGGTCTACCGCTCGACGGCCGACGGCCGCCTCCTCGACTGCAACCTCGCCTTCGTGAAGATCCTGGGCTTCGAGAGCAAGGAGGATGCGCTCTCCGCTCTCACGACGTCGCACTATGCCGATCCGGAGGACCGCTCCCGGCTCGTCGAGCGCCTTCGGGCCGACGGGTTCGTCCAGAGCCAGGAGATGCGTCTCCGCCGGAAAGACGGCTCCGAGGTCTGGGTCCTCATGAACATCGGACTGGTGCGTGGCGCGCCGGGCCAGCCCGAACTTCTCGAGGGGACGCTCGTCGACATCACGGAGCACAAGCGGGCCGAGAGCGCCATCCTGAAGCAGAAGACCATTCTCGAGACGGTGATGACGAACATGGCACAGGCGATGCTGATCGTCGACGCCGACCTTCGTATCGTGGCGTTCAACTCGAAGTTCGAGCCCCTGTTTGGATTCAACGAGGGGGAAATAAACCTCGGGGAACCCATCGAGGTTCCGATTCGGCTCTGGGCCACCCGCACCAACGCGAGCGCGAGCCAGCTCGAGAAGGTGCTCGCCGCACTTCACAAGAAGAGGCCATTCGTCAGCGACTACGCTCAGCGAGTCGACGACGGCCCCGCCCGATGGATCCAGCTCTTCCACAACCCGCTTCCGGAGGGCGGGTTCGTCCGGACCTATACCGACATCACGGAGAGCAAGCGGGCCGAAGAGGGGCTCAAGGCGAGCGAACGCTTCATCCGGTCGATCGTGGACAACATGCTGGGCGGCCTGATCATCACCGACTCGAAAAGCGTCATCGAGTCGGTGAACCCGGCCGCCGAGAGGATCTTCGGCTGGACGCGGGAGGAACTCGTCGGGCGTCACCTGGCCACGCTCCTGCCACCCGAGGCCGCGGCGAATGCCGGAGAGTACCTCGGGTCGGCCTCTCAGAAGGCGATCGGCCAGGTGAGCGAGTGGGTGGGGCGCCGGAAGAACGGCCAGCTCTTCCCCCTCGAAGTTTCCCTCTTCGCGTTCGAGACTCCGGAGGGAAGACACTTCGGGGGCAACGTCCGCGACATCACGGAGCGCCACGAGGTGGAGCGGCTGAAGAAGGAGTTCCTCTCGTCCGTGAGCCACGAGCTCCGCACGCCGCTGACGTCCATCCGGGGCTCGTTGGGACTCCTTCGAAGTGGAGCGCTCGGCACGCTCCCAGAAGAGGCCGAGGACCTCATCGCCGTGGCCGAGCGGAACGTCATCCGGCTGATCGGGCTGATCAACGATATTCTCGACCTCGACCGCCTCGAGGACGGGCGAATCGAGATCCACATCGCCCCCATTCCGGTGGAAGCAGTCGTCGCGCGTGCCCTCGAGGCCGTCCGGGCCTTTGCCGAGCAGCACGGAATCGCCCTCGAGAGCAACCCTTCGGATCTCGTCGTCCGGGCCGACGCCGACCGCCTCGTCCAGGTGCTCGTCAACCTCGTCTCGAATGCCGTCAAGTTCTCTCCGCGCGGCCGCGGCATCACCGTGAGCGCCGCCGCGGCGGGGGACCTCGCGGAGTTCCGGGTCGCCGACCGGGGACGGGGCATCCCGCCGGCGCTCCGCTCCGCGATCTTCGAGCGCTACCGGCAGGTGGAGGCCGGCGACGCCCGCGAGAAGGGAGGGACGGGGCTCGGCCTGGCGATCTGCAAGGCGATCGTCGAGCAGCATGGAGGCTCGATCGGCGTCGAGAGCGAGGAAGGCGTGGGAAGCACGTTCTGGTTCCGCGTCCCGCTCGCCATCGGCCCGCGCCTCACGACATCGAGCCTGAGCACGCAGGCGCCGAAGCTGGCCCTCCTCGTGGACGACGACGTGGAACTCCTCACGGTTCTCGCGCGTCAGCTGGTCGAGAAGGGGATCGGCGTGCGGACGGCCTCTTCGGTGGACGAGGCGCTCCGGGCTCTTCGCGAGGTGAAGCCGGACGTCCTCATTCTCGATCTCGGCCTGCCGGACGGCGACGGCCAGAAGGTGGTCGAAGAGCTCCGCCGCGACCCGCGGCTCTCGACCCTGCCTCTTCTCGTCTACACGGGCCGCGACCTGACCGCCGGCGACCGCGAGAGCCTCACGGTGGGGCCAACGCATCACCTCACGAAGTCGAAGGCCTCGGACGAGGAAGTCGTCCGGGCCGTCGGCGAACTGATCCGGGCAGGACGCTCCGGACGGACCTCCGGGGCGATCCGGCACGGGTGAAGGAACCCCACTCATGAGCGAGGAGCCGAACCCGGGCGAGACCTATCGCGTGACGTGCTGGAGCTGCCACGCGGAGTTCGACGCGCTGGCGGCGCGCTGGTGTGACTGCGTCACGGCCGACCGGACGCGCGTCTGCGCTTCCTGCTGCCGCTGTTTCTGCAAGGCGCCCCGTTCCTTCAAACAGGAGTTCTGGAGCGGGGCGCCGCGGGCCCTCTGGGACGAGAAGCTCGCCTTCAAGCGCCACTCGGCCGTACTCCCGCCGAACCCGACGCCTGCCGAGGCCAAAAGGCCGCTCATTCTCCTGACCGAGGACGAGGACGACATCGCACGGATCGCGGTGGAGGTCCTCGCGTCTCTGGGCTACGGGTGGGTCCGGGCGAAGGACGGCGTCGAGGGCCTGACCTTCGTGAAGGAGTACCGGCCCGATCTCGTCCTGACGGACGCGCTCATGCCGCGCATGGACGGCCGTGAACTCTGCCGCCTCCTGAAGGCGGATCCCGAAACGAAGGGGATTCCCGTCATCATCATGACGTCTGTTTACACGTCGCAGAGGTTCCGGTCCGAGGCGATGGGATTCGGGGCCGACGAATACCTCTCCAAGCCGCTCGAACACGGCCAGCTCGCCGGGGCGGTCGGAAAATTCCTTCCGTCACCGGCAACGAGCTAAGCTGGATCGGGGCTGTCCATGAAGGTTCTGATCGTCGACGACGAGGATGACATCCGGAAGGTCGCGCGCCTCGCTCTCTCCCGGCTCGGGGGAATGGAGGTCGTCGAAGCGTCGAACGGTCCCGACGGGATCGCCGCCGCGGCAGCCTCGACGCCGGACGCGATTCTTCTCGACGTCATGATGCCGGCGATGGACGGGCCGGCCGTCCTCGCGCGCCTGAAGGCGGATGCCGGGACCGCCCGGATCCCGGTCGTCTTCCTGACGGCGAAGGCGATGACTTCGGAAATCGCACGCTTGAAGGGCCTGGGGGCCGCCGGCGTCATCTCGAAGCCCTTCGACCCGGCGGCTCTCGCCGGCCAGCTTCGCGCGATCCTCGCGGGGGGGTGAGGTTGGACTCCTGGGAGGAGACCCTGCGGGGCCTCCGGCGCGAGTATCTGCTCGGGGCGGGAGAGCGGCTCTCCCGGCTCGAACGGGCACTGGACCTCCTCGGCCGGCACCCGGGAGATCCCGAAGCGATTGGAGGGGTTCGAAAGGAGCTTCACGGGTTTGCCGGCTCCGGCGGAACGTACGGGTTTCCCGGCGTGAGCGCCGCGGGCCGCGAAGGCGAGGCCGTCTGCGTGGAGGCTCTCTCCGGTGGTCGGCCCGTCTCTCCGGACGATCTCGAAGCGCTCCGGAGCACGGCCGAATCGATCCGCAACGCGCTGCGGCCCGAGAGAGACGCCGCGGAGCCGGCGACACCCCCTCCCGTTCGCCCGGGGGCGCGCGCGGGAACGGTCGTCGTCCTCGATACGGACCAGCCGTTTCGCGAATTTCTGAGCGAGCGGCTCGCGGCTGAAGGAATGACGGTGCGGGCGCTCGGAACGGTGGATGCGGCAGACGCCGCTCTCGCCGCGGAGATCCCCGACCTTCTGGTCACCTCCCTCCTGTTGCCGGACGGACCCGGGGCCGCCCTGATCGAGCGGCTGCGGGACCGGCCGGGAGGAGAGAGGACGGTCGTTGCGGCCGTCAGCACGGGAGGGGAGCTTCTCGACAAGGTCGAAGCCGTCACCTGCGGCGCCGACATCCTCGTGGAGAAGCCGGTGGATCCCGAGGCCCTGCTCCGGCGGGTGCGCGCCGTTCTCGAGCGGACGGACGCGGAGGCGGCGCGAATCCTCTCCGTGGAAGACGACCCGGATCAGGCCGCCTTCATCCGCGCCGTTCTGGAGTCGGCGGGCTACGAGGTGCGGCTCCTCGCCGATCCGTCGCGCCTCGAGGCGGAAGCCGTCTCCTTCGGACCGGACCTCGTCCTGATGGATGTGAACCTCCCGGGAGTGAGGGGCTACGACCTCGTCCGCTTTCTTCGGCACGACGAGCGCTTCGCCACGATTCCGGTCGTCTTTCTCACCGCCGAGAGCCGGGAGCAGGAGCGGATCGCCGCGCTGCGCGCCGGCGGGGACGACCACCTCGTCAAACCGGTGCCGCCGGGACTCCTCATCTCCACGGTCGCCGCCCGCCTCGAGCGGGCACGGTTCCTGAAGAGCCTCCTGGTCCGCGACGGGCTGACCGGCCTCCTGACGCACACGGCCTTTCTCGAGCGGGCGCGCACGGCGGTGGCGGCCGCGAGCCGGACGCCGGAGCGGTCGTTCGCCCTCGTCCTTCTCGACCTCGACGGCTTCAAGACCGTCAACGACTCCTTCGGCCACCCCGTGGGGGACCGCGTTCTCGCGGCGCTGGGCGCCCTCCTCAGGCGCCGGCTCCGGGCCTCCGACACGCTCGGGAGGCTCGGAGGAGACGAGTTCGCGCTCCTTCTGGAGAATCTCTCTCGCGCCGACGCCCTTCGCCTCGTCCAGAGGCTCGTCTCCGAATTCTCGACGGTGTCACACCGGAGCGCCGGCGGGGAGGTCTTTCACGTCACGTTCAGCGGAGGGATCGCGTTCTTCGAGCCCGGCGGGTCGCTTGAAAAATGGCGCCGCGCCGCGGACGGTGCGCTCTACGCGGCCAAGGCGGCCGGCCGGAACCGGATCGAGCTGGCGCCGCCGGCCCCGGACCGCTCGAAAGAGGAGTAGCAACATGAAACTCCGCCTCTCCGCCGGTCTCCTCCTCGCGGCGGGCGCTCTGGCCGCGCCGCCGTCCGCCGTGCCTCCCGCCACCTTCACGGCACTGGCGCTCTGGGAGGCTTGGCCGTCGGTCCGGATCTCGCCGCCCGACCCCTACTCGCTCAAGCACGTTCAGCTCCGCGCAGCGATCGATCGGCTCGCGAAGGAGTACCCCGGGCTCTTCACGATCGCGGCCGAAGGGCGCTCTGGCGAGGGGCGGAGCCTCAGGGTCCTGAAGCTCGGAAACGGCCCGACGGGAGTCTTCCTCTGGTCGCAGATGCACGGCGACGAGCCGACCGCCACGAGCGCCCTCCTCGACGTTCTCGGTTACCTGGGGAGAAACCGGGAGAGCGCGGCCGTATCGCGCCTCTTCTCGCGTCTGACGATCTACGTTCTCCCGATGCTCAACCCGGACGGGGCCGAGAGGACGACGCGGCGGAACATCCAGGGGATCGACATCAACCGCGACGCTCTCCGTCTCCAGACCGCGGAGGGACGGTTCCTGAAAGACGTGAGGGACCGCCTCCAGCCGGCCCTCGGGTTCAACCTCCACAATCAGTCGCCGCTCACGGTGGCGGGGAAGGGAGGCGAGCAGGTCGCGCTCGCGCTTCTCTCCGTGCCGTTCGACGAGGCGTTCTCCGAGAACGAAGGACGGCGGACGACGAAGCGCCTCGCCGTCTTCCTCCGGGAGTTTCTCGCCCCGTGGGCCTCCGGGAAGATCGCCCGCTACGACATGGAATACACGGCCCGCGCCTTCGGGGACTCGATGACGCGTTGGGGGACGTCGACGCTCCTGATCGAGACGGGAGGGTGGAACGGCGGTGACGAGGCCGGGACGCTCGTCCGCCTCAACTTCACCGGACTTCTCGGCGTTCTTCAGGCGATCGCGGACGGCTCGCTCGCGTCGATCGACCCGAAGGCCTACGACGCGATCCCGCTCCTCCGGCGGGAGGGGCTCTTCGACGTCGTCCTTCGCGGGGCGAGGCTCGCGAACGGAAGCGGCCTCGCGCCGTATCTCGCCGATCTCGCGATCACGCGGCCAAACCCCTTCGCGGGGTCCGGCCCGCGCGTACGGCCCGGCGTCGCGGACCTCGGCGACCTTTCGGACTTCCGCGGAAAGGAAGAGACGGACCTGACCGGAAAGCTCGTGGTCCCCGCGCCGCCGGGTGGCGAGGAGGGATGGCAGAAGACGCTCGCCTCCCTCCGGAGCCGAAATCTCGCCGACGACGGGGGGATGCTTCTCCTCTCGCCCGACCTCCTCTCCGCAGAGGTGAAGGCCTGGATGCCAGAAGGGCAGCTCCTCGTGCCCGGTTATTCCGGGGCGCTCCTGATCCTCGCGCCGGCGGGGGACAGCTCTCTCCGCCTCGAGCGGAGGATCGAGACCGGTCCGGGCGCACCGGCGCGCGGCCCACGCCCATCGGTCCGGCCGTGAGAGGGCTCTCGGACCGGGAGAGGCGCCGCTACGCGCGGCACCTCGTCCTTCGGGAGGTCGGGGAGGCCGGTCAGGAGCGGATCGGGGCGGCGCGCGTCCTCTGCGTCGGAGCGGGGGGGCTCGGTTCGCCCATCTCGCTCTACCTCGCCGCGGCCGGCATTGGAACGCTCGGCCTCGTCGACTTCGACCTCGTCGACGAGTCGAACCTGCAGCGTCAGGTTCTCTACGGGACGAAGGATCTGGGCCGCCCGAAGATCGAGGCCGCCGCCGAGCGCCTTCACGACCTGAACCCGAACGTGAGACTCGTGACGCACGGAGCGCCCCTCACGCCGGCCGGCGCGCTCACGATCTTCCCGGACTACGACGTCGTCGCCGGGGCGACGGACAACTTCCCGTCCCGGTACGTCGTGAACGACGCGTGCGTCCGGCTCGGCAAGCCGATGGTCCACGCGGCCATTCACCGGTTCGAAGGGCAGGCCTCGGTCTTCTTCGCCGCAGAAGGGCCGTGCTACCGCTGCGCTTTTCCCGACCCTCCGCCGCCGGGACTCGTGCCGACGGGCGCCGAGACGGGGCTTCTCGGGGTCCTCCCAGGGATGCTCGGGGCGATACAGGCGACCGAGTCGCTGAAGCTCGTCCTCGGGATCGGCACGCCTCTCGTCGGGCGGCTTCTCGTCGTGGATGCACTCGCCATGTCCTTCCGGACGATCCGGGTCGCGAAGGACCCGGGATGCGCCGTCTGCGGCGCGGGCGCCACGTCCGCCTGAGACGCCGGCTCTCTCAGCGCGGCGCGGCGGCGGAGACCGCGGGACTCGCGGTGCCGCGGGCGCCGCACCCCTTCGACCAGAGGGTTGCGGCGACGAGAACGACGATGCCGGCGAGCGTGGCGACGACGACGGCGACGGGGCGCGCCTTCCGGACCGGCTTGATCGAGAGGGTTTGAAGGAGCTTCCCGGTGCCGCTCGCCTCGGCGGCCTTCTCCTCGATCCGGAAGACGGCCTTCACGTCCCCGAAGCGAAGGTCGTCGCCGCTCGTGAGGACGGCGTCAACGGCGCGCTTTCCCTTCAGAAACGTTCCGTTGACGCTGGAAAGGTCCCGGATGATCCACCCCGCCACCGTCTCTTCGAGGACGGCGTGCTTGCGGGATACGGAGAGATTCGAGACGAGGATGTCGCAGTCGGCGTCGCGGCCGACGACGGCCCGCCCGACCACCTCGTGTCTCTTCTCCCGGCCTTCGTCGACGATCAGGAACGCCGCCATCGGAGTGGTCCCTCGTATCTTAGTCTGCCGGCATCCCGGCGTCCGGTCCGGCCGACCAGACGAAGGCGACGTCCCCCACGTTCGTCCCGGTGGCCCCCGGCGAAAAAGCATCCCCGAGGACGGCGAAGAAGGATCCGGTATCGTTGTCGCGAAGCGCCTTCCACGGGTCGAGACCGGCCGCCTCCGCCCGCGTGAGCGTCGTCCCGTCCACGAAGGCTCCGGCGGCGTCGGCCTCATGGTCGATGCCGTCCGTGCCGGCCACGAGGACGGCGGCCCCGGGCGTCCCGGCCAGCTGAATTGCCGTCGCGAGCGCGAGTTCGCGGTTCCGTCCGCCATGCCCGTGCCCCTTGACCGTCACGGTCGTCTCGCCGCCGAAGAGGCTGACGAGAGAGCGTTCGCCGGTCCGGCGCCAGTGGTGGCCGGCCGAGGCACCGGCGACGGCGAGCCTGAAGGCCGCGCTCCGCGCCTCGCCGCGCAGAAGCTCCGGGACGATCCGGGCGTCCGTCCCGAGTCGAAGTGCCGCGAGGCGGGCCCCTTCGAGAGCCGTCCGGATGTCCGCGAGGAGAACGCTCCAGCGCGGCCCGACCGGGCGGGTGGACGGCGGCGGGGCCGGGAGGGCGAGGACGGCGCGGACCGAAGGCGGCACGAGCGTCGTGACGCGATAGCGGTCGAGGATGGCGAGGGCGTTGCGCGGAGAGGGGGGGATTCCGAGCGTCGGCCCGGACGCGACGAGATGCCAGCCGTCGTCCCCGAGGTCCGAAAGGACGAGGGAGACGACCTCGGCCGGACCGCAGGCCGCCGAGAGCCAGCCGGCCTTCACGCGCGAGAGCGCTCCCCGACAGGCGTTCAGCTCGGCGATCGGCGCCCCTGCCGCCATCAGGAGGGAGATCGCGCGCGACTTGTCGGCGAGGGGAAGCCCTTCGAGGGGCGCCGCCATCAGGCTCGAGCCGCCCCCCGAGAGGAGGACGAGGAGAAGATCGCCGGGAGCGAGGCGGCTCGCGAGCGCGAGGGCCGCCGTCCCCGCCTCGAGGCTCGCCTCGTCCGCCACCGGATGCCCGGCGAGGATGAGGCGGCTGCCGGGCGGGAGCCCTTCGCCGGACGCGTAGGAGGGCGCAACGACGAGCGCCTCGTCGATCCGGCCGGCGAGCGCCGCGTTGGCTGCCCGGGCCATCGGGACGGCCGCCTTCCCGACGGCGAGGAGGACCACCCTGGAGGGGACGAAGACGAACTCCCGCTGTGCCGCCGACAGGACGGAACGGACGCGCAGCGCACCGCCGCGCCGCCCGACCGCATCGCTCACGAGCCGGCCGGGCTCGACGGACGCGACGGCGGCGCGATAGAGCTCGGTGAGGAGATCGCGCGGCTGCAGAGCGGCCAAGTCTACTTGAAGGGAGGGGTAAGATGGCCTTCGGGAGCACGCCGATGGAACGCGACATTCTCGGATCCGTACGTGAAGGGCTGAAGACCGCCGGTGGACGCGGCGAGGAGCTGGCCGAGGCGCTCGCGGACCGCGTAGAGGACGCGCTCGCCGAGGCCGAGTCCCGGGGCCGGCGCCTGCGCAAGCAGATGGAACGGCACGTCAAGACCGTCGACCGGGCCGGACGGGAGAACGCTTTCCTGATGGCCCTCGGAGCCCTCGGGGTCGGCGTTCTCGTCGGCTGGCTCATCGGGCGCGAGCGACGCTGACTTGGGTCTTGCCGCGCGTCTCGCCGGACAGAGGTCCGGCTTCTCGAGGACGTTCTGGATCGCGAACACGCTCGAGCTGTTCGAGCGGTTCGCGTACTACGCTTCGAAGGCGGTCCTCGCCGTCTACATCGCGGACGGGATCGGCCTGGGGCCGACGACGGCGGGCCTCTTCGCCGGAAGCGTCTTCAACACGCTCCTCTACCTCCTCCCGCCGCTCGCCGGGACCGTCGTCGACCGCTTCGGATTCAAGCGAAGCCTCCTGGCGTGCTTCGCGGTCTTCTCGGTCGGCTACTTCCTGATCGGCCTCGCGGGGCTCCCCGCGGGCGCCGGGCTCGTCGCCGCGCTCGGCGGGCCGAGGAGCTACACGCTCGTCGCCCTCGTCGTCACCGCAATCGGCGGCTCGCTCATCAAGCCGAGCATCGTCGGGACGGTCGCGCGGACGACGACCGAGGGGACGAAGGCGCTCGGCTACTCGATCTACTACACCCTCGTGAACATAGGCGGCGCCGTCGGCCCGCTCCTCGCGATCCCCGTCCGGGAGAACGCCGGCATCGCGTGGGTCCTCGTCATGTCGTCGGGGACGACGTTCCTCCTCTTCGTCGCGACGCTTCTTTTCTTCCGCGAGCCGCCCCGTCCGCCCGACGCCGCGCTGCCGAAGTCGATGGCAGGCGTCCTTCTCGACATGGTCAAGGTCTTCAGGAACGTCCGCTTCGTCGTCTTCCTCGTCATCTTCTCCGGTTTCTGGATGATGTTCTGGCAGGTCTTCTACTCCCTGCCGTTCTACGTGCGGGACGTCCTGAAGTTCCCCCGCTTCGAGCTGATCGAGACGGTGGACGCGTGGGCGATCATCCTCGTGACGATCCCGATCACGGCGCTCGCGAAGAAGC
>JBBIPB010000010.1:0-37910 GCA_037443065.1 Acidobacteriota bacterium | reverse complement strand
CCGAACTTCGTCCGGGGGGCCGTCCCGCTGATCACAGGCGGCTTCTCCCTGCTTCGGGGCCCTCTGGGCTACGTCGGGAGCGCCTGGACGGTGGGCCTGGTCTGCATCTCCCTCGCCCTGGTCTCCCTCTGGGGCATGGCCGAGACGGCGGGGCGCGACCTGGACTTCCTGGAGTGAAGTAGAGGGTCTCGGGATCGAGTGATACGATCCCGCCGATTTTCGAACCGGAGGAGAAGGAGACGAGAGGTTGGTCGCAAACTGCGTGCATTCGACCCTGCATTTCGATCGAAATCCCGGTTGTACGACGAACAGACAGACGCGAGCCGACGATGGCCTTCGTGGACCCGTCTCACGGCGGGCGACCGGCATCCGGGTCCTGCTCGTTCTGTGCCTCATCGGGAGCGCCGGCGCTGCCCGGGCCGAGGCGCTGTCGCCGACGGCCGCGGCGCAGATTCAGGCCCTGATGGACGAGAAGGCCTCACGGACCCCCGCCCAGCTGAAAATCGACTCCCAGCTCCTCTACGCTCTGAAGCTGGCGCGCCGGGACGTCAGCCTGCGCGCCGTCCCGTCCCTTTCGACGGGGGTCACGGTCGACGCCTCGGGGAACACCTCCGTCGACATCCGGGCGACGGACTCCGTACCGGTCCTGGCGTTCCTGAAGGGCCTCGGCGCGACGGTGGAGTCGAGCTACCCGCACGACGTCCGCGCCGGCGTCCCGCTCGGGCAGGTCGAGCAGCTGGCGGCCCTGGCCGAGGTCATCTTCGTCAAGCCGGCGTCCGTGGCGTACACGAACAAGACGAATACTTCCGAGGGGGACGTGACCCACCGGGCCGCGGCGGCCAGGACTGCGTTCGGCTTCGACGGGACCGGCGTGAAGGTCTGCGCCATGTCCAACGGCGTCGACTCACGCGCGGCCCTGCAAGGGACCGGCGATCTCCCGGCCGGCCTCACGGTCCTGCCGGGGCAGGCGGGCTCGGGAGACGAAGGCTCCGCCATGCTCAAGATCGTCTACGACCTCGCTCCCGGCGCGTCGCTCTACTTCGCCAAAGGCGGGAACGGAACCGCGGGAATGGCCGCGAACATCCTGTCGCTGAGCAGCACGTACGGCTGCGACATCTTCGTCGACGACGTGTTCTTCACCGAGGAGACGCCCTTCCAGGACGGCCAGGCCCCCTCAGTCACCTCCAACAGCAACGGGGGAGCCATCATCCAGGCGATCAACACCGTGGTTTCGGCTGGTGCCCTCTTCTTCACGTCGGCGGGGAACGCCGGCGGCAAGGACAAGGGGACCTCGGGGACCTGGGAAGGCGACTTCGCGAGCGCGGGGGCCTCGAGCAGCCCGGTCCCCGCAGGCACGCTGCACGCCTTCGGAGGGGGGCAGGCCTACGACGTCCTGACGAGCTCGGGGAACGTGAAGGTCGTCGACCTCTTCTGGGCCGACCCGCTGGGCGGCTCGGGCAACGACTACGACCTGTTCGTTCTGGACTCGACCGGAGCGACGGTCCTCTTCTCGTCCACGAACCCCCAGACCGGGTCACAGGACCCCTGGGAGGAAATCTACCTCGGGGCGACCCCGCCGACCAGCCCGCGGATCGTCGTCCTGCAGAAGGCCGGCGCGGCCGGCCGGTTCCTCCACGTCGACACGAACCGGGGCACGCTCTCCATCAGCACCCAGGGTGCGACGCACGGGCACTCGGCGCCGAAGCACGGCTACGGAGTCGCGGCGACGCCCGCGAACAGCCCCGGGCCGTATCCGAACCCGTTCAACTCGAGCAACCACATCGAGAACTTCAGCTCCGACGGACCCCGCAGGATCTTTTTCAACGCCGACAGCACACAGGTCAATCCCGGCAGCGGATTCCTGGCGACCGGAGGGCAGCTCCTGCAGAAGCCGGACGTCACGGCGGCCGACGGGGTGTCCTGCATGCCCGCGTCGTTCAATCCGTTCTACGGCACCTCCGCCGCCGCCCCCCACGCGGCGGCCATCGCGGCCCTCGTCAAGTCGGTGAATCCGTCGTTCACGGCGGGCCAGATCGACACGGCGCTCCGGAACTCGGCCATCGACATCGAGCAGGCCGGCTGGGACCGGAACTCGGGGACCGGCATTGTGATGGCCTACCAGGCGATCGTCGCCGCGGACCCCTGCGTCTTCAGCTGCCCCGGCGACATCTCCGTGCCGGCTCCCGCCGGACAGTGCTCCGCGACCGTGAGCTGGCCGGCGATCACAACGAGCGGCGCCTGCGGGACGATGACGATCTCGCCGCCGAGCGGGTCCGTCTTCGCTCTTGGTACGACGCCGGTTGTCGTGCAGGCGGCGTCCGGAGCGCAGTGCACGTTCCACGTGACGGTCAACGACGTGACGCCCCCGAACCTCACCTGTCCGGGGAACATCGTGGTGGATGGCGACCACAGCGGGGGAGTCGTCAACTACCCGCCGGCGGTCGCCGTGGACGCTTGCTCGGCGGTGACCATCGGCTACAGCACGCCGAGTGGGGCGCACTTCCCGGTCGGCGCGACGACGGTGACGGTCACGGCCACGGACGCGTCCCTCAACACGTCCACCTGTACCTTCATGGTGTACGTTGCCCCGCTGGTCCCGGGCCTCTCGCCGCTGGGCCTTGCGATTCTGGCGTTTCTCGTGGCTTTGGCCGGGCTCCTGACTCTGCGCGCCGGTCCGCCGGGCTCGGAGTGACTGAGCTTCGGGAGCTGCGCCAAGTCCGTGAGGCGAATCGAAAGCTCAAGGGGATCGTGGCCGACCTGGCGCTGGACCGGACGATCCTGCAGGGGGCCCTCCGAAAGATAAGGATGAGGCCCGCGCGGTGACCGCGACCCCCGCTTCGAAGTTCTCCCTCTGGAACCCGTGTCGTCAGAAGGGCTTTCGCATCGCAGTCTTCGCGGACCGGCTTGACCACAGCGACAGGGAATGTTGGTGAGGGCCAGAGGGGCGCTTCCGTTCCCGGTCCTCGCTGGGCCCGTCGTGACCCCGTAATGCCTGGTTTTCCGTGTTCCTTCTCTGGGATCTGTAGATGCGGGAAATCATGAACGAGAGCCTGAGGATTAGACTGCCCCGGAGACGAGTAGGAGAAAAGGCATGAAGCTCTTCATGGGAGGCGCCTGTCTTCGCATCCTGGCGTGTCTGGTTCTGGGTCTCTGCGTCTCGTCGTCACCCGCTCCCGGACAGTGTGTGAAGGGGGTCCGCACACAGTCTTTCCTGCTGCCGTCCGGGCACTTCGAAGCCGTCCCTTTCGAGACAAACGAGTTCGACATCCCCGAGAATGGCGTGTCCATACACAATACGGATGTTTCTCTCACGCGCTTCACCGCGCCCTCCGACGGTGTCTATCTCCTCTGGGGCGCTCTGGTCTTCGAGAAGCAGGCCGGTGGGTACATCCGGAATGTGTGTCTCATCAAGAACTCGGACGTCGTCACGGGCGTCCTCGCCTGCAACGCCCTCACGTCGCCGAACAACTGCTTCGCCTACGAAGGATGTTCGGTCCCCGTCCAGGGATTCACGTTTCTGAAGGCCGGTGACTATATGGAGTTCTGGGCCTATCAGGACACCGGACAGCCGGTGGAAATCCGGTTCGGCTCCGTGGGGGCTGGAAGCTACGGCATGATGATCCATGTCGCGGCCATGTACGGGGACGGGGCGCCCAAAAAGGTGCCCGTTGCGGCTCAGCCTTAGCACGGCCGTCGGGAAGCTGAGGGGCGCCGCGCTCGCCGGCGCCCTCGCCATGGCTGTCTTCGGGGTCGTCGAAATCTGGTTCACGGAGCTCCTCTCGTGGGTGTTTCACCGCGATGCGTTTGCTCCCCTCGAAGGTGGCTTCGCGCTCGCTCTCTTCCTCCTCTATCCGCTCTCCGGCGCCGTTGCCGCGGCGCTCATCGCGGCCGGCGCGCGCGTGATCCGGCATCCCCTCTGCACACGCGCCCTCGGATCCGCGGTCGTGCTCGCGATCCACGCCGCGTTCCTCACGCCGCGCTTTTCGGGCGGCCGTCTCGTTCTCGTCGGGTCGCTGAACGCGCTCCTTCTCGGAGCCGCGATCTCGGCGGCGGTGTCTCCCCGACTCGGTGCGCAGCTCCGCGCTTTCACGGGTCCGTGGACCGTGGCGCTGCTCCTGTGCGCTCCCCCGTGGATCGCTGGCGACCTCGTGTCCGATGCGAGCCGCATGGGACGCGGCCTGTCGTTCCTTGCGACGGCAGGCGCCGTCCTCGCCGCAGCCGGCCTGATCGAGCGGCAAGATGTGTCCCGGCGGGCGTTCGTCGCCGCGACGTCAGTGGCCACGATCGCGACGCTCGCCGCGGTGTCCTGGGTCGGCCCCGACCCACCCGTGCAAGCAGGCGCGCCGGGCGCCGCGGCGCCTGCGAGCGGCCCGAATGTCCTCCTCGTCGTGCTCGACACGGTCCGCGCGGATCACCTCTCGCTCGACGGCTACGCGCGGGATACGTCTCCGAACCTCCGGCGGCTCGCTCGTACGTCGACGGTCTACACGCGGGCAATCGCCCCCTCGAACATGACGCTCGCGACGCACGCGTCGCTCTTCACGGGGCTCCCGGCGAGCCAACACCGGGCCCATTACGACGCTGGTCGTCCCGCCGGCCGTCCGCTCGGGACCGGGAAACCGACCCTTGCGGAGATCTTCGTCAGACGGGGCTACGACGTGAGCAGCGTCGCCGGAAACTACGGCTTCCTCGGGAAGGGCTTCGGCCTCGACCGGGGCTTTTCCTGGGTCGACGCGCGGCCGCGCCGCAGCACCGTTGGCACGATCTCCGGTGACACCGTCCGGGGGGCTTTTCGCCGGTTGCTCTGCCGGTCTCTCCGTCTCTGGCCGGAGTCGGACATGCGCGCGCGAAGCGCAGACGAGATCACGGATCTCGCGATCGGCCGGATCGATCGCTCTGTCTCTCTCGGCCGCCCCTGGTTTGTCTTCGTCAATTACTTCGACGCGCACGAGCGCGTTCTCGTTCCTCCCCCCTTCGACGGTACTTTCTCGGGCGCTCCGGGGCGCTCCGGAAGCGCGCTCTACGACACGTATCTCCGGACGCTGAACAGCACCGGACGCGTCGAGATTCCCCCGAAGGCCCGCGAAGAGCTCGTCGCCCGGTACGACGAGACCCTCGCCTACGTCGACTCGTCCCTCGGCCGCCTGCTCCGGCGCGTCGAGGAGGGCGATCTGGAAGGGAACACGCTCGTCGTCGTGACGTCAGACCACGGCGAGGCCTGGGGCGAGCACGCGGCGATCGGGCACGGTTCGTCGGCCTACCAGGAGCAGGTGCGTGTGCCCCTCGTCGTGCACAAGCCGGGGCAGCGGGAGGGCGCGATCGCGAAAACCCCCGTCGGCCTCGCGAGCCTCTTCGCCTTCCTAACGGGGAACGTGGCCGGGTTGCCGGTCGACCCAGCGGTCGTAACAGAGTCCTTCCCGCTCGTTCCGGCGCCGGAGAAGGCGACGCTTCGCACGGGGCGCGCTCTTCTCGTGGGGGACTGGAAGCTCATCCGTTCCAGCCGCGATGGCTCCGTCGAGCTTTACGACATGGTGCGCGATCCTCTCGAGGAGCAGGATCTGGCGGGCCGGCCGGAGCTCGCGCCGGTTCTCTCGGAGATGACGGCGGCGCTCGATCGCTGGATCGTGGAGCATCCCCCCCTTGCCTCGGAGGAGAGGCGCGAAAGCCGCGAGGACCGGGCCCGCCTGCGAGCGCTCGGCTATCTTCGTTGAGCCTGGAGGGCGGATGCTGGGCACGCAGGGATTCGACCTCGGAAAGCAGTTCGCCGGCGCAGAGCTACGCCGTTTCGCGGAAGCGGCGGTCGACTCGGTCTCAATCGGAAAGGCCGATCCGCTTCGTGACGCTCTTGGTGGCGCACCGTCACCCCAACGGGTCGAGAGTGCGGCTTTCGCCGCTTCCGTTCAGGGATTGACACCGCTTCTCGCCGCTCTTCCGGACGCTGGAGAGCTTCCCTCCGCGCTTGCGGACTTCCTCACGTCTGAACGGGCCGCCTCGGCCAGACGCGCGTCCGCCCTCGCCGGGGTCCTCGTGAAGGTGACGGGCGCGCTCGAGGCCGCGGGGATCCAGACGGTGGCCCTGAAAGGGGCCGTCCTCGCGTTTCGGCATTACCCCGCGCCGGAGCTGCGGCCGATGGGCGACCTCGATCTTCTCCTCGCCGAGCCTTCCCGCCTCACGGAGGCGACCGCGATTCTCGTGTCTACCGGGTGGACTCGTCTCTTCGATACGCCGCGGCATCGCGTTTTCTCACGTCCGGACGAGCGGGTCGCACGCCCCGCGTGCGAAGACCCGGAGAATCCGATCCGGATCGAGCTTCACACGTCGTTCCGGCTGCCGGTTCTCGGACGGACGTATGACGGGACGGCAGCGCTGGTGGCGGAGTCGGAGGCGCAGGAGATCGGCGGGGCACGAATACTGGTCGCCTCCGGAAACGCGCTCGGGCGCCACCTCCTCTTCCACGCGGCGGAGGACTTCGCCTCGCGCGGCCTCCGCGGAATCCAAGCCCACGATTTTCGCCTCCTCTCGAGTCGAGGCGGGCCGCTCCGGATCGCATTCTCCGAAGCTGACCGGAAGGCCGGCCTCTGGCCGGTCGCCGCGGCCACGCGCGCCGTCGAGTCGCTCTTCCCGGGGAGCTTCGCGCCGGAGTTTCTGGCGGGGATCCCGGTCGGCGTCTCTCCGCAGGTTCTCGCATCCGCTGCACGGCTCGCTCCGCTCCGCTACACGCGGCCCGCCACGGGACAGACCGCAATTCTCGCGAGCCTGATCGAGTCGCGGGAGCGTCGAATCCGTTTCCTTCTCGGCACGCTGTTCCCGTCCCTTGGTGAAGTGAAGGCAAACGTGGCTCCGGACTCGTCCGGGCTGGCCCTCGTTGCCACCTGGGGAGCGCTCTTCCTGCGCCGATTTCGTCATGCCGCTCGGCTCATACGAAGGCCCGAATAGAGCCGTTCGAAGGTCCGTGCGGTGGCGTCGGCATCGTGCGCGAGCGCCCACGCACGCGCGGCCGCTCCCATCCGCCGCCGCCTCTCGCCGTCCCGAAGAAGGGCGAGAATCGCCTCTGACAGCGCCGCGTCGTCGCCGACGGGGACGGCCACGGCCGCGTCCGGGGCGAGATCCGCCACGAGGCCGACGGCGGTGCCGACCGTCGAGATGCCGCAGAACGCCGCCTCGAGGACGGCGACGCCCTGCGCCTCCCAGCGGGACGACTGAACGAAGAGGTCCGCTCGTTGAAGGAGCGGAGCGAGCTGCGCCTGCGGAAGGAACCCGTGGAAGACCGCCCTGTTTCCGAGACCGAGACGTAGAGCCTCGCGCTGGACAGCGCCGCCGAGCGTGTCTTCCCCGACGACGTCGAGAGTGACGTCCGGCCCGGCGTCGGCCACGCGGCGGAAGGCCCGGAGGAGCGTCTCCTGGTCCTTCACCGCGTTGAGACTCGCGACGTGAAGGAGACGATACGGCGGCTCGTCGCGTCGCGTCGCCGGCACGAAGAACCCGGCGTCGACGCCGAGAGGGACGACGTCGGATTCGAATCCCCTCGCCACGAGGCGAGCCTGAAGAAAACGCGATCCGCACGTGATTCGCGCCGCGCGTCGGAGAGCAAAGCGGGTCTTCAGCCGCTCGCGGAGGTGGAGGAATCCGCCGTAGCCGATCTCCGGGAGCGCGGCGAACTCGCCGCCGGAGACGTGGACGGCCAGCGGTGTGCCGCTGCCGAGAGTCGCGAGCGCCGCGAGAGCGGCAGGGATTCCGGCCCAGAACGCCTGGACGGCGTCGAGAGGCCCGAAGGCCGAGAAGAGCCGTGTGAGCCGGGGAGCGAAGCGAAGGAGCGTCGTGCCGGGAATCCCTCCCGCCGGGACGCCGAGATTGTGGACCGTCGCCCCGAGGAGCGGCCACCTTCCCGGCTCGGGCTCCTGCGCGAGCGCGACGACGTGGAGTTCGTGCCGCCGCGCGAGACGCTCGATCAGAGCGAGGAGCGCAGGAATTACGCGCTCGGTCCCCGACCGGTCGACGCCTCCGGGGACGACGAGGGCAATCCGCACCGCAGGATCGTACGGCTTCTGCACGGCGTCACTGGCACGGCATAGCATCGGCGCGTTGGATCGCCCCTTTCCCGTCCCGCCCTTCACGCCCGACGGCCTGACTGGCGTCCCGCTTCGCGGCGGTGCCCCACCGGGCCGGATCGTCGTGATCCGGCTCCATGCCTTCGGGGACACGGCCATCACGTTTCCGCTCCTCGGCGCGCTCCGGGCGCGGTGGCCTTCCCTCCGTCTCGAGGTCGTGACGGACGTTCGCTCGGAGGATCTCTTCGCCGCGAACCGCGGCGTGGACGTCGTCCATGCCTACGACACGCGGCGGACGAAATGGCCGAAAGCGGCTTCCGTTCTCGGGATCGCGATGACGATTCGCCGCCGCGGAGTTCCCGCCGTCCTCGACCTGCAGCGAAACCGCTGGTCGCGCCTTCTGACGCGTCTCGTCGTCCCTCGCGCGTGGGCGGCCTTCGACCGCCACGCTCCGCGCACGGCGCTGACGCGCTACCTCGACGCGGCCGAGAAGCTCGGCCTGGGCCGGCTGGACCCCCTCCTCGCCCCCTGCGCAAACGAGGAGCTGCTGAGGGAGGCTCGTGCTCTTCTCGAAAGGGCGGGCGGGGATCCGTCCCGCCCGCTCGTCTGTCTGAACCCGGCCGGGGGCTGGGAGACGAGGCAATGGCCTCTGTTGCGATATTCAGAGCTCGGGCGCCGGCTCGCCGAAGAGGGTTGTCAATTGATGACCCTCTCGTCCGCGCCCGTACCGCCGCGCTTTCTCGCTCTTCGCGAGGCGCTGAGAGGCCTTCTGCTCGACTTCTCGGGAAAGACCTCGCCCGGCGTCGCCCTCGCTCTCGTCTCGCTCGCGTCTCTGATTGTCAGCGATGATTCCGGCCTGATGCACCTCGCTTGGGTGCAAGGCGTCCCGACCGTCGCCCTCTTCGGTGCAAGCCGCTCCGCATGGAGCCGGCCCGAGGGCCCCGGAAGCACCGGCTTCTACAGCGAGGATCTCGTCTGCGGCGCCTGCATGCAACCCGCCTGCGCTCGTGTCGACATCCACTGCCTGACTCGTGTGAGTGTGGAAGATGTTCTCGCCCGGTGCCGTCCCTTGCTCCTGCCTCCCAATCCCCGCATGAAGACGGGAGAAACCTGAGAGCGGGCGGGAACCATCATCGCGCCTTGAGGAGCTGCCAGACCTCGAAGCGCCCGTAAGTCGGATCATCGAGCGAGGCCATGAGCTGGGCCTGCCGGCTCGCCATCCAGGCGCGGACGTCCGAGGGGACCGCGTGTCCCGAATTCCGGGATTCGGGAGCCTCGGCGAGGAAACGGAGAGTCGAGGGGTCGAGGAGGAGCGTGTCGGTCACCGTCGCGTCGGCCGCTCGGGCGAATGAAACAGGCGCCGGGGCGTGTGCCCGGCTCGAAAGGTAGAAGGGAACGACGAGGGACCGGTAGTCGGCGACCCGGCCCTGAAGCGCGAACCAGACGTGCTGGTGCGCGAGGAGCCGCGCCTCCCGCGGGACCATGGCCCGGAGCCGCTCGGCCAGAACCGAATAGGGGGTCGCCCGCTGCGCCTCTCGTGCACGTTCCCGGTATGCCGCGGCACCGTGCGCCAGCGGGATCGTGAAGAGAAGGGCAGCGGCGGCACGGACGGACCAAGGCCGCGGGGCGGAAAGAACTGAGACGACGGCTGCGGCCGCCGCGAGGGCGAGCAGCGGCCAGATCGTCGCGAGATACGAAAACGTCTTCGGGCGGACGAGGAGCGCGAACAATGCTGTCGTCACGGTGAGGGCGAGAAGGATGGCTTCGGCGCTGCGATCTCGCTCGCGCGTCGCACGGCGCAGAAGAAGCATCCCTCCCGCCACGACGGCGGCTCCCCAGATCCATGCGGCGAGGTCTCCGGACCGGACCGCCCGGAGAAGCGGCCCATACCGGTGCCACTCGAAACGGAGGTTCGAGAGATAGAAGGCGGAATCGAAGAGGTCGAAGCGGTCGGCGACGTTGAAGTTCTGGCCCGCAAGGTCGGCGGGAGCCCGGGATGCGAAGAGAATCCAGGGCGAAAGTGCGGCGAGAAAGCTCCCGCAGAGAACGGTGAGGCGGGCGCCACGCCCGGCTCCTTCGTCGCGGAGGGTGAGTAAAGCCGAGACCGCGAGCCACGCTCCGCCGTAAACGTGACAGAGGGCGGAAAGGGCAGCAAGGGCTCCGGCGGCCGCGACGCGTACCCGCGTGATTCGCGTTCGGCCGGCGATCAGGAGGAAACCGGCGAGGCCGAAGACGGGAACGCCGATGTCGTACCGGACAATCCGGGCGAGGTCGGCGAGGGGAATGCCGGTCGGGTAAGAGGGGAGCGGCGTCGCGACGGGCCAGAACGCAAGGATCGCGAGCGCCGCGAGACCGTGGGACGGCCCGAGAAGCCGGCGCCCAGCGGCGTAGGTCAACGCGAGCGTGGCGGACGCAAGGAGGAGCGAGACGAGCCGCGCCGACCAGAGGGAGATCCCGAAAAGCCTCAGCGAAGCGCCGCATAGGATCGGATAGAGGGGGAGGAAACCGTAGAAGTGCCGTTCGCTCCCGAAGAATCCCCGGTAAAGGTCGGTCGCGAAGACGCCCGTCTCGACGAACGTGAGCCCCGGGGAGGCGATCCAACCCTCGTCTTCGTGGACCTGGGGAACGGCGTCGAGGCCGGAAAGCGACAGAAGTACGAAGAGGGCGAGGAGCAGAACGGCCAGGAGGTCCGGAAGGCAGAACGGCAGTCCACTCCGCCCATGGTCCTTTCCGTCGGAGGCAGAAGCGGTCTTCACTGCACGATCCGCCGGCACTCCGGCGTCCGGTCGAAGACTTCACGTGCCACGTCTCCAAGCGGCGCGGCGACGAGCTTCGGGACGCCGCCGACAGTGAGAGATTCTGCGGGGACGCCGAGCGCGGTGAAGACGTCTCCGAACTCCGCATCCGCGAGGGCGGGGCGGCCCCCGACGAGAACGAGCGCGACGTCGTGCGGCCGCGCCGAGAGAAGGGGACGCCGGAGGACGACGAGATCGGCCGCGGCGCCCGGCTCAAACGAGGGGATTGCGAGGCCGAGCCGCCGCGCGGCCGTCTCCGCGACGGCCGCCGCCAGCCGGGCGTCGGAGAGAAGCCCCATCGCACGGGCGGTCGCGAGCTCGTGGAGCAGCGTCCCGGCGCCGGAGACGAGCGCGTCGGTGCCGAGGAGGACGTCGACTTCGGCGAGGAGCGCGGGCGGAGCCGTCCGGCCGTAGAGGAAGAGATTCGACGTCGGACACCAGACGACGGCCGACCGCGTCCGGACGAGCCGCGCGATCCCGTCCTCGTCGGCGCCGACGGCGTGGACGGCCAGAAAGCGCGGACCGAGAAGGCCCATCCGGTCTGCGGTGCGAACTTCCTCTGCGGCGCGCGCATCGGTTCCCTCGGCGAGATGAAGGGCGAAACACCCCTCCGAGGACGACGCCGTCGCCGCGGAGGCCGCGTCGAGGCCGAGTGAGTGGACGGCGGAAAGGCGCGGCACGCGGACCGGGAAGTCTCGTGCGAACGAGTTCTCCCACGGATCGTGGTGGGCGACGGTCGTCGCGCCGCCGAGGAGGTTTTTCAGCGCGCCGAAGAGAAGAGCCCTTTCGCGTGGAATCACACGGCGAGCCTCGATCTCGGGCGCGAATTGCTCGTGCAGGTCCTGGCCCCACTCGTAGACGCTCGCGTAGAGCGGGGCGCCGAGTCGGGGCAGGTGGTTCCGGTGGAGATGATCGTGGGCGTTGACGAGGCCGGGCCGGATCTCCGCCTCGCCGACGGAGAGCGTGAGACCGGCGGCCCCCGCCCGGGAGACGACCCGTCCGTTCTCGACGTCGAGGGTAAGGCTCTCCGAGACGAGACGAAGCTTCATCCGCGAAACCTGAACGCGAGAAGGAGGAACAGCCCCTTTTCGCGCTCATACCGGTCCATGGCTTCTGCGCGCTCCCAGAAGCTTCGGAGGCTCGCGTCGATCGGGAGGTCGAGCCTCCTGTCGAGGCGAAGCCCGGCCTCTCCGGCGGCGCTCTCGTGAGCCTCGGGTTCGTGGAGAACGTGTTCGACGACATGCGGCCGTCCCTCGGCGTCGCGGAAGACCCTCTTGTGGCCGGCGCGGACAGCGTCGGGATGGAAATCGGTCACGATGGCGGCTCCCCCCGGCGCAAGGGCGCGCCCGATCTCCCGATAGAGGAGATCGAGATCGGTGACGTGCCCGGCGGCGAGCCGGCACCAGACGACGTCGAACACCTTCGGGCGGACGGGGAGCGCTCGCAAGTCGCCCGCGGCCGTCGCGCGGGGCCGGGCGCGATCGGCACGCCCTTTTCGGAGCATTTCAAGGACGAGATCGATCCCGATCACGCGAGCCGGGGGCGCGTCCGAAAAGACGAGGCGCCGGGCTGTGCCGCAGGCCGCGTCAAGGAGCCTCTTTCCGGGGAGAGAAGGGGTCAGGAGTGCCGCGGCGCGTCCGTCGAGTGTCGTGAGAGGGTTTTCTGCGTCATAGGATCCGGCCCAGAGCCGGTAGGCCACCGCAGCCTCGAGCGGCGCGGATGCGGATGTGCTCACGGTACGTCCCGAAGATGGCCGTACGCTTCTGCGTTCTCGGGTCCGACGCCGCCGAACGACGCCGTGAAGCTCTCCACGCGGGTGCGGAGCGCCTGCGTCAGCCACGGTACGCGAGGGCTCTCGTGCGTCATCCAACCCACCCATTCCGGCGTGGTCCACTCCTCGAGCGTCCCGGGCGTCCCCGCGAGGGGGTCGATGCCGCCGTAGGTCCCGCGGCGCTGCGGCGTCGGCGTGTAGAAGTAGCTGATCAGCTTCATCGCAGGGTTGACGAGGCGGAGCCGTTCCAGGAAGGCGAGCGTCCGCTCGGCCTCCCCGCTCGGATCATCCGGATCGCCGAACATGAAGGAGAACTCCGGGACGATGCCGAACGCCCGGGCCTTCGCCGCGAGGGCGAGTGTCTCGGCTGTCGTCAGGTTCTTCGACATCTTCCGGAGGACGTCGTCCGAGCCCGACTCGGCGCCGAAGTAGATCATCCGGAAACCAGCGCGCCGGATCGCCTCCCACGTCGCATCGGAGAAACGGAGCATGACGTCGATCCGCGCCTCGCACCAGAAGCGGAGGCCCAGCGGCGCGAGGCGGTCCGCGACCTCCCGCGCGTGATCCTCCTTGAGAAAGAAGTTGTTGTCGTAGAAGTGGACCGAGTCGGCGCCGTGCTCCCGGGCGAGACGCGTGAGCACCTGCTCGGTCCGCTCCGGCGCCGCGAACCGCTCGAGGCTTCCGTACGCCGCGATCACCCCGCAGAAGTTGCAGGTGTAGGGGCAGCCGATCGAAGCCTGGTGAACCGCGCTCCGCCTGCCGAGATGCGTCGGGTGGAGGTACGCCGGAACGTGGACCCGGTCGTAGGGCGGGTCGGGGAAGGCGTCGGGCCCTTCCCATCGCCGCTCCGGGTTGATCCGCGGTGTGCCGGCCTCCTTCCATCCGAGCCCCGCGACGGATTCGGAAGACCTCTTCCCCCCGAGAACGTCGAGCAGTTCGAGAAACGTCCGCTCGCCCTGGCCCCGGACGATCCAGTCGACGTAAGGGGCGTTCAGACACGGATTCGGGTAGAGGGTCGGGAAGTAACCCCCCCAGAGGACCGGAATGGAAGAAAAACGCTCCTTCAGCGAGCGGGCGAGCGGCACAGCGGAGACGAGCTGCGGCCCCGGCATCACCGTCATGGCGACGAGGGTGACGGGGTCGGCGGTGGCCCGGCGCCGTTCGATCTCCTCCAAAGACTCCGCGAGGAGGTCGGAGTCCTGGAGATTCCCGTCGAGGATCCGCCACGAGACCCTTTCCGGGAGGACGGCGCCGAGCGCCATCAGGGAGAGCGGAAAGCGCCGGTTCTTCGGCCGGGTGGCCCGCGGGTTCACGAGGAGAATCACGGGCGCCTCATGTCACGTCGGCCTTCCAGATGTCGAACCGGGACGGCTCCCGGGCGCCGGAAAGGCGGGCGACGATACCGCGCAGCTCGTACCGGAGCGGGTACCGGACACGGAGGCGGGAGAAGGAGAGGCCGAGCGGCGCGGCGGCCTCCGCGAGCCGCCCAGGCGTGAAGTACTCGACGAACGGCATCGCGAGAAGCCCGTCCGCGAGGTCAGGGAGCGCGGTGCGTGTCCGCCGCTCCTTCTCGCGTTTCATCGCGTCTCCTGATTCCGTACGCCGGTAGAACGGGGAGTCGAGGATCGTGACGCTTCCGCCGGGGGCGACGGAGCGCTTCGCCTCGGCGAGGCTCTTCGTGCAGTCGGTCGCGTAGTGGAGAGAGGCGTTGAAGACGGCCAGGTCGAATACGGTGTGTGCGACCGGGAGAGCCTGAAAGTCGGCCGCGACCCGGCCGAATCGGCCCGGAGCGCCGCGGCCAAACGGGCGTCCCGCCGAAAGGCCGTCCACCGCGTCGAGGCGGAGGTCGAAAGCGAGAGCCTCGTGGCCCCGCGAAGCAAGCCGCGCGGCGAGCCATCCAGCTCCGGCGCCGAGGTCGAGGATGCGGAGCGGCCGTCCCCGAAGGCGCTCGAGAGGGACGACGATGGCCCGGACGAAGCGGTCGTAGGTTCGCGCCCGTATTTGCCACTGAGCCGCGAGCGGTCCGGAGGCGAGGTAGGGAAGCGCGAGCTGGGACTCTTCTCCGGCGCGGCCCTCGGATGCGCGAAGCGCGGCATACGCCCTCTCCCATCTTTCGCGCGGTGAGGGCGAACCGGTCACGGCACCCTTTCGAAGTCGAGGAGGACGTGATCGCCGAGGCGGGCAAGGGGGCGAGCGGCGATGCGGTCGAGCGCCTCGAGGGCCGAGAGAAGGCGCGGCCAGCGGGAAATCTCGGGCTCCGCCGAGCTCGGAGGGACGAACACACCGATCCCGAGGACCCGCCGGAGCCTCAGGCCGGGTGCGAAGGCCCGGGCTACGTCGGAAGACGACGGATAGCGGACGGTGAACGCGTGCCCGGCTACGCGTGCCGGAACTCCCCCGCGCGCGAAGCGCCGGAAGGCAGCGCGCCCTTTTCCGCGGACGAGTAGCGTCAGAATTTCTCCCGGCGAGAGCGGGCCGAAGACGACGATCAGGACGCGCCCGTCCGGGCGCACGAGCCGCGCGAGGGCGCGTCCCGCCGCCGCGAGGTCTTCGACGCAGTTGAAGGCCGCGAAGTTCGAGTAGGCCCCCGCAAACGGAGGAAAGCCCGCGGCGGCGCGCCTGTCGGCGAAGCCGCGGAGCGCCTCGATCGGGACCTCTTCGGCGGTCACGCGCTTTGCGAGGCCCGCGGACTCCGCCTTCTCCCGCGTCCGCGCGACCATCGCCGGGGCGCCGTCCGTGACGTGGACACGGCGGGAGTGCCCGGCGAGAAAGAGCGCGTCCTCTCCCGTCCCGCCGCCAAGCTCGAGGAGAACGGCCTCCTCGGGGAAGGTCGAGAGAAGCTCCCGACGGACGGCGCGGCGCTGCGCCGCGACGCTCTTCCAGGCTCCGAAGCGCTCGTCGAACAGCCCCGCGAGAGCGTCGAAGGCGAGAACGGCGGGGGGAAGAAGGGAGCTGCTCAGAAGCCTGACACGGCCGCGCGCGGCTCTTCGAACGGCGGCAGAAGCGAGCGCGCGGACCGAAATTCCGCTTCCCTCCGCGAGAGATCCGCCCAGGCCGCCTCGAGTGCCGCCGCGTCCAGAGTGGGTTCCTGGCCGGCGAGGAGGAGGGCCTCGGCGTGGAGAAGGTCGCGGACCGTCCGGTAGAGCGGGCTCGTGTAGGTTCCCTCGAATAGCATCGCCAGCTCGTCCGTATCGCTCCAGTTCGTCTGGCTCTGCATCTGGTTGCGGACGCGGTCGTAGAAGGCCGTCCCGGGCAGCGGGTAGGAGACGGAGACCCCGATGTCGTGCGGCCGCTCGGCGCGGAGGAGGTCCCGGGTTGCGAGGATCTCCTCCCACGTCTCGCCGGTGTAACCGAGCTGGAGGAACCACGAGGGACGGATTCCGTGCTGCTTCAGGAGCCGCGTCGCCCGCCGCACCTGCTCGACTCGCGTCCCCTTGTCCATCGCGTCGAGGACCTTCTGGGAGCCGGACTCCACTCCCATCCAGACCTCCTCGCACCCGGCTTCGGCGAGAGCCTCGACCGCGGAGGGCGTCATCAGGTCGACGCGTGACTGCATCGTGAAGGGGATTCGCGCGTCACGCGGCACGACCTCCTTTGCGAACGACTCGATCCAGCGCGGCGTGAGGCCGAATATGTCGTCCGCGAACCAGACATGGTCCGGACGGACCCGCACCTTGAGCGCGGAGAGTTCCTCGGCCACCGCCTGCGGGCTTCTCTGCGCATACCGGGTGCCGTAGAGCGGTTTGGCGCACCAGTTGCAGCGGTAGGGGCAGCCCCGCGTCGTCACGGCGTTCCAGGAGAAACGCCCGTGCGCGCGGAGCCATGTAGCCCGGTAGCGCGAGACGTCGACGAGGTCCCAGGCGGGAAGAGGAAGTGCGTCCAGGTCCTCGAGGAACGGACGCGGCGGCGTCCGGTGGACGAGGCCTCCCTCTGCGAGAAGAGCGAGGCCCGCAATCCCCGTGAGGCACGCCGAGGCGCCGGCCCACGCGGCGACGAGCTCCGGGGCGGTCCGCTCCGTCTCGCCAAGCAGAACGGCGTCGGCGCCTGCCGCGAGATAGAGGTCGGGGTGATCAGCCACGTCGGGACCGCTCGCGGCCACGGGAAGGCCGCGCCCTTTCGCGGCACGGATCATCGAGAGGGCCGCTTCGCGCATCCGCGTCGTGCACATCTTCGTGAGGAAGTTGAAGCTGTCTTCGATGAGGAGGACGGCATCGAATCGCTCGGTGGAGAGCCGGCTCTCGAACTCTGCCACGCCCGTGGCGAGCATCGCGTCGAAGAGAGCGACCTCGTGGCCGCGCGAGCGGAGCACGGACGCCGTCAGGAGCGTCGCGAGCGGCGGGTAGGGGCGCATTTTTCGCGTCTGCTTCCCGTCGTGAACGAGGAAAAAGGAATGGGCGAGAAGGAGACGGCGGCTGTCACTCATGAGATTCAGTCTCAATAATACATCAGCTGTTCGGCGAGAAGGGAAACGGCTCCGGCGAGGTCCCGGGCTCCGTCCAGCCGGTACCCTCCCCGGGCTCCCCAGTCGTGGGCCACCGGATCGGGGTCCCCCGTGCGGCGCTCTTCAGGAATCTCGCCATTGCGGAAGGACGCCGAGAACTCCTCCGGGGAGAGAGGAACCAGTGCCGCCGGCGTCCGGTCGCGGTCCCCGAGAAGAACGGCCGAAGCGAGACGCGCCCGGCGGCAGGCGGGCGTGCTCTCTGAAAAAAGGTCGATCCGGCGTTTCTCTTCTCCCCCTGAAAATGCGAACCGGGTGAAGGCCGTCACCCCGAGAAGCGCCGCGCCGTCGGGGAGGAGCGTCAGGTCTCGGACGGCCGCGGCGAGATCGGCGCTGTCGTGACGCGAGACGAATAGGCTCTCGTCGGCGAGGACGGAGAGTCCGGCGGCCCGGAGAGCGGCGACGAGCGTCGACTTTCCGGCCCCCGCGGCGCCGCGGAGGACGAGAGCACCCTTCGGTCCGACGACGGCTCCGGCGTGAAGGACCTGCCAGCCGCGCCGTCCGAGGAGAACGGCCGAGGGTGCCTCGAGGGCGTAACGGGCCGCGAGGTCGGGCGCTTCTTCGAGAAGGGCGGATGAAACGCGCCCCGAGACGCGCGCTGCGGGGAGCTCGATCGTGAGATCGAGAAACGCGCCCATCCTCACCCGGAACTCATCAGGGCCGTGGGACCAAGCGACCGCGCGCTCGAGTTCCGGCTCCGGAAGAGACCCGTCGAACGTGTCGAGATCGAAGACGATCGCCCGGTCGCCGCCGTCGCCCGGTTCCCAGAGGCGCGACGCGAGGCCGTGAAGCCTCGGGTCTCGGGCGGAGAGGACGAGCCGTTCTCCGGGCGGGGCATACGATCGCCGCATCGGAAGATTAGACCGCAACCGCTGGCGTGACTCGAACGTCGTGTCTCGCCAGAATCCCACGAGAGTGTCCGAAACGAGGCTTTCGTGCCTCATCTGCTTGCGGGATCGGGTGGCGGCTCCGTGTCGGTATTCGCATTGCGACTCGGTATCAGGATATGCTGAGATCAGGAGGGGGCAGCATGACCAGGGCCGCGCGAGTCATTCTCATCACGCTGATTCTGACGAGGTTTTCCGCGTCGGCCCAGAGTCCCGCCGAGCACATCGCTTTCGACCGACCGGAAGCGTGGGCCTTGAAGTACTTCAGCGCTGTATCGACGTTCACGCCTCTTGGGCCGCCGCACAGGAGAGAGGCAGGGGCTGTCGAACTTGGCTTCGAAGGCGGCTGGGTCCCGTACCTGTCCGAGAGTCAGCGGCGCGTCGGCTTCAACGGCAGGGAGCTGGAAGACCTCAACAAGATCCCTGTCATTGGACGCGCGCGGCTCCTCGTCGGACTGCCCGCCGGCTTTTCCGCCGAGCTGGGCTGGATTCCGCCCGTCGGAATCAACGGAGGGAAGGCCAATCTCATCGATGCCGCTCTCGACCGGCCGTTCTTCGATGGGACCCGGGGAGGTCTCGGAATCCGGGTTTATGGTCAGGTTGGGCACGGGAAAGGCGACTTCACCTGTTCCAAAGAGGTCGTCGCACAGCCGCCCGGCTCTGCCGGGAATCCGCAGGACTGCAACGAACGATCGCAAGACACCTCCAATCTGGACAACGTGGGCGCGGCCCTCACCGGAGGTCTGAAGCTCGGCGTAACCACCCTGCATTTTGCCGCTGGAGCCATGTACAACGACCTTCGGTTTCAGACCGGCGCGGTCACAAACGGCGTGCCCGACAACACGGTTCTGACGACACACGGCTGGACGGGCTGGGCGACGGCCGGAGCGAACCTCTCGATCGGCCGCCGGGCCTCGGCGGCCGTGGAGGCTTTTTACAGCCCTCTTCTCGTGAGGCGGGCCGCCGGGCTGAAGTTGCAGAACGATGGCCTCTTCAACGTCCGAGCCATGCTGCGGTACGTCCTGCGCTGAGAGAAGGCAGGATCCTCTCCCCGATTTCCGATCCGAGCGCGATGACCTTGCGACGCGCCCCCCGCCCTCCGCCGGCGGCTCGAGCGAGCGGAAGGTCACCGCCCGCTGAGCGTCAAGGTCCTTCGGCGGCCACGTAGCTGCCGTCGTTCGTTCCGGAGGCCGCGTTCTTGCCGTCGTTGACGACGCCGTAGGCCGCAAAAGGCGAAGAGCCGCTCACGCGAACGACGCGCGCGTAGCCGGCGGCGACACCTCCCGCCTGCAGGACGTTGTCGAACTGTGTCCAGCGGCCGGGCGAGAGCGTGCGTGTCTCCGTGGTGCCCGCCTTCGTTCCCGAGGTCCCGTCGTAGACCTCGACCTGGACGCTGATGTCGCCGCCGGCCATGCCCGCCGGCGCGGCGTTGAAGACGGCCAGGTTCGAGCGGCTCAAGGTGTCCTGCGCGAGTCCATGGATCCAGACCTCCGAGATCGAGGAGGAGGAGAGCGGAACCGAGGGGTAGAAGAGCGCGTACTCGCCGCCGCCCGCGGCGCCGCTTCCCGTTCGGGCGCCGCAAAAGCCGGGCAGGGCCGCGCCACCGGCCGAAAACGAGACCGAGAGCGCGCCTCCCAGCCTGCCGCCCGCGGCAGCCACGGGAGCCCCCAGGCTCCTCTGATACTGCAGGGCCCCCGGGACGATTCGCTGCTCTCCCGGCGCGAGCGTGTCGCTCGCCGTCGCGACAGCGCCCGCGTTCGCCCCGAGCGACTCGACGTACGAGAACCGGACCGTGGCGGTCTGGGCCGTCGGGTTTGCCAGCACGAGCTCCGTCGAGAAGGCGCCTTCCCCGGCAAACGGAAGCGTCTGCGTCTCGGCTCCCGCACCCGCGGGAACGGACGGCACGTAGGAACCGTCCTGAGTCGCGTTGTCGTTAAACACCGCATAGGCGAGGAACGGATCGCTGCCGAGGACGCGCTCGACGGTCGCATGGCCCGCGTCGAAACCCGCTTTCGAGAGGACACCGTTCATCTGGAACCACTGGCCCGGGTCCAGGGTCGTGTCAGGCGAAACGACGAACGGAGTCCCGCCCTCCTTCGGCCAGAGCGTGACGCGGAGCGTGATCGGTCCTCCGGTCCCCCCGTTCACGAGGGCGAGGTTCGAGCGCTCGGCCGACGTCTGCCGGAGCCCGAAGAGGGAAACGGACGTCGTGGAGAGGTTCGAGAACGTCACGCGGAGCGTTTCGCCCTGGTTTCCGGACGTCGAGATCGACAGGCCCTGGGATCTCAGGAAGTCAAGGGCGTTCGGGACGACGAACTGCTGACCTGGCGCAAGTGTCAGGCCGGCCGATCCGCTGCCGGATGCACCGAGGGAGGCCGCCGCCGTGTAGAGGAGCTGGACGCCGGCGGTCGTCGCGCCGCGGTTGACGAGCGTCAGCCCCCTGAGTCCCGACGAAGACGCCCCCGGAGTTGACGACCAGCGCGTTGGCCATCGGATTCGAGAGAGGGGCCCCGTACGGGCTCCAGGACCCGCCCGCGTTGATCGAACGGAACACGCCGCCGTTGCTCGTCGTGGCGAAAAGCGTCGAGCTGGTCGAAGGGTCGACGGCGAGGCCGGTGACGGATCCGTAGGGCCCCAGGTTGAGGCCGGCGTTGCTGTTCGCCCAGCTCGTTCCGCCGTCCGTGCTCCTGAAGAAGCCGTAGGTGTCGCCGTTTGCGGTGCCGGCGTAGACGTTTCGGGAGTTCGACGGGTCGACGACGATCGCGTTCACCGTCCCGAATTGACCAAAGCCGCCCGTGACATTAGTGGGCATCGTCCAGGTGGCTCCGGAGTCCGTCGATCTGTAGAGGCTGAGGTAGGTTCCGGCGTAAAGCGTGGACGGGGTCTTCGCGTCGAACCCGAACGAGCGGACGCTCCCGTCGAGAAGGCTCGTCTTCGTCCACGAGCCGCCCGCGTTAACGCTTTTGTAGAGAGCGTCGGGGCCGCCGGCCCAGGGGTTGTTCGCGTTGGCGGGGTCGGCCGCGACGAAGACGACGTAGGTTCCGGGAATCCCGCTCCTCGCGGATGACCACGTCGCTCCGCCGTCCGTCGACCGGAAGACTCCGCCGTTCTGGACCGCCGCCCAGAAGGTCGAGGGGGAGGTCGGGTCGGCCGCGAGCGCGACGATCTCGGTGGCAGTAAGGCCGTTGTTGGCGTCCGCCCACGATGCAGTGTCTCCCGTGATGTGGAAGACGCCGTTGGCCGACGTCCCGACGAAGTCGGAAGCAGACGACGCTCCGCCGAGAGCCGTGGCGTCGATGCTCAGGAGGCCGTCGTTCACCTTGCTCCACGTCACTCCAAGGTCCGTGCTCCTGCCGACTCCGAGCGCGGAAGTGAAATAAGACGCGCCAGGCTGCGTGGTGGCCAGGTTCAGATCTCCTCTCCTCTCGAGTACGGATTTCCGGAGGTCCGGCGGAGGAGGACCCCAAAACGTATTGACGATGGCCTTGAGTTCGGCGGAAGAAAGATGCCGGTCAGAAGAGCGACGGGCAGGAAACGCCGCATGATCCACCTCCGAATCGAGAGACGTCTCGATCGGAGGCGACCGTGAGCCGGTTCCATCCGGAGCCTCCAAACGAGCCCCTAATGAGACTGAGATGATATCTCATTAGTCTCCGGCCGCCGGCCCCGGGAACTCAGCGCGGCCCGCGCGCCTTTCGGAGGTCAGGGGACGAGCGCACGGTCGCGGGTGAATTCGGGTCCCGGACACACCGAAAGCCGAGGAAGGCGAGCCGTCGGACCGGTCTGTACCAGTAGCGGTTCGAGACCCGCACATACCTCGGTCCGTTGATCCAGGAGCCGCCGCGAATGACCCGCCTCTTCCCCGAAGACGGTCCGGCCGGGTCGGCCTTGACCTCTTCCTTGTAATACGTCTCGCCGTACCAGTCGGCGCACCACTCCCAGACGTTTCCCAGCGTGTCGTAGAGCCCGAAGGCGTTTGCGGACTTCTTTCCGACGGGATGAGCCTTCCCCCCCGAGTTCTCGAGGAACCAGGCGACGCTCTCCAGCGGACCGAATCGCGCCTCTTCCGAGCCGCCGCGGGCGGCGTACTCCCACTCGGCCTCGGTCGGAAGCCGCCCACCGAAGAACGAGCAGAAGGCCTGGGCGTCGTTCCATGTGACGTTCACGACGGGGACGTCGTCGGTGCTCCAGTCGGGCTGTCCGGGCGGCTCGTATCCCTGGCTGAGCGCCCACGTCCGGAACTGTCCCGCCGTCACCTCCGTCGCCATCATCTCGAACGGTTTCGCGATGTCGACCGCATGCCGGGGATTCTCGTCGTGGTCGTTGCACTCGTTGTCTCCAGGGGAGCAGCCCATCTTGAAGGTCCCCGCGGGGATCGTGACGACGGGGAGCTTCAGGGTCTTGATCTCTTCGACGGCCCGGACGCGTCTGGCGGCTTCCTGCTCGGCAGCCTCCCGCGCCGCCGCAGGTGCGAGTGCAAAGTCGATCTTGACGACCGTCTGCGCCGCGACTCTTGCCTCGACGACCTTCGACCATTTCTGTCCGCCGGGAGTTGCGGCCGAGACGAGATGCTCGCCCGGGTCGATCTCGACCTTCTTCGGCTCGTCCGGTCGAAGATCAGCAAGCTTCTCTCCGTCCAGCTTCACCGTGCAGGTGACTTCGGAGACGAGGAGAAGCGTCGTCTTCGGCCTCGCGGCAGACGGCTGAGCGAGCGCGGTCGCTGCCGGGAGCGACAGCAGGAGCCCGAGAACGAATCGGCCTGTGTGGACGATGCGTTGAACGTTCATCGGGGACCTCCTTTGCGAAGTCGACGCGAATGATATGCGGGAGGCCGGAAGAGCGTCCATGTTCTCCGCGACGTTTCGCGCAGGAGCTTCTGCAGCGGCGCGATTCGTGACGCATTTGCATTACTTGACACTTTCTCCGGATGCGGCGCAGCGTTTTTTCAGTCATGGCCGGAGGAAGTTCCGCGGTGATCGCTCGACGTTCACTCGGGCTCTTTGTGTTGATCTTCTGCCCCGGACCCCTTCTCGCCGAGGCTCCGCCGGCGCCGACGCCGAAGGCCGGCGCGACCCGCGCTCTGCTTCCGGCCGCAGCGGGAATTCCGGGTCGGCCCGTGGTCAGCCTTCCTGTGGTCCCGGTCCTTTCTCCGCCGCTCCGGGAGACGTCCGCGCTCGACGCCGGGCCCGCCGAGCCCCGCGTGGCTCGAAACGAGTTCCCGCTCCCTCACCGCGGTACGCCGGCAGGATTCGCGGCGGCCGAGGACCCCGCCGTGCAGCGCGTCTTCGGGCTCTCGGCGCCGTCGCCGTCGGGCGTCAGCTTCGACGGCGGGAGTTACGGCGGCAACTACCCGCCTGATCCGACGGGCGCCGTCGGCCCGAACCACTACATCCAGTGGGTCAACGTGAAGTTCACCGTTTTCGACAAGGCCGGTACGAAGCTCTACGGGCCGGCCAACGGAACCACTCTCTTCACGCCGCTCGGCGGCCTGTGCGCCTCGTGGAACGACGGTGACCCCGTGGTCTCCTACGACGCGCTCGCCGACCGCTGGATCCTGACCCAGTTCGCCGTCAATCCCGTGGACCCCGTCTTTTCCCACCAGTGTGTGGCGGTGTCGCGGACGGGGGACCCGCTGGGGTCGTGGTACCTCTATGACTACATGAGCGGAGTGGACGGCCTGGCCGACTACCCGAAGTGGGCCGTCTGGACGGACGCGTACTACATGTCGGCCCACCTGTTCGACTCGAACCTGGTCTATGACGCACCGATCCTGTTCGCCTTCGAGAGGACGAAGATGCTGGCGGGGCTCCCGGCGCGCATGCAGTCCGTCAGCCTCGACCCGACGGGCTACATCTACGGCCATCTCCCGGCGACGCTGGACGGCCTCACCGCGCCGCCGGCCGGAACGCCGGAGATCGTCCTGGCGCCGGCCTCTCCCGAGATCGACGGGACGCCGACGCCTGGCCTCCATCTCTGGTCCGTCTCGACGACGTGGGGCCAGCCCGCAACGATGGTGGTCACTAAACACCCCGACGTCGCGACAGCCCCCTTCAATGCCAACCTCTGCAATTTCGAGCGGAACTGTGTCCCCCAGTTGGGAACGACCCGGGGTGTCGATGCGCTCTCCGCTCTGCTGATGTACCGCCTCGCATTTCGGGTGAACGGCGGCGTCGGGTCGTGGCTCGCGAACCAGACGGTCAACGTCGCGACGCCCCCGGCGAACCAGGCCGCCGTCCGCTGGTACGAACTGCGGCTCGCCGGCGGCCTTCCGGCGGTCTACCAGCAAGGAACGTACGCGCCGGACACGGCCTGGCGCTGGGTGGGGAGTCTCGCGATGGACAACGCGGGAAACATTGCGCTCGGCTACAGCAAGGCGAGCACGACCCAGTACCCTTCGATCCACGTCACCGGCCGGCTGGCCGGCGACCCGGCCGGCACGATGGGCGCCGAGGTCGCGATGCAGGAGAGCGCAGGAGCGTATACGGATTTCAACGACTACCGGTGGGGCGACTACACCCACATGTCGATCGACCCGCGGGACGGCTGTACGTTCTGGTACACGAACCAGTTCATGCCGGGCACGGGTACCGCCTGGAAGAGCCGCGTCGCGTCATATTCCTTCCCGGGCTGTACACCCCCGTTGGCGGGAACGCTCGCGGGAATGGTCACCAGCGGAGGGAGCCCCGTTTCGGGCGCGGTCGTTCTTCTCGCGAGCGGCCACGCGGCGATGACCGACGCGACCGGCAGCTACAGCCTCGTCGCCCCCCCCGGAACCTACGCCGTGACGGCGAGGAGCGACGGCGGCGTCTGTCCCGCAACGGCATCGGGCAACGTGACGCTGACGAACGGCGGAACGACGACGAAAGACTTCTCGCTCATCGCCCTGCCGTCGCTGACGGTGGGGGCCGCGTCGCTCGACGACTCGTCCGGGAACGGAAACGCCGGTGTCGACCCGAACGAGTGCTTCAAGGTCGACGTGCCGCTCACGAACGGCCCCTGCGCCACGGCCACGGGCGTTACCGGCACGCTCTCGACGTCCACGCCGGGCATCACCGTCGTCGTCGCGACGAGGACGTGGGCGGACATCGCGGCCGGCGCCACGAAAACGGGACAGGCGCCTTTCGAGCTCGTATCGGCGCCCGATTTTGTCTGCGGCACGCCGATTCAACTTACCTTCACGCTCACGTCGAACGCCGGGACCGGGAGCTATCCCCTCAGCGTCTTTTCCTGCACGGCGCCGACGACCCAGTTCGTCGGGGCGATCCCGCAGAGCGGGCTGGCGCAAACGAAGATGCTCCAGCTCGCCGACCCCCCCTCGGCCTGTGGCAGCCTGAAGGCGACTCCCACTTACAGTCCCGACACCGGACCGTGGGCCCTGAACGTCCACTCCTTCACGAACACCAGCGCGTTCAGCCGATGCGTGACGGTGTCGACGACCGGGAATTGCGGACTCAACAAAGGGGTTCACACGGTGGCTTACTTCGGCCCGTTCGACCCGAACAACAGCTCCACGAACTACAGGGCCGACGCGGGAGCGAGCTACTCGCCGCCGACCCGCTTTTTCTCGCTCGACGTCCCGGCTGGCCAGACCGTCAATCTCGTTGTCTACGAGCATCACCCCGGTGACGGCTGCCCGTTGTATTACGGGACGGTGACCGGTGTGGGGGTCGAGGAAACCGGCGGCAGGCCCGCACCCGCCATCACGGCTCCCGGGTGGGTCTTCGAGGAAGCGACGAACCGCGTCGCGAGAGTCTCCGCCGTCTCCGGGCACATCTATGCGTGGACGATTACGAACGGGACGATCACCGCGGGCCAGGGCTCGAATCAGATCAACTTCACCGCGGGCAGCCCGGGGACGATGGCTCTGTCCGTGACGGAGACGACCGCGGGAGGGTGCTCTGGCCAGGCGGAAGTGACGATTCCCGTCGTCGTACCGGGCGCCGGCTTCAAGTTCTTCACTCTTCCCCCCTGTCGCGTCCTCGACACGCGGAGGAGCGCTCCGATCGCCTCGCACGGAACGCTGACCGTCGGCCTCACGGGGGCACCGTGTGGCATTCCCGCGGGAGCGAGGTCGGTCTCGGCGAACATCGCGGAGACGCAACCGGTTGGAGGCGGACACCTCCGGATCTATCCGGCGGACGGCACGTTGCCGCTCGTCAGCAGTCTCAACTTCAACAGTGGCCAGACGCGGTCGAACAACGCGATTCTGACGCTGTCGAACGACGGGACGGGACGCGTCAGCGTTTACAACGGCTCGGGCGGAACAGTCCACGTCCTCATCGACGTCAACGGGTACTTCGAGTAGGTGACGGAGCCGGTGTCGTCCGGGGACGGCACGATCCACCGGCCCGGAGAATCTGTTTCGCGGACCGGGACGGTGGACGCAGAGGCTGATCGGTGCCACGATCGGACGCCATGCGCCCGCGTTCCGCAAGGCTGTTCCGCCACTCCCCCGGGGAGTCCCGCGCGTGACGTCCCCGGAGTCACCGTCTCGACGGACGGCGTCCGACGAAGGCGCGGAAGTCGAGGCGCAGCGGGCCCTCTTCCAGCGTCCCCGATTCAGCGTCTCGGCGCGAATCGCGGCTGCGTTCGGCGCCCTCTTCGTCCTCCTTTCGGGCATCACGGTGATGGCCGTCGTCCTCATCTCGACCCTGAAGGTCAAGCAGGGTTTCCTGGAGAAGGCCGCCGGCTATGAGTTCGAGATCCAGCAGGCGCGACGCTACGAGAAAAACTTCTTCCTCTACGGAACGAACCTCGACGATGCGTTGAGCAGCGTCCACATGGCGGACACCTACCTCGAGCGAAACCGGCAGGAGCTGGAGTCGGTCCTGGGCGCGAAGAAGCTGGCCAGCATGTCCGGCAGTCTGGCCGCCTACCAGTCGAGCCTCGAACGTCTCCTCCATCTGACGCAGTCACCGGCGCCGCCACACGCTGAGGAGCGCCTGAGCATTCAGACCCTCCTCCGGCGGCACGGTGCGCAGATCGTGGTGGATGCAGAGGAAACGCTGGACCAGGAACGCCTTTCTGTCCACGAGGCTCTCAACACGGCCCTCGTCGCCGCCATCGGGTTTCTCGTCTTCATGGTCGTCACGATGGCTCTCGTGGCGGCCTTTCTGGCCCGGACGGTCCTCCAGCCGCTCGGGCGCTTCATGAGGTACATGGAGAGGATCGGCACCGGGGACTACTCGCCGATCACACCGGTGCGCAAGTACCGCGACGAGTTCTCCAGCCTCGCCATGGCCATGAACCGGACGCTGCACGAGCTCAAGGCCCACCAGGAAAGGCTCGTCCATTCGGAGCGGATGGCAGCCGTGGGGTCTCTCACCTCGGGGATCGCCCACGAGCTGAACAACCCGCTCAACAACATCGGACTGACGACCGAGACGCTCGTAGGCGACTTTGCGACCTTTTCGGACGAGGAGAAGCTCCGCATGCTCGACCAGATCTCCACGCAGGTGGAGCGTGCGAGCGCGACGGTCCGGCAGCTTCTCGACTTCACGCGCAAGGACCAGCCCGCCTTCACGCACGTGGCCGTCCCGGGGATCCTGGAGTCGACGCTCAAGCTGATCGGCAACGAGCTGAGCCTCGCGAAGGTGGAGCCTCGCCTGGAGGCCGACGGAGACCTGCCCCCGGTCCTCGGCAATCCCCGCAACCTCCAGCAGGTCTTCCTGAATCTCTGCCTGAACGGGATCCAGGCGATGCCGAAAGGGGGCGTGCTCGGCGTGCGCGTGCGCGCGGAGGGGGAGGCCCACCTCCGGGTCGACGTCAGCGACACCGGCGTGGGGATCAGCGGCGAGAACCTCGGCAAGATCTTCGAGCCCTTCTTCACCACCAAGGAGGCGGGGAAGGGGACGGGACTCGGCCTGACCGTCGTGCAGTCGATCGTCGAGAAGCACGGAGGACGGATCACGGTCGAGAGCGCCGTGGGCAAGGGGACGACCTTCTCCGTCCTTCTACCGGTCGCCCCGACGAAAAAAGCGGAGGCGTGACGATTCGATGAGCTTCTCCGTCTACCTGCCGATCGCCGGAAACGCGGTGAACGTCTTCCTCCTCCTCGGGCTGGGAGGAGTCGTGGGCTTCCTCTCGGGCCTTTTCGGGGTGGGCGGCGGCTTTCTGATGACCCCGCTCCTGATGATGATCGGAGTTCCGGCGACGATCGCCGCCGCCTCGGACTCCAATCAGATCGTGGCAGCCTCGGCTTCGGGAACGTACGCCCACGCGAGGGCCGGTTCGGTCGACTTCCGGATGGCGGGCCTGCTTCTCGCCGGCGGCCTCGTGGGCGGATCGCTCGGCGTCGTGCTGATCAAGCTGCTCCGGAGCGCCGGCGAGGCGGGATTCGTGATCACGGCAACCTACATCCTCATGCTCGGCGGCGTCGGCAGCTACATGTTCTTCGAGAGCCTGCAGGGGCTGCGCGGAGGCCGGCGTCCGGCCCCGGCAGACGCGGAGCGGCGCCGCTCGCCGGCCGCGCGCCTCGTCGAATCCCTTCCCCTGAAGATGCATTTTGCTCGCTCGAACGTCACCTTCTCCGCGCTCGTCCCTCTCTTTTTCGGGGTCGTGGTCGGCATTCTGGCCGCGATCATGGGCGTGGGAGGCGGCTTCATCATGGTTCCGGTCATGGTCTACCTTCTCCGGATGCCGATGCACGTCGTCATCGGCACGAGCCTGTTCCAGATCCTCGCCACGTGCATCAACGTGACGATCCTTCAGGCGGCGGTCAATCACAACGTGGATGTGGTCCTGGCCCTGATCCTGCTGATCGGCTCGGTCGTGGGAGCCCAGCTCGGCGCCCGGTTCAGCAAGCGGTTGCAGGCGGACCAGCTCAAGATCCTCATGTCCGTCATCGTCCTCGTCGTGATGCTGAAGATGCTCCTCGGCCTCCTCCTTCGCCCGGACGTCATGGTCGCCTACGGGGGAGGGCACTGATCCATGTGTTCGCTCGGACGGAGGGAACGGATGACAGGACGCGGGGCAGGGGTGCCGGGGCGTGCGGTCGCGGGCCTCCTCCTCGGCCTTCTCGTCCTCGCCGGCACTCCGGCACCGGCGGGCGGCGAGACGCCGGGCGGGACCGGGGCTCTTGCCGCTCTCACGGTGATGCCCGACGACGTGCGCGCCGACCTCCTCTTCAACGGAGCCCTCCTTCACGTTCGGGGGACGATTCCGGAGGGCGGCCAGGCCGCGATCGTCTGCGCCGGCCCCGGCGGCCGGCTGAAGCTTCGGAGGAAGGGACGGGTCTGGGGACTCTTCTGGTTGAATACCGGCGAGATCGTCTTCGACGACGTCCCCTCTCTCTATCTTCTCTGCACGTCCGCCCCCGTGGCACAGCTCGCGCCCACGGTCGTCCTCAACCGCCTCGGCGCAGGGCTGGACGCCCTCGAGTCCCGGGCGGCCTTCGCCGGTCCGGCGGCGGAGCGCCGGACGCTCTTCGGCGAGATGGTCCGGCTCAAGACGGGGGAGGGGCTCTATGCGGTCGCGGAGGGAGCGGCGCGGCTCAGGCCCGGCGCCCCGGGGACCCTCGACGTGGCGGCAGACCTGTTCCTGCCGGCGCGGACCCCCCCGGGCGAATTCACGGTCCGCCTCATGTCGTTTCGCGGCGGCGACGGTTCCGTCGTGGCGGAGTCGACCGTTGCCTTGCGACAGGCGGGAATCGCCGCCTTCATCTCGCGGATGGCGCACGAACGCGGTCTGCTCTACGGCATCGTCTCCGTGGTCCTCGCGATCGCTGCAGGCATGCTGACCGGCGTCGTGTTCGGCCGCGGGTCGAGACGGCCGCACTAGGCCGGCACCTGATATGGCCAGCTTCTGGAAGAAGGTCAGTCGCGAGCGGCGACCCGAGGAGACGGTCGAGGCGGTCCGCCGGAGGATCGAGGGGCTTCGCGACCTCGTCGACAAGAACAACGAGGTTCTGGAGTTGATCTCGAAGGCGGGGGAGATGCTCGGAGGCGAGTATGTCTTCGACCGGAACTCGCTCGCCTCCCTCGCGCAGCAGCTCGAATCCGCGACGCGCATGGTCGTCTTCAACCTGAACGCGATCACCGGTGACCGATACCCGGAGCTCGTCGACGCGCTCAAGCGTGCCGACGCCTCCGTCCGGGCCACGCTGGAATCGCGCCTCTTTGTCCCCGAGGCGGACATCGTCATTTTCCTCGAGAACGTGGGCGACGAGCTGTCCGACACCGTCGGCGAGAAGATGGCTCGCCTCGGCTCCCTCAAGAAGATCGAGGGGTGCCCCGTGCCGGAGGGGTTCGTGATCACGGCCTACGCCGGCCAGCTCTTTCTCGAGCAGGCCGGCATTCCCGGGATGATCGAGCGCTGGCGGAGCGGGAGCGCAGCCGAACGCGAGGCGGGACTCGCCGGGCTGTCCGGCGAACTCCGGGCCCGGCTGCGGACGGCGGCGCTTCCGAAGGAGCTCTCCCGCGCGATCGGGAAAGCAGTCGGGGATCTCCGGCGACGGGACCGCTCCGCCGCCTTCGCCATCCGGAGCAGCGCGATCGGAGAAGACGGAGAGCTCAGCTTCGCCGGGCAGTACGAGACACTGCTGGGGGTCGCCGCGGGAGACGTTCTCGGGGCCTATCGCGAAGTCGTCGCGAGCCTTTTTTCCGACGGCGTCATGCGCTACCGGCAAAGCGCCGGACTCGACCCGGCCCAGGGGTTAATGGCGGTCGGCTGTCTGGCGATGGTTTCGGCCCGCGCCTCCGGTGTCGTCTACACCCTCGACCCGGCCAATCCGTCACGAAGGGTCCTCCAGATCTCCGCGGCGCGAGGCCTGGGGCGGGCCGTGGTCGAGGGGGGTCTCCCGGTCGACCGGTTCGAGGTCTCCCGCGAGCCGCCCCATGAGGTGCTCTCCCGGTCGGTGGTCGAAAAGAAGGAGATGTATGCCCTCGGCCGGAGCGGAGGCGTGGACCGAACTGCCGTCCCGGCCGCCGAGAGGTCGCTGCCCGCGGCCTCGGACGAGGAGCTGGAGCGACTGGCCGCGACGGCCCTCCGGATCGAGCGCTTCATGAAGGCGGCGCAGGACATCGAGTGGGCGATTAATCCCGAGGGGAGGCTTTTCGTCGTCCAGGCGAGACCTCTTCGCATCATGGCGGCCGCCGCGTCCGGGAGGCGGGACCTCGGAGAGGCGGCGAGCCGCTATCCCGTCCTCATGAAGAGCCGCGGCGTCGTGGCGTGCCGCGGCGTCGGGGCAGGCCCGGTGCGGGTCGTGGAGGGGACGGACGAGCTCGACACCGTCATGCCCGGCGTCGTGCTCGTGGCGAGGACCTCGTCGCCCCGCCTCGCCGCGTCGGTCGCACAGGCCGCAGCCGTCATCACCGACATCGGCACCTCCACCGGCCACCTCGCAGCCATCGCACGGGAGTTCCGCGTGCCCGCCATCGTGGATGCCGGCAACGCCACACAGCTTCTCCGGGACGCCGGCGAGGTGACGGTGGATGCCGAGGAGAACGTCGTTTACGCCGGGTGCGTCCGCGAGCTTCTGGAGGACCAGCTCCTTCGCCGCGAGACGTTCTCCGAGACTCCGGAGTTTCGCCTCCTCCGGAGGATGCTACGCAAGATTGCTCCTCTGAACCTCAAGAACCCCCGGGGATCGAACTTCTTCCCGCAGTACTGCCTGACGTACCACGACATCATCCGGTTCGCGCACGAGAAGGCGATGGAGGAGCTGGTCGAGGGCCACCGCCTCATGCCCCGGCCCGGCGACCGCTCCGTCCGCCGGCTGGATCTCACGGTCCCTCTCGAGCTGATCGTCATCGACCTCGGAGGGGGAGTCGGACCGGCCGACGAGTCGGGGCGGCTGAATTCCGCGCAGGTCACCTCGCGCCCGCTCCAGGCCGTCATCGAAGGGCTCGGCACGGAGGGCGTCTGGGCGACCGGACCCGCGGACATGGATCTCGACGGCTTCATGTCGAGCATGACGCGCTCCCAGGCGCTCACCGACCAGACGGCGACGCGCCCCGACCTGAACGTGGCGATCGTCGCAGCCGACTACCTGAACCTGAGCCTCCGGCTCGGATACCACTTCAACATCGTGGAATCCTTCCTCTCGGAGTCGCGGAACGACAACTACATCTACTTCCGCTTCACGGGCGGCGTCACCGAGATGACCCGGCGAGCCCGGCGGGCCAGCCTTCTCCGGCAGATTCTGGCGGCGAACGACTTCGTCGTCGGAGGGTCGGGCGACCTCGTGATCGGGAGGGTCAAGAAAATCCCCTTCGACGCCATGGTCGAGCGCCTCCGGATGATCGGACGTCTCATCGGATACACCCGGCAGCTCGACATCCTCCTCAGGGACGATTCCACCGTCGAGCGGTTCGTGAAGGGCTTTTTGGAGGGGAGGTACGACGTCGTGTCCAGCCGGGACGAGGAGGGCACGGAAAGGAGGAGGCTGACGCGATGAGAGGCAAACGGAGGGTTCTGATCCTCGACGACGAGCCGATCGTCTGCGAGAGGCTCAAGCCGGCCCTCGAGAAGAGCGGGTTCGAGGTGGAGACCTACACCGACAGCCAGAAGGTGATCGACCGGCTCGTGGAGGAAAAGTTCGACGTCCTCGTGACGGATCTCAAGATGCAGGGACCAGACGGCATCGACGTGCTCCGCTTCGCCAGGGAGCATGCGCCCGCCACCAAGGTAATCATCATCACGGGGTTCGCGACCGTCGAGACGGCCCGCGAGGCGATGCGGAGCGGGGCGGCGGACTTCATTCCGAAACCCTTCAAGATCACCCAGCTCCGGGACCTGATCGTGAGCCTGACGGGAAGCCGGACAGAGTAGCGAACCCTTCGTCTTCTCTGCTCGTGGGATCAGAGGGGTTTCTGCGTCGCGCTCCAGCGCCCGAACCAGCGCTGGAGCCGGCTCGATCCAAACTGGACTTTCTCGGCGACGAGCGCCCACCGCGCGGCGGGCGACCGGGTCGATGGAGCGCACCGTGGTCTGCAGGAATCGCACACCCGGCTTATCGACGTCAGCTCGAAGCCGCCGAAGCCGGCGCCGAGCACGACCACTCGCTTTCGTAAGGGCGGAGGATAGCAGTCGCGGGACGGGTCCGATGACGATTCTGCGAGCCGGTCTCAGGTCCGCGGTTGACGAAGGCCCCGCGAGAAGGCTCGCGGGGCTTCGTGCTTCCGGGCCGCCGGGTGCCGGGCGTTTACTTCTTTGCGTCGGCCGGAATGAGGTCGAACTTCCCGCTCGACACGACGAAGATGACGCACTCGCTCGCCGGGTCGCACTTCGTGACGTGCTTCACGCCGTGAGGCTGGAACTCGTAGGAGCCGGGCGGAAGCTTGATTTCGGGCCCGCCCTCCGTGCCCGCGATCAACGTCCCGGAGATGACGGCGATGCGCATGTCCGACGAATGCGTGTGGAGCCCGGCATCGAAGCCGGCCTTGAACTTGTGAAAGGCGCCGTGTGGGCCCTTCGCCGGGTTGCCCCAGACGACCGCCATCGAGACGTCGGCGTTTGCCGGGTTCGCGACCCACTTCAGTTGGTCCGGCGTCTTCGTCACGATCGTGGCGGTCTTCGTGCCTTTGGCGAGGACCGCGGGATGGAACAGAACGAGGGCGAGGGCCAGACCTGCGATTTTGAGAATGCCTTTCATGGAATTCCTCCTTTTTGAGACTGGGAATCATACTCCGGCAACGCGAGGAGCCAGGTGAGCCGCGCGCGACCCTACCGTCGCTGCCGCAGCCAGTCGTCGGCGAGCGCCTGGAAGATCGCGCACTTGTTCACCCGACCGAGAAGCCGGCGATCCGAGGAGTCGGCGACAACTGGGAGCCAGCCGGCTCCGCTGCGCGCGAACACCTGAAGGGCGGCGCCGAGCGAGAGCTCGGGCGTGAGGAAAGCGTACTCACGGGTCACGAGGTCGGCGGCCCGCCGGTCGCCGGGGCGCTCGTGCTCGGCCAATGCGGTGGCGACGCTCTCGACGGCCAGAACGCCAACCAGCGTGCCGGGCTCGTCGACGACGAGGACGGTCGCCTCCCGGCACGTGCGCATCCGGTCGATCAGCGCGCCGAGGTCGGCGCTGGCGGCCACGGTGGGCGGCGCGGCATCGACGAAGTCGCGCAGGCCGAGTCCTTCGAGCCTGCCCGCGAGCCTCTCGGCAGCCTTCGAACGGAGTGATCGCGCATAGATCGACTCGCTGTTGAGGTGGGAACGCGCGACGTAGTACGCCATCACGCAGCCGAGCATCAACGGCAGCACGATCTCGTAGTCGAGCGTCATCTCGAAGATCATCAGGATCGACATCACCGGCGCATGGGTGGTGGCCGCCAGGAAGGCTCCCATTCCGACCACCGCATAGGTGTCCGGCCCCGCGGTGGCACCGGGAAACACCGCGTGGACGGTCGTCCCGAGCAGGAAGCCGAGCGACGCGCCGACGAAGATCGTCGGGGTGAAAACACCGCCGGTGGCGCCCGAGCCGGCGGTGGCGGCGGTGGCGACGACCTTGAGGACCAGAACCGCGGCGACGATCTGCCACGCCAGGCGCGCGTGGAGAATCTCCGTGACCACGCTGTAGCCGTTGCCCCAGATCTCCGGACGGGCAACCGAGAGCGCGCCGACGATCGCGCCGCCGAGCGCCAGCTTCGCGAAGAGCGGAAGCGGCAGCCGCGCGAACCCCTTCTCGACCTCCGTAAGCACGAAGAGGAAGAGCGGCGCAGCGGCGCCGCAGACGACACCGAGCGCGAGGTAGAAGAGCGTCTCCCAGCCCGACACGAAATGCAGCGGCGGGATCGCGAACACCGGAGCGAAACCGAGCATCTTGTGCACCGTCGCCGATGCGACGACGGAGGAGACGATCAGCGGCCCGAGGTTTTCCATTGCAATCGAGCCGAGCACGATCTCCGCGACGAACAGGGAGCCCGCGATCGGCGCGTTGTAGGCCGAAGCGAGCCCGGCCGCAGCGCCGCAGGCGACCAGCAGGCGCATCCGCGACTCGCTGTGCGGCAGCAGCCGGCCGGCAACCGAGCCGACCAGCGCCGCGAGCTGCACCATCGAGCCCTCACGGCCGATCGAGCCACCCGAGCCGATGGTTGCCAGTGACGAAGCGCTCTTGACCAGGCTGGTGCGCACGTCGAGCACGCCGTCGCCGACGGCAACCGCCTCCATGTAATCGGTGGTCGTCCGGCCGCGTACGAGGCGCAGGCCGAGCTGCAGGATCCCTCCCGCCAGCAACCCACCCGCCACGGGCACGGCGAGACGCTGCCACCAGAGGAGCGACTCGGCGGCCTCGACCAGGCCGGAGGTGTGCCCGGTGAACACCCACTCGACTCCGCGAATCGCCATCCGAAAGCCGACCGTGGCGGCTGCTCCGAGCAGTCCGATCAACGCCGCGAGGAGCAGCACGACGTGAATCTCGCGCAGGCGTGGACGGACGACCAGGCTCTCGTTCGCCACCGGCTCGAACCCGTCAGGCGGATGGCTTCTTGCGCGCCGAGGCGAGGGCCTCCTTGACGCGGTCCGCCGTCATCGGCATCTCGAAGAGCCGGGCGCCGGTCGTGTCGAAGATGGCGTTCGCGACGACGGCCCCGACGGGGACGATCGCCGGCTCGCCTCCTCCCTGCGGGGAAAGCTCGTCGTTCCTCACGAGGACGGTCTCGAGCACGGGCATCCCGGAAAACCGCGGGAGTTCGTACGTGTCGAAGTTCCGCGTCAGGATCCGCCCGCCGTCGAAGCGGACCTCCTCGGACAGGGTGTACCCGAGGCCCATCATGAGGCAGCCTTCGATCTGCATCGTCGCTCCGTCCGGGTTGATCACGACGCCCATGTCCTGGGCGCAGACGATCCGGGAGACCGTGACCCTGCCGGTGGCGGCATCGACCTTCACCTCGGCCATCAGGGCCACATACGTTCCGGCGTCGATTCCGCAGGCGACGCCGACGCCCCGGCCGCTGGGCCCCGCAGCTCTCCTCCACCGGAACCGCCGGGCCGCCGCTTCGAGAACTCTGTGCATCCTCGCGTCGGTCGTGTTCCGGAGGCGGAAATCGAGCGGATCGACCCTGGCCGCCGCCGCCATCGTGTCGATCTGCGACTCTCGCGCGAAGACGTTGATGTTGGCCCCCGGCGCGCGCCACGGGCCGGTGGCGAAAAGGTGCATCTTGGGGGTATCGCCTCCCCAGCGCCCGTAGGTCCGGATCAGGTTGTTCGGGACGTCGTAGAACTGCTCGGCGCTCCGGGGGCCGGCCGCCCAGACCTGGTAGTCCCAGAGGCAGATCTTTCCCGCGCCGTCGACTCCCGACCGGATCTTCACGACGGCCGCCGGCCGGAACGTGTCGAGGAAGAACTCCTCGGCGCGACTCCAGCAGATCTGGACGGGCTTGCCGGTCACCTTGGCGAGCTTTGCCGCCTCGATCACCTGAAGGCCGCCGCTCTTGCCGCCGAAACCGCCGCCGACGAAGGGAGTGATGACGCGGACCTTCTCCTTCGCGAGCCCGACGGCCTGCGCGATCGCCTGCTGGTTCGGGAACGGCGTCTGCGTGGACGCCCAGACGGTCATCATCCCGTCCTCGAGACGCGCGAGGGCCGTGTGCGTTTCCATCGGGGCGTGCGCGCCGTACCCGTTCAGGTACTTCCCTTCGAAGAGCGCGGCGGACTTCCTCTCGCCCTCGGCGAGGTCCCCCTTCTTCTCCCGCTCCTCGCCCGCGCCTGCCACGGAGAGAAGGTGGGCGAAAACGGTCTTGTCGTCGAAGGCGGGGGCGGGCAGGTCGAAGTCGGCCTTGACGAGGGCGAGCGCCTTCTCCGCCGCTTCCGGATCCGGGGCGAGGACGGCGACCATGCCGTCCTCGTTGACGACGACGACCCCAGGGAGCCGGGCCGCGGCGGAAGTGTCGACTTTCTTCAGCGTGGCGCCGTGCGCCGGCGGGCGGAGGACTTTCGCGTAGAGCATGCCCGGGAGGCGCACGTCCCCGGCGAACTGGGCGCGCCCCGTCACCTTCGCCCGGGCGTCGCGGCGCTTTTCCGGCCGCCCCATGATCCGGAAGTCGGAGACGGACTTCGTGACCGCCTTCCCGTCCAGCCTGCGGACGATCTTCTGCCCCTTGGCGAGCTGGCCGTACGTGACGCGGGCCTTCGGATTGGTGGCGAGGGAGACGACGCCGTCCTCGACGCGGAGCTCTTTCGGCGGGGCCTTGAGGCGCTCCGAAGCGAGCGTGAGGAGAACGGCCTTCGCTTCTGCCGCCGCCGCCCGCAGAGCCGGACCGAAGAACCGGGTCGACATCGAGCCGTACGTGCCCATGTCGAACGGGCAGAGGGCCGTATCTCCCATGACCATGTCGATGGAGTCGAGGGAGACGGCGAGCTCGTCGGCCGCCATTTGCGCGAGGGAAGTGACGACGCCCTGTCCCATCTCGATCTTCCCGGAGTAGACCGTGACCCGGCCGTCGGCAGCGATCCTCAGGTAGGCGTTGAAGTCGGTGGGGTAGCCCCGGCTGCGGGATTCCTGCCCGAGAAGGTCCGACAGGTCCGCATTGAAGAGAATGACGATCCCGCCGCCGAGAAGCCGGATGAAGTCCCGGCGGTCGAGGGACCGTCCTTCGGAGGCACGCGGCGGCTCGGTGACGGCGGCGCGGTCGTCCGTCATGAGGCACCTCCCGCCGGCGCAGACGCTCGTTCGATGGCCTGAACGATCCGGTGATGTGCAGCGCAGCGGCACAGGTTGTCGTCCATGGCCGCGACGATCTGGCTCCGCGTCGGCTTCGGCGTCTTCAGGAGGAGGGCGTAGGCGTTCATGATCATTCCGGGCGTGCAGAAGCCGCACTGAAGCCCCCCGACGTCGGCGAACGCCTCCTGGAGCGGATGAAGCCTGTTGTTCCGCTCGAGACCCTCGATGGTCGTGACCTCCTTGCCGTGCACGGCTTTCACCGGCAGCTGGCAGGACCTCACCGCCTCTTTGCCGACGACCACCGTGCAGGCGCCGCAGAG
>JBBIPB010000009.1:0-38209 GCA_037443065.1 Acidobacteriota bacterium | reverse complement strand
GTACTCGCGTTTCATCTCAGTGCGCTCCCTTCCCGTTGCCGCGGAATGCGATCCGCGCCCCACCGTGGACGATGACGCCGGCGAAGGTCAGGACGACGAGGCCGAGGCCGAATCGGTCGACCCACGGATTCCGGTCCCGTCCCGGCATGTAGAAGCCGCCGAGTTGCGCGAGCCGCCCGCCCGAGCGCGCGTGGCATTCGCTGCAGGTGACGGCCTTTCCCTTCGCGGAGATCATGTGGTTGAGGGGCAAGTACATCTCGGTCCGGGCGAAGCCGTAATGGCCGCTGTACGGGAGGCCGATTTCCTTCATCCCCACTTCGGCCGCCCGCTCCCAGTTGAAATCCCCCCAGTAGCCGCCGTCGCCCGGGTGCGACGAGTAGAGCTTCGGCTGGATCAGAGTGTCGTTCACCGTGTCGTAGATCTGCTTGGCGCGGTGGATCTTGACCGGGACGATCTTGGAGTCCGGGTCGTCGTAGCTGCCCTCGAGCGGATTGAGCACGAGGGGCTGCGACGGGTCGAACGTGTCGCCGATGAGGTAGTGCGACGCCGTCCCGTTGAACCAGATGTAGTCGGGCTTGAGGTTCTTGCCCCAGACGAACGACCCCTTGATCGACATGTAGACGTCGGTCCCGGCAGCGTCCGTCTCCTCGTACGGCTGGCCGTCCTTCAGCTTCCCGGCCGTCGACCAGTCCCACGCGAGCTTCGTCGGATTGACCTTCGCGTACGTGGGGATGTGGCACGTCTGGCAGGCGACCTTGTACGTGTGGTCGTTCAGGACGTTGTCGGCGTGCGGCATCGCCGTGTGACAGGTCTCGCACTCCACGCGATTGCGGTTCATCGAGGAGACGGCGTATGCCTTTCCTAGAATTTGGTGCTTGTTTGCCGTATGGCAGTCGACGCACTGCATGTCGAGGCCGTCCGACCCCATGTGGACGTCGACGTCGCGCGAGGGGTCGAACATGGACTTCTCGAGGTCACCGTGTTTGACGTTGTTCCCGCCCCCGCCGAAGAAGTGGCAGGTGCCGCAGTCCGCCCGCTGCGGCCTGCCCACGTGCTGGGCGACGTTCGAGAGGTCGACCGACGGGTCGGGCATCCCCGCGCCACCCGCGGCCTTCACGTACGTCGAGGTGTTGTCGTGGCAGGCGAGACAGTCGACGTTGAGCTGGTTCTTGAGGTCGAAGGAGGCGTCCGCCCAGCCGTATCCGATGTGGCATTTGTCGCAGCTCGGCTCGCTGCCCCGGACGCCGATGCAGAAGTTGTTCAGGACGTTCCTCTTGCCGACCTCGCGGATCCCCTTGCCGTCGACGTATTCCGTCCGGTCCCAGTTCCAGTGCGAGGACTTCATCACCTCTGCGGCGCGCCCGTTGTGACAGGAGATGCACGCGGCGGTGACGTCTTGGGGCTTCTTGAAGGGCGTTCGGAGCTGGGCGAATCTGGAGTGGTCGACCGACGGCTTCGGCTTGCGTGAGAAGCGCTCCTTCAGGATCGAAAGGGGCGTCTCTTCGGCGACGTTCTTCCTCAGGGCGGTGTAGGCCAGGCCGAGGATCGCGGCGAGGGCCAGAAGGGTTGCGAAAATCCGTCTCATGGTTCGTCGTCCTCTTCCTCTCCAGCGGGTGACTCGCGGTCCTCACTGCCGGGCGACCGCGACCCCTCCCATTCAAGAAGGACGCCAGAGGGGTTGAGAGCGGCTCGTGGGCGAAAACTGCCCGAGATTGGCGTGCGACGAGTTGCGATCCACCGTCCACAGCCGGCACGGCGTCCCTCTGAGCAGCCCGAAACGTTTCGTCGCGAACAACGTGTTGCAACGGAATGCCCGCGCATCATTCGCCTGCGTCATTGAAATGGACTGACGCGAAAGGAAGGATGCGCTCGACACAGGGCCGGCCCTCCCCAAGAAGGCTGGCCCGGTCCGTGCCTCCCCGTGACGGCGAGGCCGGACGCGGCCGAAAGGAGCCCCCATGAACCTCTGTCTCCCCGTCACCCGAAACCTCGGACTGAAGAGCCCCGTCAGCGCGCACTTCGGCTCGGCGCCGCTCTTCCTCGTCGTGGACACCGAAAGCGGGCAGTGTCGCGAGATCCCGAATCGCAACCAGCACCACGCCCACGGCATGTGCCAGCCGCTGGAGTCGCTTGCCGGCGAGCGGTTCGACGGGATCGTCGTCGGAGGAATCGGCCAGTGGGCGCTCGGAAAGCTCCGGGCCAAAGGCGTCCGGGTCTTCCTGGCGAACGCCGGCACCGTCGAGGACGCGGTCGCGGCGTTCACGTCGGGCGCTCTCCAGGAGGTTTCCCCGGCCACGGCGTGCGCCGGCCACGGGCACGAGCACGCGGAACACGCCCATCCGTCGAACCTGCCGACGCACTAGGGAGAGCCCGCTCCGGGACCGGAAGGCTCTGGTACGCGTCTCGCAAGGACACGGGGCGTGAACGCGCAGAGCCCGGCTCCCGAAGACCGCCCCTGCGGAGGCTCGGACTGGACGCCCGAGGTCGCGGCCGTGGCGGCGGGACGGCGCGGGATTCTTCTCACGGCGGCCCACTGGCAGATCCTGGGGTGCGCGCGCGAGGAGTGCCTGAGGACGCGGCACGTACCGGACGCGTGCGCGCTGGCGACGAGGACCGGGATCAGCCGGGACGAGATCGAGCGCCTCTTCCCGGGCGACGCGTGCGCGGTCATCGCGGAGATCGCAGGGATGGCGCTCCCGGAAGGGACGCACGGCCCGGCGACCTGACCTGAACCCAGATCGATCCAAACGCGGACCGGAAAAGGACCGCTTGTGAGAGGAGTCCCCAGATGAGAACCCGGAACGGCATCGCGCTCGCCGCGCTGCTCGCCCTGATCGCCGCCCCCGCGCTCGCGACGGACGGCTACTTCCAGCTCGGCTACGGCACCGCCCAGAACGGCATGGGCGGCGCGGGTGTCGCCCTGTCGCTCAACACGATGTCCCCGGCGACGAATCCCGCCGGGAACGCGTGGGTGACGGGCTACGACCTGAGCCTCGCCGTGTTCAACCCGAATCGCGAGTTCACGGTGACCGGGAATCCTTCGGGGTACCCCGGCACGTTCGGCCTCCAGCCGGGCACCGTGAAGAGCGGGACCAACGTCTTCCTGATGCCCAGCATCGGCGCGAACTGGAAGCTGAACGACGCGATGACGCTCGGCGTCGCGATCTACGGCAACGGCGGCATGAACACGTCCTACGACGCGTCGGTCTTCTACGCGGGCCGCACGGGCGTGAACCTCATGCAGATGTACATCGCGCCCACGTTCACGTACAAGATCGCCGACGCGCACGCGTTCGGCATCAGCCCCGTCCTCGGCTACCAGACGTTCCAGGCCGAGGGCCTCGGGAGTTTCGCCCCGTACTCGTCCTCGCCGTCGAACCTCTCGAACAACGGCCACGACGCCTCGCTCGGATACGGCCTGAGGATCGGCTACCTCGGCAAGCTCGCGCCGTGGCTCTCGGTCGGCGCCTCGTACCAGACCGAGATGGAGATGCAGAAATTCTCGAACTACTCGGGCCTCTTCGCCGAGCAGGGCGACTTCGACATCCCGGCCAACTGGACCGTCGGCGTCGCGATCAAGCCGGTCGAGTCGTTCACGGTCGCGTTCGACGTCCAGCAGATCTACTACTCGAAGACCGAGTCCATCGGGAACCCGATGCTCCCGAACCTGATGACGGCGCGCCTCGGCGACGACGGCGGCGCGGGCTTCGGCTGGAAGGACGTCACGGCGTACAAGCTCGGCCTCCAGTGGGTCGCGAACCCGGGCCTGACGCTCCGCGCCGGCTACGCGTACGCGAAGCAACCCATCCCGGAGTCCGAAGTCCTCTTCAACATCCTCGCCCCCGGCGTCATCGAGCAGCACGTCACGGTCGGCGCGACGGCGAAGGCCGGCGACACCATGAAGGTCAACCTCGCGATCGTCCGCGCCCTCTCGCACTCCGTCAGCGGCCCGAACCCGCTCGAGGTCCCCGGCAGGCAGACGATCGAGCTGAAGATGGACCAGTGGGTTTTCGACCTCGGCCTCTCCTTCGGGTTCTGAGGACGGACGTGAAGCGCGCCTTCGCGTCGCTCGCCCTCGCCGCGCTCCTCGCGGCGCCCGCCCTTTCGGCGGGCGTCGAGAGGACGCAGGGGGTCTATGTGACGCTCCTCTCGGGCCTCAAGGCCGACGTCGCCGGGACCGCCGCGAGGACGGAATCCTCCCTGAAGGCGGCCGGTTTCGAGATTCTCGGCTCGTTCGACAACGGCGTCCCGGCCGGTTGCGGAGAGAAGGCGCGGACGATCGTCTTCGCCTCGCCCGTGTGGACTTCGGAGGTGCTCTCCGGCGGCGGCGACAAGGCATTCGGCCTTCCGATGCGACTTGCGGTGTATTCCGACCCGTCGGGCGTCAGTGTCGCCGTCGTGAACCCCGTGTCTCTTCTCCGGACGTTCTACGTGTCCGACGCGAAGGACGCGGCGGCCCAGAGCGCCGTGGAGGCCGTCGCGGCGGCCCTCGCGCCGCTCGGGACGGTCGTGCCGAAGCAGGCCGGACACCTTCGCGACAGCGGAGAGATCGGCGGGATGGGTGGCGGCGCGTTCCCGGACAAGATCGTCACGGTCCTCTCTCCCGCGCGGCCTCCGGCCGAGGTCGCCGAGGAGATCCGGAGCGGCGTTGCGGACGCCGCCGGCTGGCACGCCGTCTACGCGTACAAGGCCTCGGACGACGTCTGGGTCGTCGGCCTCACGAACGCCAGGACCGAAGGCCGCGCGTTCGGGATCGCGGGAGAGAAGCGGGCGACGGACGCGAATCCGTTTCCCGGCCTCGACCACGCCGCCGCGTTCCCGGTCGAGCTCGTCGTGACGAAGAAGGGCAGCGGCAGCTCCGTCACGCTCCTCAAGGAGATGTGGCGGATGAAGCTCTACTTCCAGGACGCCGGGAACTGGGCGTTCATGAAGAACATGCAGATGCCCGGCGACATCCAGAACGAGATCGAGGCCGCCGTCCGCAAGGCGGTGCGCTGACGCGTGCCGGACCAGGTCGTCAAGTCGTCGCGGGACCCTTCGTGCGGTTGATCGCGCCCGTGAGCGGACGGCCCGAGTCGGCTTCCTCGGCGAAGCGCCTCACGGCCGATTCGATCTCGTCCCGGATACGCCGGAAGACGCGGAGCCGCTCTTCCACCGTTCCCTGCGTCCGGGCGGGGTCCTCGAACGACCAGTGCAACCGGTTAATGACCCCCGGGAAGATCGGGCAGCGCTCGTTCGCCTGATCGCAGACCGTGACCAGGTACGGGAAGCCCAGCCCGAGGAAGGGCTTCACGCCCTTCGACTTCTGATGCGAGATGTCGATCCCGCGCTCGGCCATGACGCGGATCGCATCCGGGTTGACCGGCACGGGATCCGTTCCCGCGCTCATGACGTCGAAGCGGTCTCCGGCCAGGAGTTTCAGGAAGGCTTCCGCCATCTGGCTTCGGCACGAGTTGCCCGTACAGAGGAAAAGCACGCGTTTCATGGAATTCGCCCCTTCTTTTGAAAGAACGGAATCACGCGCACGCCTCGGGCCCACGCACCTTGACGAGTCGCTTGAGGTCACGGCGGAGGATCGACGCCCGGGCGAACGTCTCCACCAGTGCCCTCATCTGCCGCTTGCACTCGGCGCTCGCCTGCGGGATGAGGCGGTAGTAAACCCACGTTCCCTCGCGGCGGGATTCCACGACACGCGCAGCACGCAGGATGCTCAGGTGGCGGGAGACGCTGGGCTGAGAGATCTTCAGGGCTTCCTGGACGTGGCAAACGCACAGCTCTCCGTGCGACAGAAGCGCCACGATGCGCAGGCGGGTCTCGTCGCCCAACGCCTTGAAGAGGCGGGAAATGGGGGCGACATCAAAGGTGCGAGCGGCGCCTGGCATTGAGACACATTCTTATATGCACATATCCAGCTGTCAAGGATCCGGGCTTGACAGATTAAGAATTCTTGATATATTGAGGTCGTGGCGGCTCTCCTCCCCTCCCGCATGCTCGAACGCCCCGCCGACGTGACGCGGCTCGCGCGCCTCTTTCACGCCCTGTCGGACGAGACGCGCCTGAGAATCGTCGGCAAGCTCCTCGGCGGGGAGATGTGCGTCTGCAACCTGACGGACGCCCTCGACGCGGGCCAGTCCCGGCTCTCGTTCCACTTGAAGGCGCTGAAGGATGCCGGGCTCGTCTCCGACCGGCGGGAGGGGCGCTGGGTGCACTACGCGCTGAACCCGGACGTCCTTCAGGAGATCAAGAATTTCATCGGCTCCGTGCGGGAGGGCGCCGCGCGGTGCTGCTGAGGATTTCGCGTGGCTGAAACATCAAGAACGATTGATGAAAAGGAGAAATCCATGGTGGAGGCGAACATCAAGGATGCGGTCAGGGAGAAATACGGGGAGGCGGCGCGGCGAGCGGCCACCGAAGAAGCTTCGTGTTGCGCGCCGTCCTGCTGCGGCGGCGGGAAGGACCCGATCACCTCAGATCTCTATTCTCTTTCGGAGACGGCGGGCCTCCCCTCCGCGGCCGTCACGGCCTCGCTCGGCTGCGGCAATCCGACGGCCCTCGCGAGCCTGAACGAGGGCGAGACGGTCCTCGACCTCGGCTCGGGCGGAGGGATCGACGTCCTCCTCTCGGCCCGGCGCGTCGGTCCCGCCGGGAAGGTCTACGGCCTCGACATGACGGACGACATGCTCGCCCTCGCCCGCGAGAACCAGCGCAAGGCGGGCGTCACGAACGTCGAGTTCCTCAAGGGCGAGCTCGAGAGCATCCCGCTCCCGGACGCGAGCGTCGACGTGATCATCTCGAACTGCGTCGTGAACCTCTCGGCGGACAAGGATCGCGCGCTCGCCGAGGCATTTCGCGTCCTGAAGCCGGGCGGGCGTTTCGCCGTGTCGGACGTCGTCGTGCGCGGCGAGGTTCCGGCCGACGTCCGGAAAAACGTCGAGCTCTGGATCGGCTGCCTCGGAGGCGCTCTCGAGGAGAAAGAGTTCGAGGCGAAGCTGAAGAAGGCGGGCTTCAAGGACGTCGCGATCGTCCCGACGCGCGTCTACACGATCGCGGACGCGCGGAAAGTTCTCTCGGCGGCGGGGATCGACGCCGACGCGATGGCGCCCCTCGTGGACGGAAAATTCATGAGCGCGTTCGTCCGGGCGACGAAGCCCGCGAGCGTCTGATGTCCAACGCCATCGCGAGGAAGCTCTCCTTCCTCGATCGCTGGCTCACGTTTTGGATCTTCGCCGCCATGGCGGCCGGAGTGGTTCTCGGCACGTTCGTCCCGGGGGTCGAGGGGTTCATCGACTCGTTCCGGGTGGGAACGACAAACATCCCGATCGCCCTGGGGCTCATCCTCATGATGTACCCCGCGTTCGCCAAGGTGAGGTACGAGGAAATGGGCGACGTCTTCCGGGACCGGAAGATCGTCGGGCTCTCGCTTCTCCAGAACTGGGTGATCGGCCCGGTCCTGATGTTCTTCCTCGCTGTCGTGTTTCTCCGCGACCACCCTGACTACATGGTCGGGCTCATCCTGATCGGCCTCGCGCGCTGCATTGCCATGGTGATCGTCTGGAACGAGCTGGCGAAGGGAGACACCGAGTACGCCGCGGGGCTCGTGGCCTTCAACAGCGTCTTCCAGGTGCTCTTCTACAGCGTCTACGCGTGGTTCTTCATCACGGTTCTCCCGCCCCTCTTCGGGCTCGAGGGAAGCCTCGTGAGAGTCGGCATGGGGCAGATTGCGAAGAGCGTCTTCATCTACCTGGGCGTTCCCTTCCTCGCCGGCGCCCTCACCCGGTTCGTCGGCGTGAAGCTGAAGGGTAGGGAGTGGTACCACCGGGAGGTCGTCCCCCGAATCAGCCCGCTCACGCTCGTCGCCCTCCTCTTCACGATCGTGGTGATGTTCAGCCTGAAGGGGAAGCTCATCGTCTCGATCCCGATGGACGTCGTGAGGATCGCGATTCCGCTCCTCGTCTACTTCATCGTGATGTTCCTGGTTTCGTTCTTCATGGGGAAGCGCGCCGGAGCCGGCTACGGCAAGACGACGACGCTTGCGTTCACCGCGGCCAGCAACAACTTCGAGCTGGCGATCGCCGTCGCCGTCGCGGTCTTCGGGATCGACTCCGGGGCTGCCTTCGCGGCGGTCATCGGGCCGCTCGTCGAGGTGCCGGTGATGATCGGCCTCGTCAACGTGGCGTTCTGGCTCCAGCGGCGGTACTTCGTTCCCCCGCCCCTGAAGGCGAGGTCGGCCACCGCATGAGCAAGCCTCGCGTCCTGATCCTCTGCACGGGCAACTCCTGCCGGTCACAGATGGGCGAGGGCTGGGTCCACCACGACCTTGGCGACCGCGTCGAGGTGGACTCCGCCGGGACGCGGCCCTCCGTCGTGCATCCGCTCGCGATCCGGGTCATGGCCGAGGCGGGAGTCGACATCTCGCGCTACCGCAGCAAGTCCGTTCAGGAGATGAAGGGCCTTGCGTTCGATCTCGTCGTCACGGTCTGCGACTCCGCGCGCGAGGCCTGTCCGATCCTGCCGGGCGCGCGGAAAATGCTCCATGAGACCTTCGAAGATCCTGCCTTGGCCGGTGACGGCGAGGACGCCCTTCCCGTCTTCCGGCGCGTGAGGGACGAGATCCGCGCCAAGCTCATTCCTCTCGTCGCGACGGAGTTGAAATGAGCGAGGCCCTCTCCCTTCCCGCCTACAAGCCTGAGGCCCCGGCGGCCAGCCTGCGACCCCGGACCGTTCTTTTCCATCTCGCGGCTCTCGCCGCCTGGGTCGGCGCGTACGTCGTGAACGGAGACGTCGCGCGGTTCGTCACGACCCGTCTTCTCGGCCTCACGCCGGGGACGCATCTGGGCGCGGCGGTGGAGTTCTTCGTCTTCGAGGTGCCGAAGGTCCTTCTCCTCCTCACGCTCGTCGTCTTCGTCGTCGGCATCGTGAGGAGCTTCTTCACCCCGGAGAAGACGCGCGTCCTCCTCGCGGGCCGGCGGGAGGCGGGGGGAAACGTCCTCGCGTCGCTCCTCGGCGTCGTGACGCCGTTCTGCTCGTGCTCGGCGGTCCCGATGTTCATCGGGTTCGTCACGGCCGGCGTCCCGCTCGGCGTGACGTTCTCGTTCCTCGTGGCGGCGCCGATGGTCAACGAAGTCGCGCTCGCGCTCCTCTTCGGCCTCTTCGGCTGGAAGGTCGCGGGGCTCTACCTCGGCACCGGCCTCGTGATCGCCTTCGCCTCGGGCTGGGTCATCGGCAGGCTGGAGCTCGAAGCGTGGGTGGAGCCGTGGGTTTACAAGACCCGCGGTCCCGTCGGAGAGACGGCGGGGGAGAAGCCCGGCTGGGAGCAGCGCCTCGCGATCGGGCGCGCGGAGGTCCGCGAGATCGTTGGGAAGGTCTGGCTCTACGTCATCGCGGGGATCGCCGTCGGCGCGGGAATCCACGGCTGGGTGCCCGAGAACTTCATGGCGTCGATCATGGGCAAGGGCGCGTGGTGGTCCGTGCCGCTCGCCGTCCTGATCGGGATCCCGATGTACTCGAACGCTGCGGGGATCCTCCCCGTCGTGCAGGCGCTCCTCGGAAAGGGGGCCGCGCTCGGCACGGTCCTCGCGTTCATGATGTCGGTCATCGCGCTCTCGCTCCCCGAGATGGTGATCCTCCGCAAGGTCCTCACCCCGCGCCTCATCGCGGTCTTCGTGAGCGCCGTGGGGGCGGGGATCCTCGTCGTCGGATACCTCTTCAACGTGCTTCTCTGAGAGCGCAGGCCGCCCGCCTGATGCAGGCGCCTCATGTCGGTGGAGCCGGGCGCCCGGTACGTTTCGGTTTGTGCCGAAATGACGAAGTCAGGCCTCTCCGCCACGACCGCCGCCGCCAAGGCTCTCGCGCACCCGGCGCGGCTCCGGGTTCTCGCGATGCTTTCGGGCGGGCCTCTCTGCGTCTGCCAGATGACCGCCGTTCTCGGCTCCGCTCCGTCCACGGTCTCCGAGCACCTCCGGGAGCTGAAGCAGGCGGGTCTCCTCGTCGAGGAGAAGAACGGCAAATTCGTCTCGTACCGGCTCGCCCCGTCGCCTGACGCGGCTCGGTGGCGCGATACGGTGCGCCTCGGTCTGGACGGCGATCCGGTTGCCCTGGCCGACGCCGCTCTTGTGGCCCGGCTTCGCGGGATTCCCGTCGAGGAGTTCGCCGCGACGGGCGGCCGGATTCCGCCGCCTCGAAAAGCTCGCTCAGGAGGATCACCCCGATGACGCTCCGCCTGTCCGCATTGATCGTCGCCGTCGTGCTTTCGACCGGGGCTTCGGCCAGTTCTCCCGCAGCCACACCCGCGGCCGAGGCCCGGATCCCGGCTCTTTCCCCGGCCGAGCTCGACGCCGCCCTCAAGGCCGGAGTCCCGCTCATCGTGGAGTTCGGCGGAGAGACGTGCATCCCGTGCATGAACATGCAGCCGGTTCTGAAGAATCTCCAGACGCGTCTCGGCAAACGCACGCGTGTCTCCAATTTCTGGATCCAGCCGAACCCGGAAATCGCCCGGCGGCACCAGATCATGGTGATGCCGACGCAGATCATCTTCGACGCCAAAGGGCGGGAGATCTTCCGACACATGGGCTACTTCGCTCAGCCGGATTTCGAGAAAGCCCTCAAGGAGAAGGGACTCCTCTGATGGAGAACCTGCTGGCCGGCCTCGCCGCGCAGGCTGCCGTCGCGCCGGCTCCGGTCATGCTCGCCCTCGTGTTTCTCGGGGGCGTGCTCTCGTCCGCCAGCCCCTGCGTGCTCGCGGCGGTCCCTCTCGTCGTCGCGGCGGTCGGCGGCGCCGGAACGACGAAGAAGCGCGCCGCGGCGCTTACGGCAGCGTTCGCGACGGGTCTCACCGTGTGCTTCACGGCGCTCGGCGCGGTGGCGGCCCTTTCGGGGCGCCTTCTCGGCGACGTCGGCGCGGTCTGGCCGCTGCTGCTGTCGGCCATCCTCGCGGTCATGGGCCTTCACCTCGCGGGCGTCGTCCGGCTCCCGATGCCGCATGTGGACGCGGCCCGGCTCGGCAAGGCCGGGATCGCGGGCGCGTTCGGGCTCGGCGCCCTCACGGGGACGCTCTCGTCGCCCTGCGCGACGCCGATCCTCGTCGTCATCCTGTCCCTCGTCGCCTTCGAGCAGAAGGTCCTTTGGGGGACGACGCTGCTCCTCGCCTATTCCGCAGGCCACGTGGTCCTGCTCGTCGCCGCGGGTGTCACGACCGGATTCGTGACGGCCTTCGTCGGGAGCCGGGCTGCCGTGTGGGCCGGGCGCCTGCAGCGGGCTTTCGGATGGGTCCTCGTCATTCTCGGCGTCGGCGTCGGCGCCACGACTCTTCGCCGCGTGATCGCGGCCTAAGGCCGGAAAACAAGGAGAACGTCATGGAGAACACCGCGCGCAGGAAGATCGAGATCCTCGGCCCGGGATGCGTCCGCTGCAAGGAGACCTACCGCATCGTTCAGCAGGCAGTCGAGACCGACCATCTGGACGTCGACGTCGAGAAGGTCGAGTCGATCGAGCGGATGGTCGAGCTGGGCCTCATGGCGACCCCAGGGGTCGTGATCGACGGCAAGGTCGTCGTCTACGGCCGCATTCCGAAGTTGGATGAGATCCGTAAGCTCCTCGCGACGGCCTGAAGAACACAGCAGTGCCGAAGCCATGAACAAGTCAGCGGCCAGCAGTGCGTGTCTTTCTTCTCAGACCTCGGTTGAGTCACCGACAGGTCCCGCGCCAAAGGCCATTCCCCCATGGGTCGCCGTGTTGCTGGGCCTGGTCATCGTGGCCTGCTGGCTTGCCCTCTACCTCAACCTCGTGCGGATGGCGCGGGGTTTCACCTACGCGCTGCTGGGCCTTCCCGCAGGAACCCACTTTTCCTCCGCGGTAGAGTTTCTCGTTTTCGAAGTGCCGAAGGTTCTACTTCTGCTGACGGCTGTTGTGTTCGCCGTCGGCATCGTCCGCTCGTACTTCACTCCGGAGCGGACGCGCCGGATCCTGGCCGGCGCCCATGAGTCGGTCGGCACGGTGCTGGCGGCTCTCCTCGGGGTGGTCACGCCGTTCTGTTCCTGCTCGGCGGTCCCGCTCTTCCTCGGTTTCGTGACAGCGGGAGTTCCGCTGGGCGTGACGTTCTCCTTTCTAATCTCGGCGCCGATGGTGAACGAGGTTGCGCTCGTGCTTTTGTTCGGGCTCTTCGGCTGGAGGGTCGCGGCGATCTACATGAGCACGGGGCTCGTGATTGCCATCGCGTCCGGCTGGACGATCGGGCGGCTCGGAATGGAGGATCAGCTCGAGCCGTGGGTCCGGCAAATCCGGGCCGGCGAAAGCGACGCGCCGGTCGTCAGTCTCGGATGGCGGGACAGAGTCCGGTTCGGGCTCGAGGCGCTTCGCGAGATCGTGGGCAAGGTCTGGCCTTACGTCGTCGCGGGCATCGCCGTGGGCGCGGCCATCCACGGCTGGGTTCCCACGAACTTCATGGCGTCGTTCATGGGCAAGGAAGCCTGGTGGGGGGTCCCGCTTGCCGTCCTGATCGGCATCCCGATGTACTCCAACGCCGCCGGCATCATCCCCATCGTTCAGGCGCTGCTCGAGAAGGGGGCCGCCCTCGGAACCGTTCTGGCGTTCATGATGTCGGTGATCTCTATCTCGACGCCCGAAGTGATCATTCTCCGGAAAGTCCTGCGCCCCAAGCTCATCGCAGTCTTCGTGGGCGTCGTCACCGTCGGAATTCTCATCGTCGGATTCCTCTTCAACGCGATCCTGTAACACCGGATGAAAATGAAATCGACCCCGAAGAACCTGATTACGGCGGCGCTTCTGCTGATCGTCGCCGCGACCATCGGCGTGGCGGTCCGGGACGAGGTTCGGCAACGCAGGACGGTCCCGGCCCATGCGGCTTCGGCGAAGACGGTCCCTGCGGGCCAGACGACCGCGACTCGCCCGAAGCTGGTCGTCTACTACTTTCACACCACGGCGCGGTGCGTGTCGTGCCTGAGGATCGAGAGCCTGACGCAGTTCACGCTGGAGAGCGACTTTCCCTCGGAGCTCGTCGAGGGCGCGATCGAGTGGCGCCCCGTGAACCTCGACACGCCGGGCAACGGGCATTTCGCGATGGAATACGGTTTGTATACGAAGTCCGTGGTCCTTTCCGAGGTCCGGGACGGGCGCGAGACTCGTTGGAGGAACCTGGAAAAGGTGTGGAACCTTCTCCCCGACCCGGAGGGGTTCCGCCGGTACGTCGAGGAGGAGGTCCGGACGTTCCGGACCGCCTCGTGAGCGAGCTTCCCGCCGCCGCGCCCCTCGCCGCGCTCTGGCTCGGTCTCCTGACGTCGGTCAGTCCGTGCCCGCTCGCGACGAACGTGGCGGCGGTTTCATTTGTCGCCCGAAGGCATCCCGCGCGGGCCCTCTTCTCGTCGGCCGCCTACATCTTCGGCCGGGTCGTCGCGTACACGGCGCTTGCGGCCGTGCTCGTCGCAGGCCTTCTCTCGGCGCCCGGAGCGTCGATGCTGCTCCAGCGGTGGATGACGAGGCTCATGGGGCCGCTCCTCGTGATCGTGGGGATGTTCCTCCTCGACCTCCTGAAGGTGGATGCCCTCTCGTCCTCACTGGGGACCGAGCGTCTTCGGCGTCGGCTCGGGGAAGGTGGGCCGGCCGGGGCGACCCTTCTCGGCGTCCTGTTCGCGCTGTCGTTCTGTCCGATCTCCGCCGCGCTGTTCTTCGGAAGCCTGCTGCCGCTGTCCGTGAAGCACGAATCGCGGCTTCTCCTCCCCTCGCTCTTCGGGCTGGGGACCGGGCTCCCCGTCGCCGGCATGGCGATCGCGCTTGCGGCCGGCGGGCAGGCCCTCGCGAAATCGCTCCGGCGCATCGGCTCTTTCGAAAGCGTGGCTCGCCGGTCGACGGGCGTCGTCTTCATCCTGATCGGCGTGTATCTTTGCCTGCGTGACGTCCTCTTCGCCTGACGTGAGGATCGACCCCGCCGCCCGCGCAAGGCTCCTGGAGAAGACCCCTTTCGGGGGGCTGGGGGAGCAGGGCTCGAAAATCGCCGCCCTGTTCACGGAGCGACGGATTTCGGCGGGGACCCTCGTCTTCTCGGAGGGTGATCCGGGCGGCCAGTTCTTCGTCCTCGCGCGCGGTCGCCTCCGGGCGTACCGGACGCTCCCGGGCGGACGCGAGATCACGGTCTTCGTCCTCCAGGAAGGAGCGTCCTTCGGGTTCCTGCCGCTCCTCGACGGCGGCCCGTTCCCGGTCTCCGTCGCGGCGATGGACGTGTCGGTCTCGCTCGCCCTCGAGAGGGCGGCTTTCCGGACGTTCCTGAGGAAGGAGCCGGAGGTCGGACTTCGGCTGCTCGAGCATCTGGCCACGCGCCTCCGCGGGTGCCTCGACCAGCTCGGCATGCTCGGGCAGCCGGGCGCTCACGCGCGCGCCGCGCACGGACTCCTCAGCCTCGTCCAGCCCGAGGCGGCCGGCGCCGGCGGAGGCAGCGTCGTGCTCCCGTTCAGCCAGCAGGAGCTGGCACGAACCCTCCACGTGACGCCCGAGAACCTCTCGCGGGCGCTCGCGAAGCTGCGCCGGGAGGGTCTTCTCGAGAGGCTCGGTCCGCGCCGCTTCCGGATCCCCTCCCTCGACGCCATGCGCCGCGTCGCCGACGGCGGCTGATCTCCGCGTTTCTTGTCGCCCGTCAAGGCGCGCCGAAAGGCGCGGCGATACCTTCTTTGCGTGACGGCGGCCCCAGTCGCCTTATTGCGCACCGAGGTATCGAGGTATGTCGATAGATCCAGAGATGCTCACGACGGAAACGCTGGCCGGACGTCTGCGGCTCGCCGCCCATCCGGTCCGGCTCCGGATCCTCGCGCAGCTCGTGCGGCGTCCCGGATGCTGCGTCTGCGACCTCGCCGCGGAGCTGGGCGTCGAGCAGCCCGCGGTTTCGCACCATCTCGGCGTTCTTCGCACGGCGGGCCTCGTTCTCCCTCGCCGGGAGGGGCCGCGAGTTGAGTACGAAATCGAGACGAGGGCGGCCGAGGCCCTCCTTCGCACGCTCGGTACCGTCCTGGGCGCCGGCCACGTGCGCGAGGGGAAACGCCGATGAGAGCCGTCCTCTCCGTCTGTCTGATCCTGGCCGGCCCGGTAACGGCGGCGTCCACCGCCGAGCCCCTCACGATGAAGGACGCGGAGGTTCGCGCCGAATCCGCAAACCCTCGTGTCGCGGCCTCGCGGCTGGAGGCGGTGGCGGCGGGGCGTCGCGAGGCGCAGGCACGCGCCCGGCATTGGGGGCAGATCGACGCCGTCGCGTCATACAACAACTACGAGTCGCCGCGTCTCGTCCGGCCGATCTCCATCGACCAATTCGAGGTCCCGGCGCTGGGGTTGTATCAGCTTCCCTGGGACCAGAACCAGACACACTACGGTTTCGCGTTCCAGCTGCCTCTCCTGGCCGGAGGCGCGCTGCACGAAGGAGACCGCAGCGCGTCACTGGCCCGGAGCGCCGCGGAGAAGTCCGCGGAGTTCACGGCCGACGAGATTCGAACGAGCGTCCGCGCGGCGTATCGCAACGCCCTCCTCGTGCGGCATGCCCTCGACGCGGCGCGGCAATACGCCGCGGCCCTGACGAAGGACGAGGCGGACGCCCGGCTGAAGGTGGGGCTCGGCGCGGCCGCCCCGGTCGACGCCGCGAAGGTGACGTACGCGCTTCGAGGCGCCGAGGCGCAGGTGGCCGAGCTCGAGGCGCAGGAGAGGACGGCGCAGGCGTCCCTCGCGGCCCTGATGGGCGAGGACCCGCCGGCGGGCGGCTGGGATCTCGCCGACGTTCCCGACGAGCCGCAGGGCGCACCGCCCGCGGATGCGTTGGCGCAGGCCCTCTCGGGGCGCGCCGACCTCGCGGCCGTGCGCGACACGACGCTCATCTCCGAAAGCCGCAAGCGGCTGGCCGGCTACTCCTTCGGCCCGCGCCTCGCGCTCGAAGGCAACGTCCTCTGGAACCGTGCGCCTTCCGTGAGCGGCCCGCTGGAGACCCACGAGATCGCCCTGACCCTCCGTCTCCCGATCTTCGACGGGCTCGGCCGCGTCCATGCCGTTCACGAGGCCGAGGCCAATCTCGCGGCGGCCCGTGAGCGCGAGAGGGGGAAGGAGCTTGAGGTCGCCGCGCAGGTCGTGTCGGCCCGCGGCCGCATGGAAGCGGCGCGCGCCCAGCTGGCGGCAGGCCGGGCGCAGCGGGAACTGGGGCGCGAGGTGGCTCGCGTCGAGCGCCTGAGGCTCGACCAGGGAACGGGCAAGGTGGAGGACTACCTGGCGGCCCGGTCTCAGGAGCTTCTCGGAGAGACGGCCTACTGGCGCGGGCTCTACGCCCTTCAGGGAGCCGAGGACGACATGGAGCTCGCGGCGGCGACGAGAGCACACGAGAGAGGAGAAACGCGATGAAGAGGATCCTGGGCCTGGCCCTGGTCGTGGTGATCGTCCTGGCCGGGGTCCTGGCCATCCGGCACAGGAAGCAGAGCCTCGCCCGACTCTCGCCCCCGCAGGTCCCCGCCGTGTCGGTGGACGTCGTCCCCGTGAAGACCGGGACCGTCGCGGCCTCGCTGAAGACGGTCGCTCTGATTCAGTCCGGCACGGCGGCGACGGTCTCGGCGCAGGTCGCCGGAGCGCTCCTCGAGGTCCGTTTCCGCGAGGGAGACACGGTCCGGAAGGGCGACGTGATGGCGCGCGTCGATTCGCGCGTCCTGGACGACGCCGTCGTGTCGGCCGAGGCACGGGTCGCGGCCGCGCGCCAGGAGCGGACCCGCCAGGAGGCGGTCGTCTCGCGAGACACGGTGCTCGTGGCGAACGACGCCCTTTCGAAGCAGGCGTTCGAGGCGAGCGAGGCGCAGGTCGAAGCGGCGAAGTCGGCTGAGGTCGCCGCGGAGAGGGCGCTCGCGAGCGCCCGGACGCTGCGGTCGTTCGCGGACGTGCCGGCCCCGTGGTCCGGCGTCGTGAGCGCCCGGCTCGCCGAGCCCGGCGATCTCGTCGCACCCGGAAGGGCGGTCTTCACCGTCCAGGTCGCGGGACCCGTGAGGGTCGTCTCGAAGCTCTCCCAGGAGAGCCTCGCGCTCCTTTCGCCTGGAGGCCGGGTCGTCCTCACGAACGCAGGCGACACGCGCGAGGCCAGGATCTCGAGAATCTACCCCGCCCTCGACGCGTCGCACCTGGGGACCGTCGAGACGGACCTTCCCTCCGCGCCGTTCTCACTCGCGCCGGGGGCGACGGTTGCGGCGACCTATGCCGCCGCCTCGTCTCCGGAGGGGCTCGTCGTCCCGTCCTCGGCTGTGCTCGAGGGCACCGCCGAGACGCTCGTCGTGCGCGTGAAGGACGGGAAAGCCCAGCCGGTCCGCGTCGTCGTGAATGGCGGGGACGGCCGCGACAGCTCGGTGAACGGCGATCTCGCGGCCGGGGACCTCGTCGTCACCGGGCTTCCCAGCGAGCTGATGGCGCTGACGGCCGGCACTCCCGTCGCGCCCAGACAGAGGTGACGGGTGAGTCTCGTCCAGGGTTACATCCGGAAGCCCCATCTCCTCCTCTCCGTCGTCCTGCTGCTCGCGGTCGTCGGCGGCGTGGGGTTCTTCAAGCTTCCCGTCAACCTCTTCCCCGACAGCGAGCGGCCCCAGATCTCGGTCGTGACGGTGTGGCCGGGCGCCTCGGCCGACGACGTGAGCGGCGACGTGAGCCGCGTCATCGAGAAGGAGGTCAAGACGATCGAGCTCGTCCGGCGCGTGACCTCCTCGTCCAACGACGAGGTCTCGGTCGTCACGGCGGAGTTCGAGTACCAGAAGGGGCTCGACTCGGCCGCGACGGACGTCTCGAACGCCCTGAACAAGATCCGGCCGCTGCTCCCGCCCGACATCCGCCCCTTCCAGGTCTACAAGGTGTCGTCGGCCACGCCGGCGGTCCTCGTCCTCTCCCTCTCGCCGAAGAAGGGCTCGGGCCTCGACCTTTCGATGGTGCGCCAGCTCGCGCAGAACCCCGTCAAGGAAGCGCTGCTCCGCCTCCCGGACGTCGCGAACGTGGAGGTTTTCGGCGGGTACCAGCCGGTGGTCTCGGTCGAGCTCGACCCCGACAAGCTGCAGGCGCACCGGATGAGCCCGGGTCAGGTCGTCTCGTCGCTCTCGGCCTGGAACCGGAACACGCCGGAAGGGCTCCTCGTCACCGACACGACCCACTTCCTTCTCAAGAGCCAGAGTCAGCTCCTGCGGCCCGAGGAGGCCGGCGGCATCGTGATCGGCGGGGTGCCGGGCCCGCCCGTGTATCTGCGCGATGTCGCGACGGTCCACCGCGGAGTCCAGGAGCGGATGTCCGCGTACCACGGCAACGGAAGACCGGCGATCGGCGTCTCGATCCAGAGGGCCCTCTCGGGCTTCGCGCTCCCGACGATCGAGGCGGTGACGGCGAAGCTGCCCGAGCTCGAACGGCAGTTCCCGGGAATCTCCTTCGAGATCTCCGACACCCAGGGCGAGCTGATCGGCAAGAGCGTCTCCAACATGGTGGACGCCCTGCGCGACGCGATCCTGCTGACGGTTCTCGTCATCTTCCTGTTCCTCGCGGACACGCGCGGAATGATCCTGGCCGGCATCTCGATCCCGTTCACGTACCTCATCACGTTCGCCTTCATGTGGCTCTTCGGCTTCCAGTTCGACATGGTGACGCTCACGGGCGTCATCCTCGGCGTGGGAATGCTCCTCGACGACGCGATCGTCGTCCTGGAGAACATCGAGCGGCACTACCACAAGCTCGGCAAGGACCTCTCGACGGCCACCATCGGCGGCACCGAGGAAGTGATGCTGGCCATCCTCTCGGGGACCTACGCCACCGTGGTCGTCCTCCTGCCGATCATCACCATCGGCGGCTTCGTCCAGACCGTCCTGCGCCCGCTCAGCCTGACGCTCTCGATCGCGCTCCTCGCCTCGTACCTCGTCTCCGTCACGATCCTGCCGATCCTGGCGCCGTTCATCCTCCGGCTGGGAGGCCGCACGGAGAAGTGGGGCTGGGAGAAGAAGCTCGACCACGTCGTGAACGGCACGATTCTCCACCGGATCCAGGAGTTCTTCGTCAAGGTGGTCGAGGTCGCGCTGCGAAGGAAGGCGCTCTTCATCCTCCCCGCCGTCCTGCTCCTCGTGATCTCGGGCCGGCTCGTCATCCCGCTCGTCGGCCGCGACCTGATGCCCCCGATGGACACGGGGATCTTTCGCGTCACCTTCGAGGCGTATCCGAACGCGTCCCTGGCCGAGGCCGAGACGCTGCTGACGGAGGCCGAGAAGGCGATCCGCGACGAGCCCGGCATCGTGCGGACGTCGGCGACGCTCGGCTCGGAGCCCGGCGTCCTCACGTTCGGCTCCGGCCGAAACCCGCAGCAGGCCTTCGTGACCGTTCACCTCGTCGACCGCTTCCACCGGAAGGAGTCGCTCTGGGACGTGGAGAACTCCGTTCTCGCCAGGCTTCGGACGATCCCGGGAATCCGCTTTCCGGCCGCGTTCGATTACGGCGCCACGCCTCTCTCCACGATCCGGTCGACCGTGGACCTGATGATCTCCGGCCCCGATCCGAAGACGCTGGCCGCGCTCTCACAGGACGTGGCGCGCCGGCTCCGGACCGTGGGCGGCCTCACGTCCGTGGTGCCGACCTGGACGCTCGACCGCGTGGAGGTCCGGTTCCTTCCCGACGCCGAGCAGCTCTCCTTCTACGGCGTCGACGCGGCCGCGGTGGCGGCCCAGGTGAGCGCGCAGGTCAAGGGAACGCCCGCGACGCTCTTCAGGGTCCCGCAGCAGGATTCGTTCGCCGTCTGGGTCCAGGCGGCGGCCGGTCGGCGCGCCGCTCCGGAGGATCTCGCCACGCTCCCGATCCTCACGCCGAGGGGCAGCGTCCCGCTCTCGTCACTCGGCCGGCTCGAGCGGGCCTTCGTCCCGACGCTTCACACTCGGCAGAACCTCCAGGAGACGGTGGACGTCCTGGGCTACCGCTCGACGACCGCGGTCACCCACATCAACGACGGCGTCACCAAGGCGCTCGAAGGCCTGAAGCTCCCTCCGGGCTACACCCTCACCGAGGAAGGGGAACGCAAGACGATGGACGAGGCGTTCTCGGCGCTGATGAAGGCGCTCGTCCTCGGCCTGATCCTCCTGTACTTCTCGCTCGTCCCGGCCTTCCGCTCGTTCCTCCACCCGCTCACGATCATGGTGGCGATCCCGCTCGGGGTCATCGGAGCCGTCTGGGCGCTTCTCCTGACCGGCAAGCATCAGTGCATGCCGTCTTTCATGGGAATGATCCTGCTCGCCGGGATCGTCGTGAAGAACAGCATTCTCCTCATCGACTTCATCGAGGAGGCGCGCGGGCGCGGCGCGAGCCTCCGTGAGGCCCTGACGGAATCCGTGCGCGTGAGGACGCGGCCGATCCTGATGACGGCCGCGGCGACGGCCGTCGGGATGCTCCCGATCGCCCTCGAGTGGGCGATCGGGCTGGAGCGTCTCAGCCCGCTCGCCGTGGTCGCGATCGGCGGCCTCATGGTCTCGACGTTCCTCACCCTCATCTACGTCCCCGTCTTCTACGACCTGTTCGAGTCCGTACGGCAGCGGCTGAGGCAGGCGTTCGGCAGGCCGGCGGCCGCGGCCGCGCCGGCGCCCTCGAACTGAAGCCCGAAGGGAGTCCGCCATGGCGAAGGACCTGAGCAGCACCCTCTGGCACGGCGCGCCCCCGTCGTCCGAAAGGTCGAGAGGGAGCACCGGATCCTCGCGGAGGTGCGGAAGGAAGCGGCGACCAGGCGGGAAAAGGCCGACGCGGCTTCCGCGCGGGCCGAGGCGGAAAGGAAGATCGCCGAGATTCCCGTCCGGGCGCGGGCGAGCATCGCGGGCGCTCTCGGCATCGAGTCCGAGCCGGTCGCGGTGTTCCTGATCGGCCCGGGCGACGAACTACCCGTGCCGGGGCCTTCGGGCAGGGGCCGAAACCCGAACGCCGCCGCGGCGGCCGGGCACGAGCGCCGCGATGATGCCGAACCCGACCAATCCGGGGCGTACGCCACTGGTTTCCAAGTTTCGAGAAAGGAGCCTTGAAAATGTCAGATGCCAACCCACTTTACGTTCCTCCTGATTGGGCATATGCCTTCCACGGTCACCGGTGCCCGTTCATGCCTCTCGGCTACCGGATGGGTTTGCTCGCCCTCGAACGGCTCGACATCGAAAGAGAGAGGGATCACACGTTGCATGTCATCGCCGAGCTTGGTGAAGGGCACCCGCAAACCTGCTTAATGGACGGCATTCAGGTTGCCACCGGCGCCACCTTCGGGAAGACTCTGATGGAAAAGACGTCCTGGGGGAAGCTCGCCGCCACCTTCTGGTTCCCCGGTAAGACGGCGCTGCGCTTCGCTCTCAAGGCCTCGTTCCTGGACGAGTTTGGCAAGTTCGAGTTTTTCACGCACCGCAAGCGGGGCATCGAGCCCTCGCAGATCCCTACGGCGGTTACCGACGAGGTCGTTGCGTGGACTCTGGCTCAGCCCGATGCAGCGATCTACGCCGTCGCCGACCGACCGGACTTCCGGTACCAGCCACCCAAGGGCTCCTTCAATAGGTCCCTCTGCTCCGTGTGTGGCGAGTATGTGTTCGAGCGTTACTCTCGAACGAAGGACGGTAAGCCCATCTGCATCCCCTGTTCCGGATACAAGGGCTAGGCCGGGTTCGCCCGGAATCAGACGCAGGCTGACAGGAGAGGAGACCGCCGGTGAGCACCTCGTTCATGCTGATCGCATTCATCACGATTCTGGTGATCTCTGGCGTGTTCTCGATGTTCGGGAAGGGGGGTGGCTCCCTCTACACGCCTGTCCTGGTCATGCTGGGCCTGAGCCTCGCCCCGGCCATCTCCTCTGCCCTGTTCCTGAACCTCGTGACCGCCCTCGTGGCGACCATCGTCTTTAGCCGCAACAGGCTTGTGGATTTCAAATTTTGCTCGATCTTCCTGCCCGGCACGATCGCCGGCTCGCTCCTCGGGGCGGTCCTCTCGAGCAAGGCCCCGAAAGACCTCCTGCTCGGCATCTTCTCCGTCTTTCTTTACGGTGTCGGGCTTCTGATGATCATCTCGGGCAAGGAAAAGGCAGGCCAGACGGTGAAGCCCCTGTCTCGACGGATGGCTGCTCTGATCGTCGTCTTCTCGTTCGGCGTGGGCGTCCTCTCCAGCCTCATTGGCGTCGGCGGGGGCTTGATCATCTTCCCGTTCCTCGTTCTCTTCATGAAGTACGGCGCTCAGAAGGCCGCCGGCGCGAACTCCTTCATCGTCACGATCAGCTCTCTCGTGGGGACCGCCGGCCATTTCGCCCTGGGTCACGTCGACTACGTCCTGATCGCCATCACGTCGGTCGCCTGCATCATCGGTTCCGCCATCGGCTCGCACGTCACCGTCAAGGCAAGCCCGTCCTTCGTCAAGGTTGCCTTTGCCTTCATCATGTGGTTCTTCGCCACCCAGATCGCGCTCAAGTTGCTGGGAGTCGTGTAGGTCCTGGATGCCAGGGAGCGCAGAAACATGAGCCACAGCCACCTTGACGATCACGCCCTCGGGGACGGTGCGATGGACGCCCGCCTCCGGGCGAGCGCAGGGCTGAACGGGGCGATCACCGCCGCGGAGGTCCTCGGGGGGATCGCCTCGGGCAGCGTGTCTCTCCTCTCCGACGCCGTGCACAACGCGAGTGACGTCATGGCGGTGGTGCTGGCGCCCTGGGCGCGGCGGCTGGGCCGCCGGGCTCCCACAGCCCGGCACACGTACGGCTTTCGGAGGGCGGAGGTGGTGGCCGCGCTCGCCAACGCGGTCACGCTGATCGTGGTGACCGCCCTGATCGCCCGCGAGGCCGTTCAGCGGTTACTCCATCCGGAGCCGGTGGCGCGCGGCGTGATGCTCGCCGTGGCCCTCGGCGCGTTCGTCGCGAACGTCGCGTCCGTCTTCCTGCTGCGCCGCCACCGGGAGGAAGACTCGCGGTGGAGGCGTGGCGGGTCGGGCGCCGGACCAGGCGCCCTGGCCGCGGCGAGATCCCGGAGCCCGGCGCTGCTGCTCGCCGCCTCGCTTGTGGTCGTACCCGCCGTGACAATGGCCGGACCTCCATACGCGACCGACGACCCCGAGCCGGTTGCGTACCATCATTGGGAGTTCTCCCTCGCGACGCAACAGGAACGAGCCTCGGACGGGTCGACCGGAACGGCGCCGCACGTCGAAGTCAACTTCGGAGAGGCGCCGAATCTGCAGCTCCATCTCATCGCTCCGCTCGCGTACGCGCGCCCGAGCGGCGGTCCGACGGCGTATGGCGCGGGCGACGTCGAGCTGGGCGCGAAGGTGCGATTCGTCGAGGAGAGCGCGTCGATGCCGATGGCGGGCGTATTTCCCCTAGTCGAGCTGCCGACCGGGAGCGAATCCCGAGGCCTCGGCGGCGGGCACGTGCGCGCATTCATCCCGCTGTGGCTTCAGAAGAGCTTCGCGCCCTGGATGACCTACGGCGGCGGCGGCTACTGGATCAATCCCGGCGCCGGGAACCGCGATTACTGGTACGTCGGCTGGCAGTTACAACGGCACGTGACGGAGATCGCGACGGTTGGAGGAGAGGTGTTTTACACGACCCCCGACCGCGCCAGCGGCGACGGCAACCTGGCCTTCAACGTCGGCCTCGTTCTCGACTTCACCGAGCATCATCACGTTCTCCCGTCGGCCGGCCGGAGTATCGCAAAAGTGGGCGAATCTGGCCGCTCCGCTGGGGACGCTCGAAGGCTCAGCCTCGAAGGCGGCTCAAAAGGCGCTCGAGAAGGGGCCTCGGTGGTGGGCACGTGCAGCGCTTGTCGCGCGGGACGCCCGCGAGCGCTTCCTCGACGTGCCGGCCGCATCCGGCGAGCGTCGGCTTCCCGCACCAGGAACAGGTCACTCGATGACACATGGCAGAACGTGACGGGCGCGGGTCAGCGCGAGGCCGGCCCGGACGGTTTCGCTGGGCACGTGCTCAGCCCGAGGATCGAATAGAGCGGACAGGTGCCCACGAGGCCGGTCACGAGAGGGACGAGGCCCACCAACCCCCAGCCGGTCTTCGGGCCCACGACCGTCAGCGAGAGGAGAGCGACGCCGGCGACGATCCTCAGGATGCGGTCCGCGGCGCCTTCGTTCGTTTTGAAGAACTCTTTCATGGTGACTCCTTGCGGCCGCGCGACGTCCCGCGGCATTTCAGACGAGACGGAACTCCCAGCCGCAGTGCCCGTGCGCCTCGGGCTCGGGCGGGCAGTGGAGACAACGGGTCGCGATGCGCGGGTCGACTGTCCTGGCGAACGTCTCGAACTCGACCTCGCCGACGGCCTTGCATGGGAAGTCCGGCAGGCCCTTGCGGCGACGCGTGTCCTGCACGCGGCAGGACGTCATGAAGAAGCGCAGGATCTCTCCGTCGCGCTCGACGCGGCTCGGGTTCACGAAACTGTACGCGCGGTAGGAGAGCGCCCGCGCGAGCGCGTCGAGGCCGCCGTCCCTCGGGATCGCGTAGGCCTCCATGATCCGGCGGGCCTCGGCGGCGGCGAACCGGCGCCATGCCGCCGCGTCGAGCTCCATCGCGACGTCCATCCCGTATCGCTCCTCGGCGGCGAGGAACCAGCTCCCGTCGTGCGCGAGCCAGTTCTTCGCGAAAACGTCGAGGGCCTTGAAGAGCCCGGGGCGGTCGAGCGCCTCGAACGCGGGCGGGAACGCAAGCGTCGCCTCCGCGGGCTTTCGGAACGAGGCGAAGCGCTCGTGGTGGGCTTCTCCGGTGCCGGTCTCCGCGAGAGAGGCGGCCGCAACAAAGCCGCGCGCCCAGTCGAGCGTCACGGGACCCTCGGGGTGGGTGGCGCCCTCGGCGACGTGGACGCGCGCCGCGTAGTCGAATCCCTCCGGCGAGAAGTCCGCGAGGACGAGGACGCCGCCGGGCCGCACGACACGGAGAACCTCGCGCAGGACCGACGCGCCGTCCCGGAGGTGGTGAAGGACGTTGAACGAGACGGCCGCGCCGAATGCGGCGTCGGGGAAGGGGAGGTCGGAGCCGTCGGCCGGCGTGAAGCGGATTCTCGTCTCGAGGCCCGAGCCGGACGTGAGAGCCACGGCGACCTCCTGCTCCTCCGCGTTCACGTCCACGCTCTCGACGGAGTGCCCGCGGCGCGCGAGCTCGCGAGCCATGACGCCCATGCCCGACCCCAGGTCCAGCACGGGGCCCTCGAGCGGCCCCGCGGCGTCGAGGACGAGCGCAGCGGCCCGGGCTCCGTAATGTCCGAGGGCCTCGAATGCCTCTCTCCGCGCACGGTAGGCCGCCAGGCGGCGGTCGAGCTCGTCAGCCTTCAACGTCATCGGATCCCTTTCCTGGCGTGGTCGGCTCCCGCCGCGTCCGGGGCGCGCAGCTCGTCCCGCCGCCGGCGGGACCAGGCGCCCCTCACGTGGGGACGCCGAGGCGGGGGAAGACGAACTTCTGGAGGAGAACCCAGACGAGGAGGGCGCCCCACAGCCAGGCGCCGTCGCTGCTCATCCCCGAGTCCCGTGCGGGCGGTTTGCCGTGCTCATAAATTCCAATATAATCATTAAGTCATAGATGGTCAACCGGCCGGCCCCCGGCGCCGGCGGGTTTCGTCCGACCGAGAGGGAGAAGAACGTGCGCATCGTCCCGACCCCGTTCATGAAATCCGTCCTGCTGCTCGCCGTCCTGGCGGCCCTGTCCACCCCCCTCGTCGCCACGGAGAAGGGCGCCGCGACGAAGCCGGAGGCCGGGAAGACGGCCAAGCCCGCCCTCCTGTTCTTCATGAACCCGGCGGGCCACCCGTGCCAGACGCAGGACCGGATCCTCGCCGAGGGCCGGAGCAAGTGGGAGCCGCGCGCGACACTCCGGTACGTCCGCACGGACGTTCCGGCTGACATGGATCTCTTCTATCGTTACGGCGTCCGCTCGCTTCCCAACCTGATCCTCGTCGGCGCCGACGGCAAGGAGATCACGCGCTACTCCCCCGGCATCCAGCCCGTCGACGCGATCCTCGCGGGCATCCCCGTCGCGGCCGGCCGCTGAGCCGCGAAGCCCTCGTGGACACGCTCGCCGGGTTCAGCCTGGCCAACGCCGCGTTCGCCGTCGGAGCTGGCCTCGCCAGCACCTTCTCGCCTTGCGTGCTGCCTGTCCTGCCCGTCGTGATGGCAGGACAGCCGGGAGAGCACCGGCTCCGCCCGCTGGCCATCGTGGCCGGTCTGATGTCCACCTTCTTCGTCATGGGGATTCTCTCGTCTCTCTTCGGCGCCGTGGTCGGGCCACTGCTGGTGCGGCTGGAGAAGCCCGTCGCGGTCCTCATCGGCGTCATCGGCCTTCTGGTCCTGGCCGACGTGAATCCCTTCAAGAGGCTGAAGGTCGGGATCTCTCCCGAGCGCGGGCGCGGGCTCTGGTCCGGATCCGTTCTCGGGGCGTCGCTGGGGCTCGTGTGGATCCCGTGCGTCGGGCCGTTTCTCAGCGCGGTTCTCGGCATGGTCGCGGCCCGGGCCCGGCTGGGCGAGGGCGTCGCCCTGCTCGGTTTCTACAGCGTCGGCTTTGCGCTCCCGATGCTCGTCGCCGGATACGCCTCCCAGGCGTTCCGCGAGAAGACCGCCTTCCTGCGCTCGCGTCCCATGCTGGTCCGGCTCGGCAGTGGAGGCCTGCTGGTGGGCCTCTCGGCCTGGATTCTCGCCAAGGGGCTTTACAGCACGCCCTGGTGACGACTGCAGGCGCTGCGCGGCGGACTGCAGTTGCTGCAGGGAATCGGCGGGCCGGGGGAGGGAGATTTCTCCGAAAGGCTTGAGTGGCCGCGTCTTGTGCGGGGTGGCGACTCCCGGCACGAGGCGTGCGATGTCTTTCGGCGGAAGGAGTTCGACATGAAACGCACCCTCATCGCTCTCGCCCTCGCCGCTCTCGCGGGTCCCGCCCTTGCCCAGATGGGGGCCGGCAAGGGTCCCGCGGCCGCCGGCACCCCCGCGTCCCAGATCGACGTCACGAAGCCGTCGACGGTCATCGGCGACGTCGTCTCGCTCAAGGGAGGCCCCGGGCTCGGAATGCCGACGCTCACGGTGAAAGTCGGGTCCAAGGACGAGCCGTATGTCCTTGGCTCCTACCGATATCTCACCGCCCAGAAGTTCGCGCCCGTGGCCGGCGACCAGGTCCGGCTTCTCCTCTACGCGTGCGACGCGTGCCCGCAGGGATTCGTCGTCGCCGAGGTCGAGAACCTCACGCAGAAGACCACTCTGAAGCTCCGGAATGCCGACGGCACGCCGGTCTTCGCCGGCGGGCGCGGCGGGCACGGGTGGGGAGCGGGAGCCGGCTGCTGCGGCGGCAGCGGCAACGGGCCGATGGACGGGACCGGCCCGAACCCGAACTGCCCGAAGAAGTCCTGACGCCTCGGGAAAGACCGTGCCGGATTCCGGCCTGTGTGACGGGCGCCGCGTGAAGCGGCGCCCGTCGTGCGTCTCCATCCGGGATGGGATCCCGTGCTCGACGGACTCGAAGCTCCTCCGGACGGCACGCCTCCGCGCGGAGGCGCCGCTATCGCGGAAACGTGAAGGGGAGCGCGAGCAGCCGGGCGAAACCGACCAGACGCGGATCGCGCAGAGTCTCCACTCCGAACGCGGCCACCGGGGCGGGGGGGTGTCGCCGGAGGGTTCCGAGGAGTCCGTCCCACACGGTGGAGATCGTCAGCGTCGCCATTTTTCACTCCTCGGCGGCTCCGGCTCAGGTCCCCGCCGCGGCCGCTTCGGCCTCGGCCGGGACAGCCAGGGCCGCCTTCACGAGCGCCTGCTCGAGGTCGGCGACGAGGTCGCGCGCGTCCTCGCAGCCGACGGAGATCCGGACGAGATCGTCGGAGATCCCGGCGGCCTCGCGCTCCGCTCTCGACATGCCGGCGTGCGTCATCGAGGCCGGGTGCTCGATGAGCGTCTCGACGCCGCCGAGGCTCACGGCGAGCGTCGCGAGGCGCACGGAGTCGATCAGCGCCTTGCCCGCCTCGAGCCCGCCCTTCACGCCGAACGAGAACACGGCACCGGGTCCGGACATCTGCTTCAGCATGAGCGCGTGCTGCGGGTGGCTCGGAAGGCCGGCGTGCCGCACCCACGCGACGCCGGGATGCGCCTCGAGGAAGCGGGCGACCTCGAGCGCGTTCGCCTGCGCGCGCTCCATCCGGAGACCCAGCGTCTTGACGCCCCGGAAGACGAGCCACGCCTGGTGCGGGTCCATCGTGCCCCCGAAGGCCGTGTGGACCTTGCGGAGCCTCTCGAGGAGTGCGGGCGTGCTGGCGACGATCGCGCCGCCGACGACGTCCGTGTGCCCGTTGAGGTACTTCGTGAGGCTGTGGACGACGACGTCGGCCCCGAGCGCGAGCGGCTGCTGGAGGACCGGCGAGGCGAACGTGTTGTCGACGACGAGGAGCGCGCCGTGTGCATGGGCGATGTCGGCGCAGGCCGCGAGGTCCGTGAGCTTCATCGTCGGGTTCGCGGGCGACTCGATGTAGACCATCTTCGTCGACGGCCGCATCGCGGCGGCGACGTTCTCCGGGTTCGACGAGTCGACCCACGTCGAGGCGACGCCGAAGCGCGTGTACTCGTTCTCGAGGACGAGGCGCGACGGCCCGTACACGGAGTCGGTTCCGACGACGTGCGCGCCCTGCTCGAGAAACGTGACGTACACCGTGTTGATCGCGGCCATTCCGGTCGCGGCGCCGAGCGCGGCGCAGCCGCCTTCGAGCGTCGCGAGGCACTCCTCGAGAGCCGCGACCGTGGGGTTCCCGAGCCGTGTGTACTTGTACCCGGCGTCCTTCCCCTGGAAGCGCGCCGCGCCCTCGTCCGCGTTCTTGAACGCGAACGTGGAGGTCTGGTAGATCGGCGTCGAGACGGCGCCGGTCGCGGGATCGGGGTGCTGGCCGGCGTGGATGATTCGGGTGGCGGGATGCATCTTTCGGAGGTCGGTCATTTCGGTCCCCTTCCATGCCCGGCGGCGGCCGTGCGCCGGGCCCACTCACCGGTCTCGTCGTTCTGGGAATAATCCTCCCCGATCTCGTGGCCGCGGCGCGCGACGCGGTCCACGCCCTCGAGGAGCGCCTGGAACTCGTCCTCGCTCACGGTCGGCGACAGGCTGATGCGGACCCAGCCCGGCTTCTCGCCGAGGTGGCCCTCGTCGAGCCTGTGGCGGATCGTCTTCGAGCGCTCCTCGTCGATGTGGAGGAGGAGGTGGCCGTAGGGTCCCGCGCACATGCAGCCGGAGCGGACTTGGATTCCGAAGAGGTCGTTCAGGAGCCGTGCCGCGAGGTTGTGGTGGACGCGGCGGAAGATCACGGAGAGGACGCCGAGGCGGCGCGTCTCGAGGTTGCCGAGGACCGCGAGGTCGTCGCGCCCGCGCCATTCGCGAATGGCGCGCGCGAGGTAGTCCTGCTCGACCCGTTCGGTGCGTGCGGCCCCGACGGCCGCCTTGAGGTCGAACGCGAGGCCGGCCTGGATCGTCTGGACGATCGGCGGCGTCCCTCCCGTCTCGCGCGACTCGATCGCGCCGAGGAAGCGGTGGTCCCACGGCGACGTGTAAAGGACGGTCCCGCCGCCGGGTTCGCCCGGCACGCGGTTCGTGAAGAGGCGCCGGTGCGCGACGAGGAGACCCGGCGTCCGCGGCCCGCCGAGGAATTTGTGGACGGAGAAGAAGACGGCGTCGAGCGCGGCCGCGGGGTCGCCCGCGGGGTGCATGTCGACGTCCACGTACGGCCCCGCCGCCGCGTAGTCGAAGAACGCGAGCGCGCCGTGCCGGTGGAGGACGCGCGCGAGGCCGTGGACGTCGTTCAGGATCCCGGTGACGTTCGACGCGGCGCTGAACGTCCCGATCTTCCAGGGCCGCCCCGCGTGAGCGGTGAGCTTCCGGTCGAGGTCCTCGAGACTGATCCGGCCGGCCGGGTCGAACTCCACGTAGACGGAGTCCCCGATCGTCTCGCGCCACGCGATGTCGTTCGAATGGTGCTCCATGAGCGAGCGGAAGACGACGGGCCGGCCCTCGGGCGGGATGCGGGCCGCGAGGCCGAACCGCTCGTCGAGCTGGTCGGGAAGCCTCAGGCCGAGGACGTGGATGAGGCGGTTGATCGCGCCGGTCGAGCCGGAGCCGACGGGGATCACGACGTCGTCCCTCGTCGCGCCGACGTACGCGCCGATCTTGCGGAGGGCCGCTTCGTATCGCTCCGTCACGAAGTGGCCCGTGAAGCTGCTTTCCGTGTGCGTGTTCGCCATGAACGGGAGGACGCGCTCGTTCAGCTCGTCCTCGACGTCGCGATGGAAGCGGCCCGAGGCGATGAAATCGAAATAGCGGAGCGGGAGGTCGCCGCCGGGGCCCGGCAGCACGGTGCCGGCGCCGATCACGCGGCCGCGGAGATGCGCGAGGAACGCGGCCTCCTCCGACGGCGAGCCCGTGACGACGGGGCCGCGCGGCGCGGCGGAGGCCGCGTCGACGAGGCGAGGCGGCACGGACGCGGCGGAGCTCAGCGGGCGCCTCGGCGGGGGCGCCCGAGGATCGCGTCGGCCTTTTCGCGGGCGCCGCGTTCGACGCCCTCGCACACGATCGAGCAGATCTTCAGGAGGGTCGGGTCCGCGATCCGGTAGACGGTCCGCGTGCCGTCCTTGCGGCGCTCCACGAGCGTGGAGCCGTGCAGGACGGCGAGATGCTTGCTGACGTTCGCCTGCGTTCCGCCGACGTCGTCGAGGATCTCGCCGACGGACGCCTCACCGCGGAACAGGCGGCGCAGGATCTTGAGGCGCATGGGCTCGGAGAGCGCCCGGAATCGCAGTGCCACCGCGTCGCACCCGGCGTCCGTGAGCGGCAGGTGTGCGTGGATCGCCATATGGCGATCATAGGATGCTCGCCTCCGCCCGGGTCAATGATGCCCGTGGAGGGGTGCCGGGCCCGGCGACGTTTCGGCGCGCCGGCGCCGTCCGGAGGTCGATTCGTCGAGCAGGGCGGTGGCGACGGCTGCAAGGAGATCGGCCGCCGGCCGGAGCCGGGGCTCGGGGATCCCGGCGAGGACCTGCGCGACGACGGCCTCGACGGTGCCGGGGGTGCGGGTGTCGAGCCTCCGGCCGCGCGACGTGAGCCTGAGAAGCGTCCGGCGCCGGTCCGCGGCATCGGGAGCCCTTCGGACGAGCCCCTTGACCTCGAGGCGATGCAGGACACCCGTCAGCGTGCTCGGATGGATCCGGAGGACGTTTGCGAGGGCGCCCGCCGAGATCCCCGGCCTCCTCCCGAGGACCCGGAGCGCGACCCGCTGCGGGCCCGTGAGGCCGAGGGTCGCGTGCATTTTTTTGGAGAGGGACTGCAGGCCGTGGTCGAGAGCCCAGATCAGGCGCATGAAATCGAGGACCTTGCCGAGGGGGGCCGCCTCTCCGCCCGTCGCCTTCATGCGGCGATGTTCGCACAGTATTAATTTGACCTCAAACTAAAAAAGGAAGAGACTCCGGCTCCGAAAGGAGCTCCCGATGTCTTTGCGTTTCCGTCTTCTCTCCGCCGGCGCGCTCGCCGCCGCCGGGTTCCTCGCCGTGTCCTGCTCGACGAAACCGCCGGCGCAGGTCGCGGCCCCCGCGCCGACTCCCACGCCGACCGTGGTGCGGCTCGAGCCGACGCCCGCCCCGACGCCGGTGCCGCCGCGCGTCGCGGAGGATGCGCTCCCGACGTCCGTGGACGAGATCAACCGCCGCGGCTACCTCAAGGACGCCTTCTTCGAGTTCGACAAGTACGACCTCGAGCCCGCCCAGAGGGACGCTCTGGCCGGGGACGCGACCTGGCTGAAGGCCCATCCAACCGTGAAAGCGACGATCGAGGGCCACTGCGACGAGCGCGGGACCGCCGCGTACAACATGGCGCTCGGCGAGCGCCGCGCGTCCGCCGCGAGGGAATATCTCGCGAGTCTCGGCGTCGACACCGCACGTCTGCAGACGATCTCGTACGGCAAGGAGCGCCCCTTCGCCACCGGACACGACGAGGCCTCCTGGGCCCAGAACCGCCGCGCGCACTTCGTAGTGACGGCCCGCTGAGCGTGGAGCCGGAGGAGCAGCCGCCGCCGAGACTTGCGGACGAGACGCGCTGGTACACGGAGCACACCGCTCTCGTCATCAGCACCCTGAAGTGGGCCGTGCTCGGCGCGGCGGCCGGGCTCTGCGTCGGCTTCGGGACGCGCGCGTTCCTGTGGGCCCTCACGGCGTCCGGCCTGTGGGTGCGGCGCCTGACGCCGGGCGGCGTCCACCCGGTTTGGCTGCTCCCGCTCGCGCTTCCGGTCTGCGTGTTCCTCATTCGGATATTCGCGCCGACGGCGCGCGGCCACGGGACCGAGGCCGTCATCGCGGCGATCCACCGCGAGTCCGGCCGGATCCCGTGGAAGGTCGCGCCGATCAAGCTCCTTGCCACCGTCGTGACGCTCGCGTTCGGCGGCTCGGTCGGGAAGGAGGGCCCCTGCGCGCAGATCGGAGCCTCGATCGCGAGCCTCTTCGCCGACATCCTCCGGCTGAACGACGAAGACCGCCGCCGTCTCGTGATCTGCGGGATCGGCGGCGGCTTCGCGGCCGTCTTCGGTACGCCGATCTCCGGGGCCATCTTCGGGATCGAGGTGCTCTATCTCGGCCGGATCGAGTACGCCGTGCTCTTCCCGTGCCTCGTCTCGGGCATCGTCGCCCACCTCGTCTGCGGCGTTGAGGCGCCCGTCCCGGCCCTCCGCGAGGGGCTCGGCGGGCTGGGAAAGCCCGGGCTCGTCGGCCTGTCGATCGTGTTCGGAGCCGTCTTCGGCCTCGTCGCGCTCCTCCTCATCGAGGCGATGCGCGGAGTCGAGCGCGGGCTCCGCCGCTTCGAGGATCATCCGTACCTCGTCGCGGCCGGAGGCGGCCTCTTCCTCGCGGCCTTCTACTCACTCGTCGGCGACGCGTATGCGGGGCTCGGCGTTCCGACGATCGAGAACGCCCTCGCCGCGACGGGCACGATCGCCGTCCTCGCGTTCCTCTGGAAGATCGTTGCGACCGCCGTCACGCTCGAAACGGGCGGGAGCGGCGGGATCGTGACGCCGCTCTTCTTCATCGGCGCGACGAGCGGCGCCGCGCTCGCGCACCTCCTGCACCTCCCGACCGGCCTCTTCGCGGCCTTCGGCTTCGTGAGCGTCGTCGCGGCCGCGGCGAACACACCCATCGCGGCGGCCATCATGGGCATCGAGCTCCTGCCTCGGGACGTCGGGGTCTACGCGGCGCTCGCCGCGGGGACGGCGTTCCTCCTCGTCGGGCACCGGAGCGTCTACGCAAGCCAGAAAATCGGTCTGTCGAAGTCGGCCGGCCTCGAGGTCATGATGGGCGTCCCGATCGGAGACCTCACGCGGTCCGGGCTGCAGGTGAGGCCGGGGAGCCTCGTCGACAGGGCGCAGCGGGCCGGCAGCCGGATCATTTCGCGCCGGCCGGGCGAGCCTCCGTCCGAGAGCGGCTCCGGCGGAGGAACCGGCACGTCTTCCTGAAGGCGCGCTTCGCGGGTCGTCCCGCCTGCGGCGGCGATCCCGCGTGAGTGAAACGGCTGGCCGGCCCGGTGGACGGGCTCTATGTTTGCGATGGAGGCGGAGGATGCCTATGAGGAGGACACTCGCGCTGCTGGCCCTGGCCGCTGGTTTTGCCCTTCCCGCGCATGTCCGTGCGGAGGAAAAGGAGGGCAGCACCTACTTCAAGGTCGCGATGATCACGGTCGACAAGTACTCGCGGGACTCGAAAACCGTCCTTGCGCCCGATGCTCCGGCGATCTACGCGATCTACCGGATCGTCGCGGCCGGACCCGTGAAGGTCAAAGCCATCTTCTGGGCCGACGCCGTCGAAGGCCTCGACCCCAGGACGAAGCTGCTCGAGAGGACCGTCTCGATCGCGGAGAAAGGCGAGTTCATGGGGGCCATCCCGGCGCTGAAGCCGGCGAACGGATGGCCCGTGGGGGCGTATCGCGTCGAGTTCTTCATCGGCGATTCGGCTTCGAAGACGCTTTCCTTCAAGGTCGTGAAGGGCGCCGGCGCTCCCTGAGAGACGCACACGCGACTCCCGCGAGCCCGGGATCGAGCTCGCGGCGCCGGTCCTTCCCGGGGACCCACCGTTTGCCGCGAGGTGCGCGCCTCCGGCGTCAACGCTCTCAGGCAGACACCCACGCCTTCGCCGCCGCGAGGTCGGAGTTGCCGAAGACCTTCACCGGACAGGCAACGGGAATCCCGAAGACCTTCACGGCGTCGGCGACCCAGGGGAAGTCCGTGACGACCGCGATTCGTTCGACGGCCCCGCGGTTTTTCAGACCGATGGTCGCGTCGTCCCAGAGGGCCGCGGCCGTGAAGCCGACGAACCCGGTGCCGACCCGATAAAGGAAACGGATCCTCTCGTTTCGGGCGCGCGCCTTCTCGACGGCCGGGAGCAGCACGGATTCGTAGTCGTCTCCCGTGACCCGGCCGCTCGCCGAGACCGCGACGACATTCTCCGGGAGTCCCTTCATCTGCTCCAGCATGCGTCCTTCTCCTTTCCCGGAGTCCGTCGCGGTGGGCCGGGACACGGACGTGCGTTTACGCGCCGTGCTCGAGCTTGTGGAACACGAGGGTGATCTGGTCCTTGCCCTTGCGGACCTCGAACCCGTTCGGGTCGGCGCCTCGCGGAAGGGGAAGGATCTTCTCGACGTTCTCGGACGTCGCGACGTCGCTGCCGCCCTTCTTCACGTCCTTGGTCGCGTCGTAATGGAAGCGGATGCGGTTCGCGTTGACGTCGAACTTGACGGAGTCCTCGTTGAGCCCGGGGATCCCGAACGTCACGGCGACGTTCTTGCCCTCGTCCGCGACCTTCGTCGTGATTCCGGCGAGGTCCATGCGCCTGGAGAACCAGTCGTGGAACGAGCTGCTGAAAAGAGCGCGCTCGGGAGCGCCGAGCCCATCCTCGAGCTGCCTGCGGACCCGGTCGACCTCCTCGAAGGGGTCGAAGCGGCGGCGGAAGAAGTCGTCCCCGAACAGCTCGTCGAAGTTCTTCTCGCCGAGCTTGCCCGTCCGCGCGATCTCCTCGTGCAGGCGCTGCTCCCAGCGGTCGAGATCCTGCACCGGCGGGGTCGTCGCCTCGGGCGCCGGCGGGGTCGCAGCGGCAGCACGGTGCGCGACGATGTAGCCCGCCTCGCCGAGACACGCGACCCCGAGAAGCGCGGCAATCCCCCACGAAGCCCTGATTCCCATCGGACCCTCCTTCCGGCGGCCGGGAGGATCGGGCTTCTCGGCCCGCGTCCGGCCGTCGCAACGTGCGTGGTCTTGCAACGCGCGTACCGGCAGAAATGGCGTGGCGACTCACTCTCAACGAGAAGCTGCGAAGCGCCCGGCCACCGTCCGGCCGCCAGATTGGCGCGCCGGTTTCGCGAGGGGAGAACGCCTACGGCTCGACGGCCGGGTGACCGAGGATCGCGTCCGCCCGCTCGCGCGCGCCCCGTTCGACGTCCTCGCAGACGATCGAGCAGATCGCGAGGAGAGCCGGGTCCGCGATCCGGTAGAGCGTTCGCGTTCCGTCCTTGCGCCGGTCCACGAGCGCCGAGCCGTGCAGGACGGCGAGGTGCTTGCTCACGTTCGCCTGCGTGCCGCCGACGTCCGCGAGGATCTCTCCGACGGACGCCTCGCTCCGCCCGAGGCGTCTCAGGATCTTGATGCGCATCGGCTCGGAGAGCGCGCGGAAGCGGGCCGCGACCTCCTCGCAGCCCGCGTCCGTCGTCGGGAGGTGCGGCTCAGCCGCCCGCGGCATTCTCGACCACGCGCGCGAGGCGGGCGGCCACGTCGGCCCCGACCTCCGCGAGCTCCGGAACCGCCATCAGGCCGAGGACGGAGATCGGGTCCATCGCCCGGACGACGGTCTTTCCGTTCTCGACGGACACCGTGACGTTGCACGGCAGGAGGACGCCGACCTCGGGCGCCGCCGAGAACGCCTGGAACGCCGAGGGCGGGTGGCAGGCGCCGAGGATCACGTACGGCGGAACGTCCTTGCCGAGCTTCTTCTTCATCGTCGCGGCGAAGTCGATCTCCGTGAGAACGCCGAAGCCCTCGGCCGCGAGAGCCTGGCGCGTGCGGGCGACCGTCTCGTCGAACGCGCGGCTCGTTTCGGCCACGAGCGCGACGGACGTTCTCGAAGGCTGAGTCATGCGTTTCTCCTTCTCCTGAACCCTGCGCGAAGGGGCCCGACGGGCCCCGGGGTCACCCTCACGTGAAGCGGCCGGAACCCGGCCCGCACGAGCCGCCTCCGGCTCCTCCGTCCGACGTGGAGGCCCCGCCGGAGGCGAAGCGGGACACGAGCTTCTCGATCTTCTCGCTGCCGCACTCGGGGCATGTCACGCCGAGCGTGTCGAACGCGACGGAGACGAGCTCTTCGAAGGTCGCGCCACAGTCGGCGCAGGTGAACTCGTAGAGAGGCATGACAACCTCCTCAGGCGTCCGGAGGATCCAGGGACCAGGTGACGACATGCGGACACGGGCCCGTTCCCTGCAGCGCGCGGAGGGCCGCGCGCAGCTTCGGGACCTCCTCGTCCGCGACGAAGGACATGATGATCGTCGACGTCTTCGGGAACGCGGCCGAGCCGAGGTGGCGGCCCGTGGTGCCGAAGCCGCGCGCGTCGACCTCCGTGTATCCGGCGACGCCGGCGCGCTCGAAGGCGATCTCGACGTCCTCGCGGCAGGCGGTGCCGGCGAGGACCATCAGCATCTTCACGCTTCTTCCTCCTCCACGGGCGGGACACCCGTGGCCTTGACGTACATGAAGTAGAGCAGCGGGATGACGACGAGGGTCAGGGCGGTCGCGACGACGACGCCCGAGATGAGCGCCACCGCGAGGCCCTGGAAGATCGGGTCGAGGAGGATGACGGCACCGCCCGCGACGAGGGCCAGAGCGGTCAGGACGATGGGACGGAACCGCACGGCTCCCGCCTTCACGACGGCTTCCTCGAGCGGCTCGCCCGCGGCGAGCTCGAGGTTGATGAAGTCCACGAGCAGGATCGAGTTTCTCACGATGATGCCGGCGAGCGCGATGAACCCGATCATCGAGGTCGCCGTGAAGAAGACGCCGAACGCCGCGTGGGCCGGCAGGATGCCGATCAGCGTCAGCGGAATCGGCGCCATGATGATGAGAGGCGTGACGAACGACCGGAACCACCCCACGACCAGGACGTAGATCAGGACGAGGACGGCCCCGAAGGCGATCCCCATGTCCCGGAAGACCTCGACCGTGACGTGCCATTCGCCGTCCCACTTCAGCGCGTAGCGGTTCGAGTCGGTCGGGAGCGACGTGTTGAAGATCTCTAGCGGCCGGCCGTCGGGCCCGCGGAGGGCCGCGATTCGGCTCTTCATGTCGAGGATTCCGTAGATCGGGGCCTCGGCGACGCCCGCCATCTCGGCGAGGACGTACGTCACGGGCTGCAGGTTCTTGTGATAGATGAACGGCGCGCGGGTCCCGTCGGTCACGGTCACGAGCTCGCGGATCGGGATGAGCTTCCCGGTCATGGACGGCACGGTCGTCGCGAGGAGTCCCTCGAGACCGGAGCGCTGGGCGCGGTCGAGCCTGAGGACGAGGGGAACGGCCTCGCGCGCGGTGTTCACGTGCAGGAGGCCCGCGTCCATCCCGTCGAGCGCGATCCGGAGCGTCTTGACGACCACCTCGGGCGTCACGCCGCTTCGCATGGCCTTCTCGCGGTCGATCGAGACCTCGATCTTCGGAGAGGCGGCCTCGACGAGCCAGTCCGTGTCGACGACGCCGGGGGTCGACTCGAAGATCCCGCGGACCTCCTTCGCGAGTGTGATCCGGCGGCCCGCGTCGGGGCCGTAGACCTCGGCGACCATCGTCGAGAGGACGGGCGGGCCCGGAGGCACCTCGGTGACCTTCACGTTCGCGCCGAGCCGCTTCGCGGCCGGGCCGATCAGGTTGCGGATTTCCTTGGCCGTCGTGTGGCTGTCCTTCGACCGCTCGTGCTTGGACGCGAGGTTGACCTGAAGGTCCGCGACGAGTGGCCCCGACCTCAGGAAGTAGTGCCGCACGAGGCCGTTGAAGTTGAAGGGGGCGGACGTGCCGGCGTAGACCTCGACGTCCGCGACCTCGGGTCGCGTCTGGACGAGGACGGCGAGCTCGCGCGCGGCCGCCGCCGTCGCCTCGAGCGTCGTGCCCTCGGGCATGTCGACGACGACCTGCAGCTCGCTCTTGTTGTCGTACGGGAGCATCTTGACCTTGACGCCCCGGACGA
>JBBIPB010000008.1:36503-39755 GCA_037443065.1 Acidobacteriota bacterium | reverse complement strand
TGGAGATCGAGCGGGCCGGCTTCCGGATCCGGATCGAGGGTCCGGCGCGCCCGACGGCTGCCGTCCTCCGGCGCGGGGCGTCTCTCGCCGGCGGCGACCCGTCTCCCCTCGCCGAGGTCGCGACCGTGGTGGCGTCCACCGAGGTTTCGGCGCCTCGTCCCGCGTCGCCCCTTCCGCCGGCGTCCCCGGACTCCCTGCCGGAGGGCCTGCACGTGATCACGTCGCCGATCGTCGGAACGTTCTACCGCGCCCCGAACCCGGACGCCCCCCCCTTCGTCAAGCCGGGCGACCAGGTCGGAAAGGGAATGACGCTCTGCATCGTCGAGGCGATGAAGCTGATGAACGAGATCGAGTCGGACGTCTCCGGGACGGTCGTGGCCGTCTACCCCCAGAACGGCCAGCCCGTCGAGTTCGGCGAGAAGCTCTTCGCAATCCAGGTGCGGTAGGGCCGGGCACGGCGAGTCCCAAGCGAATGTTCCGCAAGATCCTCATCGCGAACCGGGGTGAGATCGCGCTCCGCGTCATCGCGGCCTGCAAGGAGCTCGGCATCGCGACCGTGGCCGTCCACTCGGAGCCGGACCGCGATGCGCTCCACGTCCAGGCGGCCGACGAGTCGGTCTGCATCGGCCCGGCGGCCGCGGCCGGCTCCTACCTGAACATCGCGTCGATCGTCGCCGCTGCCGAGATCACGGATGCCGACGCCGTCCATCCCGGCTACGGCTTCCTCGCCGAAAACGCGCACTTCGCCGAGATCCTGACGGACGTCGGGCTCACGTGGATCGGCCCCTCGCCGTACGCGATCCGCGCGATGGGGGACAAGTCGGTCGCGAAAGAGACCGTCGCGAAGGTGGGCGTCCCGACGATCCCGGGAAGCGCCGGCCCGCTCGCCTCGGTCGAAGATGCGCTCACGATCGCAGGACGCATCGGCTATCCGGTCATCCTCAAAGCCGTGGCGGGGGGCGGCGGCCGGGGAATGCGCCTCGCCGGGAGCGACCGCGAGCTCGCGGCCGCCTTCGACCTGGCGACGGCCGAGGCCGAGCGGGCGTTCGGGAACGGCTCCGTCTACCTGGAGAGGTACCTCGCCGAGCCGCGTCACATCGAGATCCAGCTCTTCGGCGACCAGACCGGCCGGGTCGTCCATCTCGGTGAACGGGAGTGCTCGCTGCAGCGGCGGCATCAGAAGATCCTCGAGGAGGCGCCCTCGCCGGCGCTGACGGCGGACCTCCGCCGCCGGATGGGCGAGGCGGCGGTCGCCGCAGGAAAGGCCGTCTCCTACGCGGGGGCCGGCACGGTCGAGTTCCTCCTCGATTCGGACGGCTCCTTCTTCTTCATGGAGATGAACACGCGGATCCAGGTCGAGCACCCCGTGACCGAAATGGTGACGGGCTTCGACCTGGTGAAGGAGCAGATCCGGGTCGCGGCGGGCGAGCCGCTCTCGTTCGGCGAGCCACCGGACGGGCAGGGCTTCGCGCCTCGCGGGCACGCGATCGAGTTCCGCGTGAACGCCGAGAACCCCGAGACCTTCGCACCGTCTCCCGGCACGATCACGACGCTCCACCTGCCGGGAGGCCCGGGGGTGCGCGTCGACACAGCCGCCTATGCGGGCTGGAAGATCCCCCCGTACTACGACTCGCTGATCGCGAAGCTCATCGTCCATGGGCGAGACCGCGAGGAGGCGATCATGCGGGGCCGGCGCGCGCTGGAGCTGTTCATCGTCGAAGGGGTCCAGACGACGATCCCCCTTCACCGCCAGCTTCTCGACGAGCCGGACGTCCGGGTCGGGCGGTTCTCCGCCACGTGGCTCGAGCGCTGGCTCGCGCGGCGGCGGGAGGAGGGGGCCTGACCGGCCGGAGCACCCGCGTCTACCTCGTGGGCTTCATGGGGAGCGGGAAGTCGACCGTGGGACGGTGCCTCGCGGAGCGCCTCGGCGTCCCCTTCGTGGATCTCGACGAGGCCTTCGAGGCGATGGCGGGGGAGACCATCCGGACGACCTTCGAGACGCGGGGCGAGGCCTGGTTCCGCGCCCGCGAAGCGGAGCTCCTCCGCGGGACGGCAGACCTCCCGGCGGCGGTCGTGGCGCTCGGCGGCGGGACGTTCGTCTTCCCCGAGAACGCGGCGTTCGTCCGGCGGCACGGGGTCGTGGTCTTCCTCGACGTCCCGTTCGAGGAGCTTGCGGCACGGCTTCAGGGGAAGGCCGCCGACCGCCCGCTCTTCCGGTCACTCGACGAGGCGCGACAGCTCTACGAGGCGCGCCGCCCCTTCTATACAATGGCCGACTGGACGATTCCGGTGAGCCGGGACACGACAGTCGACGACCTCGTGGGGCAGATCGCCGCGACGCTCGGGGACGCAGGCGTCCGGCCGGGCGGGAGCCGCTGAGATGCGGTATCTCATTCTGTCCGACATCCACTCGAACGACGAGGCCTTCGCGGCGGTCATGAGCCGGGTCAAACGGAAACGGTACGACCGCATCATCTGCCTCGGAGACTTCGTCGGCTACGCGGCGGACCCGAACAAGGTCCTCGACCGCTTCCGCGCGCTTTCGAAGACGCGCTTCTCGATCCGGGGAAACCACGACAAGGTCGTCACGGGCACGGATCCCGGGGAACTCTTCAACCCGCCGGCTCTCGCGGCGGCGCGGTGGACGACCGAGCGGCTCTCGACCGAGAACCTCGACTTCCTGAAGAAGCTGCCGCCGGGGCCGACGATCGTGGACGACCTCTTCGTCGTCTGCCACGGTTCGCCGCTCGACGAGGACGCCTACATTTTCTCGGACTTTGACGCGTCGATGAACTTCATCCAGATGGACAAGATGGCGTCGAGCGTCGACCTCTGCTTCTTCGGGCACAGCCACATCCCGTCGGTCTTCACTCTCGAGGAGGACGGCGGCATCCGCGTCGAAGCGATCCGGGGAAACCGTCATCGCCTCGAGCTGCGCCGGGAGCGGAAGTACCTCGTCAACCCCGGCTCGGTCGGCCAGCCCCGGGACCGGATTCCACACGCCTCGTACGCGATCTACGACACCGCCGAGCGGATGGTCCACTTCGACCGCGTGCCGTACGACGTGCAGGGGGCCCGTCGGAAGATCTACCGCGCCGGGCTCCCGGCCGTCCTCGGCGACCGGCTCGTGATCGGGCTTTGAGCGCTTGGGCCCGCTCGTCCTCCTCGATCCGGACGACCGGCTCGTCTCCGTGACCGTCCGGGAGAAGAGCCGTTGAAGGTCTTCGTCGGCCAGCCGCTCCCGGAGCCTTC
>JBBIPB010000008.1:0-36403 GCA_037443065.1 Acidobacteriota bacterium | reverse complement strand
TGGAAGCCGCTCGAGCTCCTCGGGACGGGGCTCCAGGGGAAGACGCTCGGGATCTACGGCATGGGGCGGATCGGACTGGCCGTCGCGCGGCGCGGCGAGGCGTTCGGGATGCGGGTCCTCGGGACGAGGGGGGACGACCCGCCGCAGCGGTTCGAGAGGCTCCTCGCGGAATCGGACGTCCTCTCCATCCACGTCCCGCTGACCCCCGCGACGCGCGGCCGCTTCGGGCCGGCGGAGCTTGCCCGGATGAAGCGGGGGGCGTTCCTCGTGAACACGGCGCGCGGCCCCGTCGTGGACGAGGAGGCGCTCGTCCTCGCGCTCGAAGCCGGGCACCTCCGGGGCGCGGGGCTCGACGTCTACGAGAAGGAGCCCTCCGTCCATCCGCGCCTCCTCGGTCGGCGGGACGTCGTTCTCCTGCCGCACCTCGGGTCGGCAACGGCCGAGACGCGCCTCGCGATGGCGCGCACGGCGGCCTCCGAGATCGCCCGATTCCTCCGGGGCGAGCCGCTCCTCCACCGCGTCGTCTGACGCACGGGGAGGGCTTGAGCCCCTCGGGCCGACCGGGTATCGTTCCCCCTTCATGGAAACCGCCGCAGCGGGCGCCCCGAAGCGCTACGACGTCGTCGTGGTCGGGGGGGCGATCGCCGGCGCCTCGACGGCGGTCCTCCTCCGGCGCTGGCAGCCGGAGCTCTCCGTCCTCGTCCTCGAGAAGGGGACGGCGTTCGACTGGAAGGTGGGGGAGTCTACCGTCGAGATCTCGGCGTACTTCCTGACGCGCGTCCTGAAGCTCTACGACTACCTGACGCGCGATCAGGTCACGAAACAGGGGTTCCGCTACTGGTTCCACAACGGGGACGTGACCTGCCTGCGCGAGGCGAGCGAGGTGGGACCGACGCAGCTCGCGCGGACCCCGGGCTTTCAGCTCGACCGATCCCGCCTCGACGAGCACGTGCTCCGCCTCGCGGCCGAGGAGGGTGCGGAAGTCTGGCGCCCCGCCCGGGCCGCCGAGCTCCGGCTCCGGGACGAGACCGGCGAAGCGGAGAACGTCGTCGTCGTCGAGCGCGGCGGAGAGAGGGTCGAGGTGCGGACAGGATGGGTCGTGGACGCCACGGGGCGCGCCGCGACGATCGCCCGGAAGAAGGGGCTGCTGAAGCCGCTCGAGGCGCACCAGACGGCCTCGATCTGGGCCCGATTCCGCGGGGTCAAGGACCTCGACGGCAAGGAGGTCGTCGGGACCGACCCGGCCGATCCCTTCGTCCGGGACGTCGTCGCCGCGCGGCGTCTCTCGACGAATCACTTCGTCGGCCTCGGCTACTGGATCTGGTTCATCCCGCTCCGCGGCGGCGAGACGAGCATCGGGGTCGTCTGGGACAAACGGATCATCGACCCGAAGGGGACGGCGCCCGAGGAGCGGCTCCTCCGCTTCCTCGACGGGAACCCGCTGACGAAGGAGATGCTCGAGAAGGCCGAGATCGTTCCCGGCGACACCCGGTACTACGGGCACCTCCCGTACCTCAACGACCGGGTCGCCGGAGACGGCTGGTCGCTCGTCGGCGACGCGGCCGGCTTTCTCGACCCGTTCTACAGCCCCGGCCTCGACCAGATGGCCTTCTCGGTCAGCTGGTCGCTGGAGCTGATCCGGTGGAAGAGGACGCTCCCGCCGGCCGGCTTCGAGAAGGAGGTCGCTCTCCACAACGCGCGCTACGCCCGCTACCTGAACTTCTTCTTCGGCTCCATCTACGAGGAGAAGTACTGGCTGATGGGGGACTACGACACGATGACGACGGCGTTCCTGATGGACACGTCGCTCTATTACCTCGCGGCCGTCATCCCGATCTACCGGTGGTCCGCGGAGCGGATTCTCGTCCCCCCCTTCTACCAGGACTTCTCCGAGGTCGCCTTCTACCCGATGCGCTTCTACCAGCGGCGGCTGATCGCGCTCGCGCAGCGGAAGCTGGCGCTCGGAATCTACGGAAACCACAACGCGGGGCGCCGGCCCGGTCTCGTCGGTTTCTCCGTCCGGTCCAGCGCCTGGGTCATGCTCGGGCACGGCCTCGTTCGGTGGGCGAAGGCGGAACTGGCGAACCTCTGGAGCTACCTCGTGCGTCCGAAGCCGATGACGACGAGGATGCCGATTCAGGACCGGGTGGCTCCCGGAGAGGCGGCCTCCTCCGGTCCGGCGAACTCGTCCGCGAAGGCCGCCTAGCCTCCGGAGAGGTCGGCGCGCGAGAGGGCTCGCGCCCCGAGTCCGAGTGCCGTCACACCGAGGAGAGCCGCGGCGCCGCACCACGAGATCAGGAGCGCCTTGCCGGAGGGCATCCTCCCCGAGAAGGCTCCGACGAGAAGCCGAAGCTCCGCAGAGACGGCCAACGCCGCCGACGCCGAGAGAGCCGTCGAGAGAACGAGGGTGAAGAGGCCGCCGGGTCCGAGCGCGACGGCCACGGCGTTCGGCGCGTCGTAGCGGGGGAAGATCGCGCCGAGGCCGAGCTGGAGCGCCGGGAGGGCCAGCGCGCCGATGAGCGCGACGGCGAGAGTCGCGAGCCGGGCCGGCCGGGGAGGCGAGAGGATCGCGAGGCTCGCCGCGGCGAGTCCGACTCCCGCGAGCGCCGCGGGGGCGGCGCGGACGAGGTAGCGGTGGAGAAGGTGGCGCGCCGGCGAGAGCGGGAGAGACCTGAGGACGAGGGCCGCACGGCCGTCGGACGAGACCGCCGGATAGGCGAAGCGAAGCGCGAGGGCGGAGACCACAAAGAGCGTCACGGCGGTCTGGAGGCCGAGGAGGACGTCGCGCGTCGAGGCGTCTCCGCGCGGGAGGACGGCGAGGTTCAGAAGCTGGAGGATGAAGACCGCGAGAAGCGAGCCGAGCTGGGCGGGCGTCGAAGCTTCGCGGACGAGGGCCGTCGCCTCGGACCGGAGCAGGGCGTGGTCGAGCGAGAAAACCGGGCGCCGGATCGCCGCCCTTCGGGGCGGGGACGGAAGGAGAAGGGCTTCCTCGAGTGCGCGGCGATGGGCGGGGGCGAGAAGGCGGGCGGCTGCCGCGAAAAAAGCGGCCGCGGCGGCGAGCGCGGCGAAGGCTGCGGGGAGCCCCCCGGCGTCACCGAACAACGTGCGGGTCAGCGCCCGCGCGGCGTGCGCCCCCGGGTCGAGTCCGGGCGGCGACGGGGCCGTCCGGCCGAGGGCCTGAAGGAGCGCGAGTGCCGCGACCGGGTCGAAGAGCCGCTCCGGGCGCGAGCCGCGAAAGCCGATCAGGGCTGCGGAGAGGCCGATCGCCGAGACGGTAGCGGCGAGAAGGAGGGCGCGACGCGGCGGGACGAGGCGGACGAGACCGAGCGCCCCCGCGCTGCCGGCGACTCCGGCGGCGAGAGTGACGGCGCCGAGGAGAGCGAGACCGGCGCTGAGCGTCACGGCCGGGCGAGGCGAACGCGCCGCGGCCACTCCGAGAACCGGGAGAAGGAGCAGGAACATCGGGGCGGCCGACGCGCCGGCCGTCCGGAGAAGCTGGCGCCGAAAAATATTCTCGTGGGCGATCGGGAGGACGAGAAGGGCCGGAAGCTCCGAGGATAGGAAAAGCGTGGAGACGCCGGTCGTCAGGGCGCCGAGAAGGAGCAGGACGGCGGCGGAGTCGAGCCCCGCCGCCAGGACGCGTTCCAGGAGGAAGGGGGCGTGGACCTCGGGGAGCTGGGGGAGCGCGGCAGCCGCCGCGTCGAGGACGGCGGACGTGGCCCAGGCCGCTCCGGCGGCGAAGGCGGCGGCCGAGAGGACCGCGGTCGCGCTCGCGACCGCGTAGCGGGCGCCGCCGCTGCGGAAACTCCGGACGGCTCCCCGGAGCGAGTTTGCGAGGGCGACGCGCGCGGCGGCGATCGCCACTCAGCCCTCTCCCCGGAGGCCGGCCTCGAAGAAGAGCTCCTCGAGAGAACCGCTCCTCCCGCCAGGTGTCGTCATACGCGGCGGCGCTCCTCTCGCCGCCAGCCGGCCGCTGGCGAGGAGGCCCGCGTCCGTCGCGAGGTCGGAGGCGGTCGCGAGCTGATGGGTCGTGAAAAGGACGGTCGCACCGGCGGCGGTCCGCTCCCTGAGCCGGCGCGAGAGCGTCCGCTGGGCGAAAGGGTCGAGGCCGACCATCGGCTCGTCGAAGACGAAGACCTCGGGGTCGTGAAGAAAGGCCTGGGCGAGGGCGACGCGCTGGCGTGTCCCGTGCGAGAGCGCCTCGTTCCGGACGGCGGCCGACTCCGTGAGGCCGAAGGCCGAAAGCTCGGCGTCGATCCGCTCCTCGAGCGGGTCTCCGGAGAGGCCGAAGACGGCCCCGACGAAGCGGAGCGACTCGCGTGGCGTCCACTTCGGCCAGAGGAGCGGGCGGTCGGGGACGAACCCGAGACGGCTCTTCGCGGCGACCGGTTCGGCCGCGACGTCGAAGCCCGCGACGAGGACGCGTCCCGTCGTCGGAACGAGGAGGCCCGTCAGGAGACCGAGCGCCGTCGTCTTCCCTGCGCCGTTCGGGCCGACGAGCGCGAAGAGCGTCCCTTTCGGGACCGAGAGGTCGAGCGGGTGGAGGCCGACGGCGTCTCCGTAGCGTTTCGAAGCCCCCTCGAAGCGGACCGCATCGGGTGTCGCCCCCATCCCGGAACGGGATTCTAGCGGCGGGGCCGGAGCGCCCCCGTGTGGCACGATGCCTTCGTGGTCGAGAAGGCCGAGTTGGACGACGCCGAGCTCGTGCGCCGGATCCTGGCCGGAGACGGTTCGCACTTCGAGACGCTCGTCATGCGCTATCAGATGCGCATCTTCCGTTTCATCTCGCGTTACACGAAGGACGCGGAGGACGCGCGGGACGTCGCGCAGGAGGTCTTCCTCAAAGTGTACGGGGCGCTCGACGGCTTCGACCCTCGCTACCGCTTCTCGACCTGGCTCTTCCGGATCGCCGGCAATGCGGCGATCGATCATCTCCGGAGACGGCGCGGCCGGACCGTCTCTCTCGAAACGCCGCCCGACGAGGACGGAGAGGTCCGCGGGATCGACCCGCGCGACCAGCGGCCCGATCCGCTCGAGGATCTTTCACGCCACCGCCTTCGGCTGGCGATCGACGCCGCGATCGAGAAGCTCCCGGACGACTACCGCGACTTGATCAGCCTTCGCCACTACGGCGAGCTGCCTTACGAGGAGATCGCCGAACTCAAGGGGATGCCGCTCGGGACCGTCAAGAACAAGCTCTTTCGGGCCCGGCAGGCCCTGCGAGATCTTTTGCCGCCCGGAATCGTATAGAGGAGTCGATGGCCATGGAGCCGCACGACCGCACGCCCGACGCCCCCCCGACTGCCGCGGAGCGGGAGTTGGAGAGGAAGCTGGAACTCCTTCTGGATGAAATGGTTGCTTCATCTCCAGCGCTTCCGCCCGACTTCACCTTCCGGGCAGCTGCCCGGCGCCCCTTTGCCCCGTGGGAAGTCCGGCTCGTCGCGCCCTGGAAGGTGCCGGCCTTTGCGGGAGCGGGACTGCTCCTCGCAAGCGCAGCCGTTTTCGTCGCGCCCCTCGGCGCGCTTGCCCCGTCGACAGCGCTCGCGGTCTGGGAGCACCTCCTTGCCGCGGCCTTCGCCTCCCCGGCCTCGGCCGCGTTCTCCGCCGCGCCCGCTCTCGCGGCCGCTTCCGAGGCGCTTCGGGGTTCCGTGACGCCCATGCTCGGTCTCGTGGTCCTCGCTTCCGGGGCGCTCTTCGGCGCCGCGACGTTCGCCTCGCTCCGGCGGCGGACCGCTCGCGCGCCGCGCTGAGGCGGGGGCCTGGATGCCCTCGCCGCTTCGCGTCGAGCCCGGCCGTCGAGACGGGCTTTTCATGCCGCTCCTCGCGGCCGTTCTCCTCATCGGTGCCTTTCCGGCGATCCCGGCCCCCGCCGGACCGGCCCGGATCATCCCGTCGGGCTCTCGAGTCGAAGGAGACGTGACGGCTCTCGGCCGTGACGTCGACGTAGAGGGGACCGTCGTGGGGACCGTCGTCGCCTCCTGGGGCTCGGTCCGGATCAACGGGCACGTGACGGGACCGGTCGTCGCCCTCGGGGGGGACGTGGTCCTCTCGGGAGACGGCCGCGTGGACGGGGACGTTCTCGCGTTCGGGGGCGACGTTCGCTTCGACGGGCCGGCCTCCGCGAGCCGTTCGGTCGGCGGGACCGTCCGTTCCGTCGGGGCGCTCGAATCGGCGTTCCTCGCGGAGCTTCGGACTTCTCCCGTCGCGGGAGCGTCCGTCTCGCCCCTTCTTCTCTCGTTCCGGATCTTCCTGCTCCTCCTCTGGCTCGCCGCCGCCCTCGTTCTCCTTCGCCTTCAGCCCCGGAACCTCGCCGGCGCCGCGGACTCCGCGTCGGGCCGGGTCGTCTTCCTCGGGGCGATCGGGACGTCGGCCGTCATCTCCGGCCTCCTCGTCTCGGCGGGGCTCCTTCTCGCGATTCCGGCGAGGATCGGCCTCTTCCTCGCCGCAGCCGTGGCGGCCGCGCTTTACGTCGCGAAGGTCTGGGGGCTCGCGGCGCTCTCGCTCGCTCTGGGCCGCAGTCTTCTCCGGTCGGCGCGCCGCGGGGGCGTTCTTTTCGGAGATCCCGCGGCCGCGACGGCGGGCCTCCTCGCGCTCGGCCTCCCGTCGCTCGTCCCCGTTCTCGGCCCGCTCCTCTGGGCGGTCGTCTCCCTCGTCGCCATCGGCGTTGCGATCCGGGCCCTCGTCCTTCGAGAGGCGCCGGCCGAGGCCGCGTCCGCACGCGCGGCCGCATAGCCTTCTCCCCGGGCTGATAGATTCAAGCCCCGGCGCCGCCCGAGCGGCGGCCGAAGGGAGAATCTCGCGTGATCTGTCAGGTCTGCGGCACGCTGAACGAGCTCGAGCGCGAACTCTGCAGGAAGTGCCAGAGCAAGCTCCTCGTCGTCTCGGGCCGCGTCGAGACGTACGACGAGACCCCCTCCGACGACGAGGCGGTCTCCCTCGACGAACACCTCCTCGAGCGCGTTTCCGTCCTCGAGGAGGTCGTCAAGCGGAGCGCCGAGACCCTCCGGATGCTCCTCGACGCCGCGAACCGGCAGGAAAGGAGCGGCTTCGTCGCGCAGACCGGCCTCCTCGCCCTGAAGGACCTCCTCGAACGGAAGGGGCTCGTGGCCGAGGAGGAGATGGTCGATCTCTGGGAGGACCGTGTCGACCACCACATGGCGGTCCTCGAGAAGCGTGAGCGGTTCCTCGAGCGGAAGGAACGGATGACGGGCGGCTACGCCGGCGCCCGCCGTGACCGTTTCCGCTCTCTCCTCTCGGACGCGGAGTCGGCGTTCTATGCCCTCGATCCGGAGAAGGCTGTCCGGACGCTCGAGGAGGCGTGGAAGCTCGACCGGACGAACGCGGAGCTGGCGTTCTTCCTCGGCGAGACGTATTTCAACGAAGGGGAGGCGGAGCGTGCATCGTCGATGCTCCGGCAGGTCCTCGCCAAGGAGCCCGGGCACTTCGAGGCCCTCGTCTACGCCGGCGTCCTCGAGAGCGACGCCGGGCACACGGAGCGGGCGCTCGACCTCCTCAAGGCGGCCACCGCGGTCCGTCCGGACGCCTTCCTGCCTTACTTCGTCATCGGCGCTCTTCACGCCCTGAAGGGCCAGCTCTCGAAGGCGGAAGCGCACCTCAAGCAGGCCCTCGCGATCGAGGAGAACGCGCAGACGTACTCACTGCTCGGGGCGGTCGCCTATGAGCGCGGGCGACTCGCGGACGCCGTCGCTTCGCTCGAGAAGGCCGTCCGCTTCGATCCCGAGGACGAGGAGGCGCTCTACCATCTCGGTCTCTGCTACCTCGACCGGGGCTGGACTCAGAAGGCGGCGGAGCGCTTCCGCGCCGCGCTGGAGCTGAACCCGAACCGGATCGAGTACCAGGAGGCGACGAAGCTGCTCCTCCCCTCGGGCTCCCGGGCGCTTCCGAAGGTGACCGGGGAGGCGGCGCGCCTCGCGCGGCGGGCCGAGGCCGTCGCCCGGCGCGATCCGCAGAAGGCCCTCGCGCTCTACCGGCGCGCCCTCGTGGCCGACCCGGAGAACCCGACGCTCCTCATCTCGCTCGCCCTCCTCTGCTCGGCGACCGGGCGGACCGCCGAGGCGGTCGCGACCACGCGCCGGATCCTCTCCCGCCAGCCGGGGGAGATGGTGGCCGCCGCGGCCTACGCGACGCAGCTCGAGGCGCTCAAGGCCGAGGGGAAGTACCGCGAAGGGAGCCGCGTCGCCGAGGAGATGCTCGGCGCCGTCCGGTCGAATTACGCGCGCTCCATCGCCTACTTCCAGCGCGCGACGGCCCTCGCCGAGACGGGCGAGGAGCTCGACGCGGCCCTCGAGTTCGCCGACCTCGCCCTCAAGCTCTCGCCGAAGGAGATGCGCCACTTTCCCCTCGCCGCGAAGGGCTGGGTCCACTACAAACGGCGCGAGTACGACCGGGCGGTCGAGTGCCTCCGCCGCGCGACGGAGCTGGGAGAGACCCCTTCCGGGCTGACGCACCTCGGGCTCGCCTGCCTCGCGGCAGGGGACGCGCGAGCCGCCCGGCAGGCCTTCGGCCGGGCGCGACGAAAAGGGGTCCGTTCGGCCGGCCGCGGAGGGCTCGAGGCGAAGATGCTCGAGCAGCTTCGTCGCCACCTCCAGCTGACCGAGAAGCTGGCGAACCGCAGACGTCCCACGATCCGCTGATTCAGTCGGATTTCCCATTGACACGTCCCCGCGACGGGTCTAATTTCTCCTCCAGAAACATACCGAGTGTTCGCTTTTTTTCCGCTTCGGCGGATCGACTGGAAGGAGAGGAAGGAAATGCTCATTGAGACGAAGCCCGCCGGACACGCGACTCGTCCCCTCGTGGTTCTCACCCTCGCCCTCGGCGTCCTGCTCATCGGCGCGGTGCTCCCCGCACGCGCCCAGGTGGCGGACGCCGCTCTCGAAGTCTACGCGTTGGACGACGGGGGTGGACCGCTCCCCGGCGTCTCAGTCGAGATCCGGAGCGCCGATAAAGGCGCGATCCGGACCGGCGTGACGTCCACCGTTGGCGCCGCGCGGTTCCTCGCCCTCGCGCCGGGAACCTGGAGCGTCAAGGCGACGCTCTCGGGCTTCTCCGCCGCGGAGGAGAAGGCTGTCGTCCTGCGCGTCGGACAGACGCAGGTCGTGAAAATCACTCTCCGCGCCACGCGCTCCGAGGCCATCACCGTCACGGCCAGCGAGACGGCGCCGCTCGTCGACGTCTACAAGCTCGACACGTCGACGAACATCATTCCGGAACAGATCCAGGCGCTCCCTGTCGCCAACCGCAACTTCGAGCAGCTCGCCTTCCTCGCGCCGACGGTCCAGCGCGAGCGGGGCGAGTTCCGCTTCGTGACGGGCGGCCCGGTCATCGGCTCCGTCGGCAACGCGAGCCAGTCGACCTTCCTGGTGGACGGTGTCGACTACACGGATCCCGCGCTCGGACTCTCGAAGACCCGGATCAGCCAGGACGCCATCTCGGAATTCCGCGTCATCTCGAACCGGTTCGACTCCGAAGTCGGCCAGTCGGCCGGTGGCGCCCTCTCCGTCGTGACCAGATCCGGCTCGAACGCCTTCGCCGGGACGGCCTACGGCTTCTACCGCGACAGCGGCCTGACCGCCAAACAGCCTCTCCAGCTCGACACGAGCCTCTCGACCTACCGCGGCGTCTTCGGCGCGACGCTCGGCGGTCCGATCGTGAAGGACCAGACCTTCTATTTCCTGTCCGCCGAACAGGTGGCGCAGGCGACCCCGACGTTCTTCCGGCCTCTGGGCGCCTTCGCGTCGCTGGCCGCGGACGTCAGCGTCCCCGTCCACCAGACCCTTCTCCTCGGCAACCTGAACCACCGCTTCAGCGACAGCACCTCCGGCGGCCTCCGGTTCGACTACGAGCGCTTCCGGCAGGACAACTTCCGGGTCGGCGGGACGCAAGACATCTCGAACGGGCAGGAGCTGAACCGGGACAACTACAACGCGACGTTCAACGTGACCTCCACCGTCTCCACGACCGCCACGAACGAGCTGCGCGGCCAGTACGGGAACCGGTCCTACGAGGAGCCGCCGAACTCAACGGCGACGACCGATTGGTACTCGCTCGGGACGACGCTCCGGACCGGCCAGAACATCCTCGGCGACCTGATCGGGAAGGGATACCAGTGGGAGCTGCGCGACACGTTCTACTGGATGTCGGGCGCGCACACGGTCAAGGCCGGCGCTTCCTGGTCGCGCGTCGTGGACCGCTCGGTCATCGACACGTACCCTTCCGGGCTCTTCCTCTGGCTCACGGACACGAAGGCGATCCCGTACGCCTACCTCTTCGGCGTCGGCTCGAGCGACGTGAAGGCCAACACGAATCTGATCGGCGCCTTCGTCCAGGACGACTGGCGGCCGGCCTCGAACGTGACGATCTCCCTCGGCGTCCGGTACGACCTCGACACGAACGGAAACGATCCCAACTTCATCCAGACGAAGCTCCAGCCGACCCCGCGGGGCCGGGACACGAACAACATCCAGCCGCGCCTCGGTTTCACGTGGGACGTCGCGAAGGACGGAGCCCACGTCGTCAACGGCGGCGTGGGCCTCTTCACGGGGCGCTTCCTCCTCGTCCCGGCCTTCATCGAACTCCAGCAGAACGGTGAGAGCGGCCGTATCGGCTACACGCGCGTGAACGGAGCCCTCTTCGGCCTGCCGCAGTTCACGCTCGATCCGAACCACCCGACGACGACGGGCCTTCCGTCGGTGCCGGACGTCGGGATGATCGGTCCGAAGCTGGACAACCCGGAGGCGACGCAGGCCTCGCTCGGCTACACGCTCAAGATCGCGCGGACCGGCCTCTTCTTCAACGTGGAGGGGATCTACGCAAAGGGGCGGAAGGAGATCGTCATCCACGACGTGAACTGGAACGGGAACGCGAACCCGACCCGTCCCAACAAGAGCTACAACCAGATCAACGAGTACACGAACGACGGGCGGTCCGAGTACAAGGCGCTCGTCCTCGGCCTGAACGGCACGCTCAAGGGGGGCCACATCGTGACGGCCTCGGCGACGTTCGCGAGCAAGCACAACACGGCCGACGACTTCAGCCCCGAGTTCCCGACGGGCTACCCGAGCGACCCGGCCAACATGGACGCGGAGTACGGCCGGGCCCGGACGTCCGAGAGGTTCCGCCTCGTCGTCTCCGGCGTCTTCCGGCTCCCGCTCGGCTTCTCTACCGCAGGGACGTTCGAATATGGCTCGGGGCAGCCCTGGACCCGCCTGCTCGGCTACGACTACAACGGCGACGGCAAGACGGGCGACCGGCTCCCGGGCGTCGACCGCTTCGGGATGGACGGCCCCCCCTTCCGCGAGTTCAACCTCCGGGTCTCGAACGTCCTGCCGATCTCCGGGATCTCGATCGAGCTGATCGCGGAGTGCTTCAACCTCTTCAACACGGCGAACTACGACGTCGCCTCGATCGTGAACGGGGAGTTCACGAGCGGCCCTACGCTCGCGAATCCGGCTGCGGCGGCCAAGTCGAACCCGGCGTACGGGAAGTACACGTCCGCCTTCCGCGGGCGCCAGGTGCAGTTCGGCGCAAAGGTCTCGTTCTAGAGGGCGTCGTGAGAAGCGTCATCGTCACGGGTGGCGCGGCCGGCATCGGCCGCGCCACGGCACTACGCTTCGCGCGCGCCGGCGATTTCGTCTCGGCGTGGGACATCTCTGACGCCGCCGCGGACGCCCTCATGGCCGGGCTCTCCGCGGCAGGAGGCTCCGGCGAGCTTCGGAAGGTGGACGTCTCCGACGCCGCGGCGGTCGAGGCCGCCGCCTCCGCCGTCGCGAAAGCGCGCGGTCGGATCGACGTCCTCGTCAACAACGCGGGGATCGTCCGGGACGCCCAGCTCGTGAAATGGAAGGAAGGGGCCCTCGCCGGGCAGATGACCGACAAGGACTTCGACGCGGTGATCGGCGTGAACCTGAAAGGGGTCTTCCACTGCACGCGGGCGGTCGTTCCTCACATGATCGCGGCGGGCGGCGGGGTGATCCTCTCCGCTTCGTCCGTCGTCGGCCTCTACGGCAACTTCGGCCAGACGAACTACGTCGCGACGAAGGCGGGCGTCATCGGCATGACGCAGGTCTGGGCGCGCGAGCTCGGAAAGTTCGGCATCCGCGTGAACGCGGTCGCCCCGGGCTTCATCGCGACCGAGATCCTGAAGGCGATGCCCGAGAAGGTGATCCAGGGGATGGTCGCGCGGACGCCGCTCGGCCGGATGGGGAAGCCGGAGGACATCGCCGAGGCCTACTTCTGGCTCGCCTCGGACGCGGCGGCGTTCGTCCACGGGACGACGCTCTCCGTCGACGGCGGCATCGTGGTCGGGACATGACGTCTCGCTACGCCTCTCTCGTCTCGACGGGGAGGTTCGTGCCGCCCGTCGAGGTCTCCAACGCGGCGCTTGCCGAGCGCTGGAAGTCGGTGTTCCCCGAATTCGTCCAGAAGATGGAGGAGGGTTCCGGAATCCGGACCCGCTGGTACGCACCCGAGGACTGGGCGACCTCCGACGTCGCGCTTCCGGCCGCTCGGCAGGCGCTCGACCGGGCGGGCCTCACGCCGGGCGACCTCGACCTGATCGTCCTCGGCACCGACTCGCCCGACTACGTCTCTCCCGCGACCTCCGTCGTCCTCCAGGGAAAGCTCGGCGCGAAGAACGCCGGGACCTTCGACGTCGGCTGCGCCTGCGCGTCGTTTCCGGCGGGGCTCTCGATCGCCTCCGGCCTCATCGCGTCGAACCCGGGCCTGAAGAACGTCCTCGTCCTGGGCGTCTACCTGATGCACAAGCTCGCGGACCCGATGGACCCGATGATCTTCTTTTACGGCGACGGGGCGGGCGCGGCCGTCCTCCAGCCGCGGGACGAACCGGGGTTCGTCTCCTCGGCGATGCAGGCCGACGGCACATACGCGAAGTTCTGGGGGATCTTCGCCGGCGGCACCGCCGAGCCGGCCACCGAGGAGGCCGTCCGCGCGGGCCGGACGCGCGTGAAGATGGTCGAGCGGTATCCCCCCGAGATCAACCACGAAGGATGGCCCCGCCTCGTCCGGCAGCTCGCGAAGAACGGCGGCTTTCCGGTCTCCGGCATCGACCTCGTGATCTTCACGCAGGTCCGGAAGCCCTCCATCGACCTCGTCATGTCCGACCTCGGGCTCCCGATGGAGCGGACGCACACCGTCATGGAGAAGTGGGGATACACTGGATCGGCCTGCATCGGGATGGCGCTCGACGACGCGCGGGAGGCCGGAAAGGCGAGGCCCGGCGCCCTCGTCGTGATGATCGGATCTGGCGTCGGCTACAACCAGGCGGGCGTGGCGTTCCGGATGCCGCGCTAGGCTCCCGGGCATGCCGCGCGCCGCCAGAATCCTCCTCGTCCTCGGCGGGGCAGTCCTCGTCGCCCTTCTCGCCGTTGGCCTCTGGTTCCATCGGAATCCGCTCGCGGCCTTCGCGTCGCTGGGGCGGCGGGCTCTCCGGAAGGACGGCTTCGTCGAGAAGACGCTCGCGGGGCCCTCCGGAACGCTCACCTATTTCGCCGGCGGCGCCGGAGCGACAGTCGTCATTCTTCACGGAGCCGGCGACCAGGCCGGGAGCTTTTCCCGGATCGCGCCCGGCCTCGCGGCGCGCCGCCGCGTCCTGATTCCGGACCTCCCGGGTCACGGGGAGAGCGGGCCCGCTTCGGGTCCGATCCGCCTGACGGCGGTCGTGGAAGGGGTCGAGACGCTTCTCGCGAAGGAGTCTCCCTCGGACCCCGTCGTCCTCGTCGGCAACTCGATGGGGGCGTGGGCCGCTTGTCTCGTCGCACGACGCAGCCCGGGGCGGGTCTCGCATCTCGTCCTCGTGAATGGCGGGCCGCTCAGGGGAGAGGACCGGGGGCTGACGCTGACGCCGAAGAATCGCGAGGAAGCCCGGAAGACCGTGGAGGCGCTCCGCGATCCGGCGAGTCCGCGAATCCCCGATTTCGTTCTGGACGACATCGTCCGGCAGGCAGCGCGCGGACCGCTCGCCCGTCTCGACCTTCCGGACATGGAGGCGAATCTCCTCGACGGGAAGATCCGCGAGATCTACGTCCCGGCCGACGTCATCTGGGGGGTCTCGGACCGGCTCCTGACGCTCGACTACGCGAAGAAGCTCGTCGCCGAGCTTCCGGCGGCGAGGCTGACGACGCTTCCGGCCTGTGGCCACGCTCCGCAGGTCGAGTGCCCGGGGGAGCTCCTCGCCGCCCTGAACAAGGCTCTCGACACCCCGCTCCCGGTCCCCGGGACGTCGGTCCCCCCCGGAGCGAAGCCGTGATCCACGGCGATCTCCTCGGCGAGCGGGCGCGCCTCACGCCGCAGAAGACCGCGCTCGTGGAGGTCGCCACGGGGCGTCGCCTCACGTACGCGGAGCTCGACGCGCGAGCGGCTCGCGCGGCGGAAGCGCTCACGGCAGGCCTCGGACTCGGGAAAGGCGACCGGCTGGCGCTTCTTTCGGGCAACCGCGTCGAGTTCCTCGACCTCTTTTTCGCCTGCGGGAAGAACGGCGTCGTCCTCGTCCCGCTCAACACGCGGCTCACGGCCCCCGAGCTCGCGGGGATTCTCGAGGACGCCGGGCCGAAAGCCCTGATATTTGAAAGAGAGTACGAGGAGACCGCGAGAGATCTGCTTCGAAAGTGCCCGGCAGTCACGGGCGTTCCGCTCGAGGCTGAGGCCTCGCCCGTGCGAGGGCGTTCCCCCTCATTCGAAGAAATACTTTTCGGTCTCTCTTCGGACGCGACCCGAAGCGCGCTCGCCCCCTCCGCGCCCCGCCCCGGGCCCGAGGATCTCTACTGCCTCCTCTACACCTCCGGCACGACCGGGAAGCCGAAGGGGGTGATGGTCCCGCACCGGATGGTGTCGTGGAACGGCCTGAACACGGCCGTCTGCTGGGGGCTTTGCGAGGAGGACGTCAGCCCGATCTACACCCCTCTCTACCACGCGGGGGGGCTCGGGGCGTTCCTGACGCCGATACTCGCCTCCGGCGGGACGATCGTCCTGCACCGCGGGTTCGATCCGGCCGAGATCCTCGCCACGATCGAACGGGAGGGATGCACAGTCGTCCTCGGCGTCCCGACGACGTGGCGGATGCTCCTCGACGCCCCGTCCTTCGCCTCCACCGATCTCTCCCGCGTCCGGTGGTTCATCAGCGGCGGAGCGCCGCTTCCGCTCGACCTGATCGAGGCTTACCAGAGGCGCGGCATCGTCTTCAAGCAGGGCTACGGGCTCACCGAGGTCGGCGTGAACTGCTTCTCGATGACGGTTGCGGAGTCCGTCCGAAAGGCGGGCACCATCGGCAAGCCGCTGATGTTCACCGAAGCGCGGCTCGTCGACGAGTCCGGCAGAGATGTCCCGGAGGGCGAGGTGGGGGAGCTCCTTCTCCGCGGGCCGCACGTGTCGAAGGGTTATTGGAGAAACCCGGTGGCGACGGCCGCTGCGCTCGATCCCGAAGGCTGGTTTCACACAGGCGACGTCGCCCGCCGCGATTCCGACGGTTTCTTCACGATCGCCGGGCGCCGGAAGGACATGTTCATCTCGGGCGGGGTGAACGTCTATCCCGCCGAGATCGAGGGGATCCTCTTCCAGCACCCGGCAGTGAAGGACGTCGCGATCGTGGGCGTCCCACACCCGACGTGGGGCGAGGTGGGGGTCGCCTTCGTCGTCCGCAGGGACCAGGAGAATCCGTCGAAGGAAGAACTGGCGGGATTCCTGGCCGCGAGGCTGGCGCGCTTCAAGATCCCCCGGGACTTCGTCTTCGTCGAGGTGCTTCCGCGCACACCCTACGGGAAGGTCGTCAAGAGCGGGCTCGCGGCGTCCTATCTCTCGAAGAAACCCTCGTCGGACGTCCCGGGATGACGAGCGTTCCGCCCGTTCTCGCACATCGTGTCGAAGGAGACGGAGAGCCTCTTCTTCTTCTGAACGGCGGGATGATGAGTCTTCTCGCCTGGGAACCCGTCGCCGCGCGACTTCGCGAACTCTTCAAAGTCCTCCGGTGCGATTTCCGGGGCCAACTCCTTTCGCCGGGCCCGCCTCCCGGCTCGATGGAAGAGCACGCGGACGACGTGGCGAGGCTGCTCGACCACCTCTCCGTCCCTCGCATCCACGCCGTCGGCGCCTCGTTCGGGGCGTACGTCGCCCTCCTTCTGGCCGCACGCCATCCGGCCCGCGTCGGCTCCGTCGTTGCGGCGACGGTGACGGACCATGTGGAAAACGGGATGGGAGAAGGGGGCGCGGCGCTCCGGGCCGCGTGCGAGAGCGCACTTGCAGGAGGCGACCGCGGAATCGTCTACGACCTGATCGTGGGGGCGGCCTATTCGCCGGCCTGGCGCGACGCCCACGCCGCCGAGCTCTCGGCGCGGCGCGGGCAGGTCGGCCTTCTTCCCGATGTGTGGTTCTCGGGGCTCCTCGGCCTTCTCTCGGCGATCTCGCAGTGCGATCTCCGCCCCGTGCTCGCGCGGATCGCGTGCCCGGTCCTCGTCCTCGCGGCCGGGAAAGACGCGATCATGCCGTTCGAGCGGACGGCGGCGGTCGCGAAGAGGATCCCCGGGGCGGAGCTTCGCATCCTCCCGGAATGCGGCCATGCCCTCATGGTCGAGCGCGAGGAGGAGTTCGTCCGGCTGACCTCGGAGTTCGTCGCTCGCGCCGGCGCTTCCGGAAGGCCCGCATGAACACGGAGATCGTCCCCGACCGGCAGGGCTCCGTCGTCGTCGCCGGCCGCTCGTACCACTGGGAGTACTTCGGCCGCCTCGCGCGCGAGGCCGTCTGCCTCCTGAACGGCCTCGCCATGTCGACGAAGAGCTGGTACGGCTTCCTCTCGCAGCTCCATCCGGAGCGGGACGTCCTTCTCTACGACTACCTCGGCCAGGGCGACTCGGAGTCGCCCGACGAGCCCTATTCGATCCCGCTCTTCGCGGACGCCTTCGCGGCAGCGCTCGACGCCGCCGGGGTCCCGAAGGCCCATGCCGTCGGCGTCTCGTACGGTGGTTTCGTCGCCGCCGAGATCGGACGCCTCCACGGGGACCGCCTGCACACCCTGACGCTCTCGGGGATCCTCCTGACGCGCGAGACGCTCTTCGCGATGTACGAGGAGCTGTCGCTTCGGTTCTACCGCGGTGGTCCGGAGGTCTTCGAGCTCTACACGCACTACATGTACGAGAAGATCTTCGGCGAGGCGTTCGTCACGAAAGTCCGGCCGAAGCTCGAGGCGATGCGCCAGAACTTCGAGGACCGCTACCGGGACCGCGTCCACGCCCTCGTCCGCCTGACCGAGGCCCAGGACCCTTTCCTCGACGCGCTCGAGGTTTGTGGCCCCGGCTACGCGGCCATCCCCTGCCCCGTCCTGATCCTCGCCGGGGCCGAGGACCGGACGATCCCGCCCCGGGTCCAGCGGAAGATCGAGAGGATCGTCCTTCACGCCCGGTACGAGGAGATCGAGGGGTCGGGCCACGTCGTCTACCTCGAGCGCCCCGACCTCTTCTGGCCGCGCCTCCGGCGCTTCTTCGGCTCGGAGGATCCGGCGGCCTAGGCGCGGCGGAGGGCCTTGGGGACGGGGACGTCCTGCTCGTGCGCGCTGCCGCGAAGCATCCCGTGCCGCAGGATCTCGGCGACCTCGCGGATCGCGAGGCGCGAGTCCTTCCCGAACTGGTTCGGGACGCCGAAGAGGATCTCCACGGCGAAGTAGTGGAGGAAGAAGCGGCTCGCGAGCATGACGGCCGAGAGCGGCGAGACGCCGGGCCGGATCCGTCCCGCGAGCGTCTCCTCTCCGACGCGGCTCCGGATGAAGGCGTCGAAGCGCCCGGACATCCCCGCGTAGAACTTCCGGATGTGCTCGCCCGACAGCTCGACGACGTCGACGTAGATGAGGGCGACGTAGGGGCGGTAGGCGCGGACGCTCTGCTCGGCGGCTTCGGCCAGCTTCTCGAGGTTGTCCGGGAAGCTTCCGGAGGCGAGGGCCCGGTTGAACGGGAAATCCGGGCTCTCGATCGCCTTCCAGTACTGGGAGAGGAGCGTCTCGAAGATCATCTCCTTGTCCTGGAAGTGGTGGTAGACGTTTCCGGTCGAGACGCCGGCCTTCTCGGCGATGTCGCGGATCGAGGTGCCGCGGTAGCCCTGGTGCGAGAAGAGCGTCAGGGCGGAATCGAGGATCGCGGCCCGGCTCTTCTCGGACTTCTTCTGCTGCCGCACGCCACGATCTTAGACGATCGGGCCGTCCCTCTCAGTACATCCCGACCGGCCGGGACGCGTCGTAGCGCTCCGCGTGCGCGAGCCCGGCCCAGACCGTCTCCCGGGAGAAGGGCGGGATCTGGATCTCCCAGTCGCCCTTCGGACCGCGCACCTCGGACCCGAAGAGCTTCCGCCGCTTCTCGTCGGTGAAGACCTCCCAGAAGACGGTTCCAAAATCGATCAGAGGCGGCCGGAGGAGCCACGCCGGAACCCGCACGCCGACCTCGATCGAGACGTCGGAGACGAGGGACGGGACGAACCCGCAGACGGCGAGTCGTGCGAGGAAGAGCGGAACGACGTCCGGTGGCAGCTCGTGGCGCCCCCGTTTCACGCCGCGTCCGAGGATGAGGTCGTCGAGGGCCTCGACTTCGGGCCGCACGCGACCCCTCAGCATCCGGCGGCGCGGAGGACGGACTCGAGGCGGGGGAAGACCCGCGCGATCTCCTCGGGGGAGACGGCGCCGACCGAGAGCCGGAACCAGCCCGTCTCCTCCCGCTGGCCGAAGGCCTGGAAGGGAACCGCCGCGAAGCCCGCATCGTCGAGAAGGATTTTCCGGATCTGCTCGTTCGTCCGGATCGGCTCGCCGTTCCAGCGCCGCCCGAGGAGGTTGACGCGGGCGGAGAGGTAGATCGCCCCCTGCGGCGCGATCGCGTCGACCGGCAGACCGCGCGCCTTCATCGCCATCAGTCCGTCGAAGAGGAGGTCGAGGCGAAGCTTGAGCTTCTCTTTCGTCGCCGCCTGCCAGGGCCTGTAGACCTCGGGCGCGTCAAGGAGTGCGGCCGTCGCGAGCTGTTCGGCCCGGGGCGCCCAGGCGCCGACGTGCCCGATGAGGTCCGCGGTACGCCTCCGGAGGGCGGGAGGCATCAGGCCCCAGCCGACCCTCAGGCCGGTCGCCGCGAACGACTTCGAGATCGCGTCGAGGAGGATCGTGTAGCGCGCGATCTCGGGAGCCAGCTCCACCGGCGTCGTGTGGACGGCCCCGTGGTACGTGAGCATCCCGTAGACCTGGTCGAAGACGACGAAGAGCGCGCGCCGGCCTGCCGCCTCGCGGCGGAGGTTCTCCTCGACGACGAGCGCCGCGATCTCGGCGAGGGCTTCCCGTGCGATCACCGTTCCCGTCGGATTGAGCGGCGAGTTGAGGACGAGGAGGCGGGCCGTTTCGAGATGCGGGTGGATCTGGGCGACCGTCGGGAAGAAGTTGGACGTCTCGTGGACGGGCAACTCGACGGCGCGGGCCCCGGAGAGGTGCGCGTAGTGGTTGTTGTTCCACGACGGGACGGAATAGAGGACGACGTCCTCCGGGTCGACCGTCGCGCGGAAGGCGCCGTAGAGAAGCGGGCGCGCCCCGGATGCCACGAGGACGGCGTCGACGGGGTACCGGAGTCCCTGCTCCCGCGCGACGAACCGGACGACGGCCTCCCGCAGCACGGCGAGGCCGTCCGAGGGGGGATAGTTCGTCTCGCCCCTGACGAGCGCCTCGCGGGTCGCGTCGCGAAGGAGATCCGGGATCGGGAACTGCGCCGGGTCGAAGTCGCCGACCGTCAGATTGCAGATCGGGATGCCGGAGGCGATCAGGGCGCGCACCTCGGCCGCCATCCGGAGGATCTCCGAGCCGACGAGGCCTCGCGCGACCGCCGAGAGTGAGGCGTCGGCGCTCCCGGCGGGTCCGAACTCGGGGAAGATCTCCATTTCGCCGGGCACTATAGCCGCCCGGCCGCTCCTGCGAGAATCGGTCTCGACCGGGAGGGCCGCCGCGCCCGGCGGACCGATTCTGCTTCAAGAAAGAAAGTACTTGACGGACAGGACCACCGGGAGGAAGCTTTCCGCGATGGCCGGACGACCGGACCCCGTTTCCGTCCCGGTCCTGCACGAACGGGCCGAGGAGAACCTCCGGTTCATCCGGGAGACGATGACACGCGGGGCGGGCCGGCGGTTCGCCCTCGCCCTCTTCCCGCCGCTTCTCGCCGCCGGCTTCGGCCTCGGGCACGTCTTCGCCGGCATCGTCATCACGAGACGCCATGGCGGATAGGCGCGCGGCGCGCCCCCGGACCGGGGCAAGGGTCTCCGGATCCGCCTCTCCGCCCGAAAGGGGCGCCCTCGGCCTCGACGCGCTCGTGCACGCCCGGCTCCGTCTCGGAATCCTCTCGGCGCTTTCGACGGCGCCGTCGCTGACGTTCGTGGAGCTGAAAGAGCTGCTCGAGGCGACGGACGGGAACCTCTCGGTGCATGCGCGGAAGCTCGAACTCGCGGGCTATGCCGTCTGCGAGAAGGGGTTCGAAGGACGGGTGCCGCGCACCGCCTACCGCCTCACCGAGAGGGGCCGCCGGGCGCTGGCCCGCTATCTCGACCGGATGGAAGCGCTGATCCGGGCCGCCCGGCGCCGCTGAGGCGGCCCGCGGGCTTCGCCGCTGCTATCCTCGCGGCCCTATGCGCTGGTCCAACTACTTCCTTTCCACGCTGCGCGAGGTCCCCGGCGACGCCGAGGTCGTCTCGCACCAGCTCCTTTATCGCTCGGGGATGATCCAGAAGCTCGCGGCCGGGATCTACTCCTACACACCGCTCGGCTTCCGGACGCTGAAGAAGATGACTGAAATCGTCCGGGAGGAGATGGACCGCTCGGGCGCCCTCGAGGTCGACCTCCCGATCTGCCAGCCGAAGGAGATCTGGGTCGAGTCGGGGCGCTGGGACCGGTACATCGCCGACGGCATCCTCTTCCACCTCGAAGACCGGAAGAACACGGAGTTCGCGCTCGCCCCGACGGCCGAGGAGGCCGTGACGGACATGGTGCGGCGGTCCGTGACGTCGTGGCGGCAGCTCCCGTTCAACCTCTACCAGATCCGGACGAAGTTCCGGGACGAGATCCGCCCCCGCTTCGGCCTCCTCCGGGGCCGGGAGTTCCTGATGAAGGACGCCTACTCCTTCGATCTCGACGCGAAGGGTCTCGACGTCCACTACCGGAAGATGGACGCGGCCTACCGGCGGATCTTCGACCGGTGCGGCCTCGAGTTCGCGGTCGTCCAGGCCGACTCGGGCGCCATCGGCGGATCGGCCTCGGAGGAGTTCATGGTCGTCGCGGACACCGGGGAGGACGCGCTCGTCTTCTCCGACGCCGGGGACTACGGCGCGAACATCGAGAAGGCCCAGACCGGTCCGCTCCCCGAGCCGTGGGCGGGGGAGGCTCCGCGGCCCTTCGGCGAGGCGAACGCGCCGACGCCGGGGATCACGACGTGCGAAGGGCAGGCGACCCATCTCCGGACGAGCGTCTCGCGGATCGTCAAGACGATGATCTACGAGGCCGTCGGAGCGGACGGGAAGGCATGGCTCGCGGCGGTGCTGATCCGAGGTGACCTCGACATCAACGAGGTCAAGCTTCCCAGTGTGCTCGGCGCACTTCACGTAAAGCTGGTTTCGGAGGAGATTCTTCAAGAGGTGTCAGGCACCCGCCCCGGTTTCGTGGGGCCACGTGGTCTTCGACCTTTCGAAGAAGGCCCGGTGGCGATCTGGGTCGACCGTTCCCTCGAGCACGCCGTCAACGTCTGGTGCGGGGCGAACAGGGAAGGCTTGCACCACTCGAACGTCTCCATCGCGCGCGACGTCATGTCGCAGCCCGCCTTCGCGGCCGTCGTCGAGGTGGCGACGGCACGCGACGGCGACCCTTCGCCGACCGGAAAGGGGACGCTCCGGATCAAGCGCGGCATCGAGGTCGGGCACATCTTCAAGCTCGGGACGAAGTATTCGGTGGCGATGGGGTGCGAGGTCGCCGACCAGAGTCAGAAGAAGGTTCCGGTCGAGATGGGGTGCTACGGCCTCGGCGTCGGCCGGACGGTGGCGGCCGCCATCGAGCAGCACCACGACGACGACGGGATCATCTGGCCGGTCCCGCTCGCGCCGTTCGCCTGCGTCGTCGTCTCCCTCCAGCGGGACGCGCCGGTGCTCGAGGCGGCGGACCGGCTCTACGAGGCCCTGACTGCCGCCGGTCTCGAGGTCTTCTACGACGACCGCGACGAGCGGCCCGGTGTGAAGTTCAAGGACGCCGACCTGATCGGGTTACCGGTCCGTGTCGTCGTGGGGGGCAAGGCGCTCGCGAAAGGGGTCGTCGAGGTCTCGACCCGGCGCGAGAAGGCGAAGCACGAGATCCCGCCGGACCGCGTCGTCGACGTCGTGAAGAAGACCCTCGCCGCTGGGGCCAGAACGATTCAGGTCTGATTGTGTGAGACAATGTGTAGGCTCGGAGGCGTACCGTGCCGACCAACCTCGCCATCGATGACCAGCTCCTCGACGAAGCGTTGAAGCTCGGCGGGCTCGGGACGAAGCGGGAGACCGTGAACCGGGCGCTCGCGGAATTCGTCCGCCAGAAAAAGCGGCTGAAGGCGCTCGAGAAGTTCGGAACGATCGATTTCGACCCGGAGTGGAACTGCAAGGCGGCCCGAAGGCGCCGGCGCCGCCCCGAGCGTTGATCGTTCTCGACACGTCGATCCTCTCCGTCGCGTTCCGGCGGCGGGTGCGCCCGGTGCCGGAGCCGGCAGCGGTTCTTCGCTTCCGGAATCTCATCCTCGCCGGCGAACCCATGTTCCTGCCGGGAATCTGCCTCCAGGAGTTCCTCTCGGGGGCACGGACGCCGGAGCAGGGGCGCCGGCTCGCGTCCGTCGTCGAAGGCTTCGAGATTCGTCCGGCGGCGGAGGCGGACCAGAGGCTCGGCGCCTGGATCGCGACGGCCTGCCGCCGGGTAGGCGTGGCGCTGACGACGGTCGACGCGCTGATCGCGGCGCAGACGATCCGGGCCCGCGGCCGGCTCTTCACGCTCGACGCGGACTTCGTCCGAATCCCGCGGGCTCTCGGTCTCCGCCTGGTCGAGGTCTGACGCCACGCCGGGGCAGCGTCTGTCGGTAATGCATTTGAACGAAGACAGAGGTCGCCCGCCTGTCTAGAATGTCTCTCGGAGGGGATCTGAAGATATGGGCATCAGCAAGCAGGACGCCCTCGACTACCACTCGACGGGGCGAAAGGGAAAGCTCGAAGTCGTTTCGTCCAAGCCGTGCGCGACGCAGCGGGATCTCTCGCTCGCGTATACGCCGGGCGTGGCCGAGCCGTGCCTCGAGATCGCAAGAGACCCGGAGCTGGCGTACGAGTACACCGGGAAGGGAAACCTCGTCGCCGTCGTGTCGAACGGGACGGCGGTCCTCGGCCTCGGCGACATCGGCGCCGTGGCCGGCAAGCCCGTCATGGAAGGGAAGGGCGTTCTCTTCAAGAGGTTCGCCGACGTCGACGTCTTCGACATCGAGCTGAACGAGAAAGACCCCGACATGATCGTCGAGGTCGTGGCCCGCCTCGAGCCGACCTTCGGCGGCATCAACCTCGAGGACATCAAGGCTCCGGAGTGCTTCTACATCGAGGAGAAGCTGAAGGCGCGGATGAACATCCCGGTCTTCCATGACGACCAGCACGGGACGGCGATCATCTCGGCCGCGGCCTTTCTGAACGCCCTCGAGATCACGAACCGGAAGATCGAGGACGTGAGGGTCGTCTTCGCGGGCGCCGGCGCGGCGGCCATCGCCTGCGCGAACCTCTACGTCACGTACGGCGTGAAGCTCGAGAACATCCTGATGGTCGACCGGACCGGCGTCATCCACAGCGGCCGGACGGAAAACATGAACCCGTACAAGGCGAAGTTCGCCCGCGACACGGAGAAGCGGACGGTCGCCGAGGCGCTCGAGGGAGCCGACGCCTTCATCGGCGTCTCGGCGGCAAAGCTCGTGACGGGCGACATGATCAAGAGGATGGCGAAGAACCCGATCATCTTCGCCATGGCGAACCCGGTGCCCGAGATCTCCGCCGAGGAGGCGCACGCCGCGCGGGGCGACGTCATCATGGCGACGGGGCGGTCCGACTATCCGAACCAGGTCAACAACGTCCTCGGGTTTCCCTTCATCTTCCGGGGCGCGCTCGACTGCCGCGCCACGCAGATCAACGAGGCAATGAAGCTGGCGGCTTCGAAAGCGCTCGCCAGCCTCGCCAAGGAAGACGTTCCCGACTCCGTCGCGCGCGCGTACGGCGTCGAGGGGTTCCGCTTCGGCCGGGAGTACCTGATCCCGAAGCCGTTCGACTGGCGCGTCCTGATGTGGGTGGCGCCGGCGGTGGCGGAGGCCGCCGCGCAGACGGGGGTGGCGAAAAAGCCGATCGAGGACCTCGATGCCTACCGGGCGAAGCTGGAGGGGATGCTCTCCCGCGCCCGCTCCTTCATGCAGATCATCCATGAAAAGGCGCGATCGAGCCCGAAGCGGATCGTCCTGGCCGAGGGAGACCACCCGAAGATCCAGCGGGCGGCCAAGATCCTCGCCGAGGAGGGGATCGCGCTGCCGATTCTCCTCTCGCGCGGCAAGAAGGCGGAGGCCGCGCTCAGGAACCTCGACGTGAAGGCGCACATCACCGTCATCGATCCGGAGGAGCACCCCCGGTTCCGCACTTACGTCGAGGACTTCTGGGAGAAGCGGAAGCGCCAGGGCGTGACGAAGGAGGACGCGCAACACATGATGCGCGTGAGGAACTACTTCGCCCCGATGATGGTCGCCGAGGGGGACGCCGACGTGGCGCTCTCCGGCCTGACGACATACTACCCGGAGACGATTCGGCCGGCGCTTCTGACGATCGGCATGGCGCGCGATGCGACCCGGGTCTCGGGCCTCTTCATCCTGATCCTTCAGGAGCGTGTCTTCTTCTTCGCGGACACGACGGTCAACATCAACCCGACGGCCGAGGACCTCGCGGAGATCGCCATCCAGTCGGCCGGCGTGGCGAGGCTCTTCAACATCATCCCGCGGGTGGCGATGATCGCCTTCTCCAACTTCGGATCGACACGCTCTCCGGAGACGAACAAGGTGCGGGAGGCTGTCCAGATCGTGAGACAACGCCGGCCGGACCTCGAGTGCGACGGCGAGATGCAGGCCGACACGGCCGTCCTCCCCGAGTTCCTGAAGGAGGAGTATCCGTGGGCGGCCCTCAAGGGCCCCCCGAACGTCCTCATCTTCCCCGAGCTGCAGAGCGCCAACGCCGCCTACAAGCTGGTCTGGAGGCTCGCGAAAGCCGAGGCGATCGGACCGATCCTGATGGGAATGGGAAAGCCGGTTCACGTCCTGCAGCGCGGCGTCGAGGTGGCCGACATCGTGAACATGGCGGCGTTCGGCGTCGTGGACGCCCAGGCACGCAAGTAAGGGAACAAGCCCGCGCGGGGGAGCGGCCGCCGGCACCGGCCGCGCCGTCCGCTACGATGGGGCCGTGGACCCCCTTGCCGGAGGCTTCTACGCGCTTGCGGCGCTCTCGGTGCCGCCGCTTCTGGACGCCCTCGGGCGTTGGGGCAGGGCCTCCATATTTTGCGGTCGCCCCGTCGAAGGACGCCGGCCTCGCCGCCTCCTCGTCCTGATCCCGGCCCGGGCCGAACGGGACCGGATGCTCCCTCTCTGCCGAGACCTTGCCCGTGAGGCGGTGGTCGCCGGGTGCCGGGTCGAGACCCTCGTGATCCTCGACGGAGCCGACCCGGCCGCCGAGACGGCCCTCGCGGCAGAGTCGATTCCGTTCCTCGTGAAGCGCCCGGCCGGCCCTTCGAAGGGGGAGGCGCTCGCCTTCGCGACCCGCACACTCGGAGACCGGACGCCGGATCCTCTCGCCGAGGCCGATTTCGTCATGGTGTTCGATGCCGACATGCGGCTCGAGGAGGGGTTCTTCTCGCGGCTTGCCGTCCCGGAAGGGACCGAGGCGTTCCAGCTCCCGGTCCGGCCCTCCGGAATCCCGAAGACGGCTCCGGCACGCGTCGAGGCGCTCTCTCTCGCGCTCGCGACCCGCGTGGAGGACCTCGCCCGCGACGCGGAAGGGCTTCCCGTCCGGCTCCGCGGGAAGGCGATGGGGTTCTCGCCACGGGCCTGGCGCGAGGGGCCGGCCGCGTCCGTCCGGACGACGGCCGAGGACTCGGAAGCCACCCTCCGGCTCCTGGCGCGGCGAATCCGGATCCGCGCTCTTCCCTCTCCATTTGCCTTCGACGAAGCGGCCGGAGACTCAGGCACGCTCGCGCGGCCCCGCGCCCGGTGGTTTGCGGGACACCTGAAGCTCCTCGCGACTGGTACGGTCGACCTCGCGAGGGTCGCACTCGGGAGCCCGCGGGAGGCGTTCGTCCTCGCGGCAGACCTCTGGCTCCGCCCGCGGGCGCTCGTCCTGGCTTTTCTCGTGCTCGTGGCGCTCGCCTCCGACGTGGCGCTCGTCGTTCTCGCGCTCCGGCGCGAGACGGCATCGCTCGTGCAGCCGCTTCTCGCGTCGGGCCTCTCGAAGGCGGCGCTCGTCCTCGAGGTCCGGGCGATAACGGCCGCGCGCTCGGCTCTCGGAGACCCGCCGGAAGTCCCGCCCGTCTCCGCGCGCGATCTCGCGGCGTTCGCCGGAGTCTGGCTCCGTGCAGTGGGACGCGCTTTCCGCTCGCCCGGGACGTGGCACCGGGCCAGGCCCGGCCCGTGAGGGCTCTTCTCGTCGTCCCGCGCCTTCCCGGGACCGGGCACACCGGGGACCGCCTCCGCGCGGAGATTCACCTCGCCGCTCTCCACGAAGCCGGCTTCGGGGTGACGGTGGCCGGCGGGGCTGCGCGGGGTGGCGCCCAGGACGTACCACGGGCGGAGCGGACGGTCCGCGTGGCGCAGCCTTTCCTGTCAAAGGCCGCCGGGCTCGTCCGGGCGCTTCTCTCCGGCGCGCCGCTTCAGTCGGCTCTCTTTTCCGGGCCCTGGAGAGAAGCGCTCGCGGCCGAGACTCCGTTCGACCTCGTCGTCGTCCTTCTCCCGCAGCGCCTCCTTCCGCACGTCGGAGACGCGCTCCCGTCCGGGCCGCGCGTCGTCGATTACGTCGACGCGCTCGGCGCCGCGGCCCGGCAGGCGGCCCGGCGGGATCCCGCGCTCTGGCGCCGCCTCTATTGGCGGTTCGAGGCTCCGAGGCTCTGCCGGGTGGAGCGCGAGGCCGCCCGGCGGGCGCGGGTCCTCGTCGCGACGACGGCCTTCGACGCGGGAGAGCTTCCGGAGGGGACACTCGCGGTCGCGAACGGCGTGGTGGTCGGTCCGGTCTCCGCGGGCCCGCGCCGGGCGACCGTGGCCTTCACGGGGCGGCTGCGGTACCGTCCGAACGAACTGGCCGTGAGAGAGCTCCTCAAGGAGATCTGGCCGCGGGTGCGGCGCGAGGCGCCGGAGGCGCGACTTCTCCTCGGCGGGGCCGACGCGTCACCCGCGCTCCGGAGCATCGAAGGCGCGGGGGGGATCGACGTGACGAGCCCGGTCGAGGACATGTCTGCCTTCCTCCGGCATGCACGCGTCGTCGCGGTTCCGGTGACGCTCGGGACCGGTACCCCGAACAAGCTCTTCGAAGCGTTCGAGGCGGGGTGCGCCGTCGTCGCCTCGCCCGAAGTCGCCGCGCGAGCGACCCCGGGCGGGATCCCTCCGCCGGCCCGCGTCGCCGGGAACCCGAAGGAGTTCGCCTCGGCCCTTGTCGAATACCTGCGGGACGAGGGGACCGCAGCCGAAGACGGGAGGCGTGGGCGCGCGTGGGTCCAGGCGCATGCGGACCGGAGGCTCTCGGTCGCGGTGCTCGCGTCGGCCTGCGTCCGGGCCCGCGGGCAGGCCGAATGAAGCCGCGCGGCCGCGAGGGACGGAGGCTCTTCCTCATGGCGGGGGACGCGGCCGTGTCGGTCCTCGCCTTCACGGCGGTCGTCTGGCTCCGCCGCCACGTGCCGCTTCCCCTCACGGCGTCGCTTCTCCCGGAAGAGAAGCTTTCGCTCGGCCTCTTCCCCTGGCTCACGGGCGTCGCGGCGTCGACGCTCCTCGCGACGACGCTCGCGGGGACGTATGACGAGCCGGCGGCCTCGGTGCGGGAGCGCGGCGGCCTCCTCGTCTCCGCGCTCCTTTCCGGGACCGGCCTCGTCCCGCTCTACTTTCTCGCCGGCTTCGCCGTGCCGCGAACTGTTCTCCTCATCTTCGTCCCGGCTCTCTGGCTCGCCCTCGAGCTCTGGCGGCTCCTCGCCGGGAGGCTCGTCCCGATCGGGATCCGCCCCGTCGTCGTCCTCGGCGGCGGCGAGGACGCGCGGCGGGCGGCGACGGCACTCCGGGCGGGAGACATCACGGGTCACCGCCTCCATCTCTGGCTCGAGGAGCTCTCGGGGCTTCGGCCGGGGCGTCCGGAGAGCGGAACGCTCCTTTCGGCCGACGCGCTCATCGGGCTTCTCCCTCCCGAGGAGCCGGCCGACGTCGTCTTCGCGTCGGCGCTCCCGGAGGACCGCCTGGTCCTGATCGGACTTCTCGAGCGGAGCCTCGAGCACGATTTCGACCTCTGGATCCTCCCCGGCCTCGCGGACGTCGTCGCCTCGCGCGTCGTGACGCGGAGCCTCGGAGACCTTCCGCTCATGCCCGTCGGAACGCGTGGCGCCTCCCGGACGGCGGGCGTCTTCCGGCGTTTCGTCGACCTCACGCTCGGGGCGACCCTCCTCGTCCTTTCCCTGCCGTTCCTCGCGGTCGCGAGTGCGGCCGTCGCGCTCGAGAGCCCGGGCGCCCCGTGGCTCCGGCAGCGGCGCGTCGGGCGGCACGGCGCGGAGTTCGATCTCTGGAAGATCCGGACGATGCGCCCCTCCGCCGAGGTGGCGACCGGCCCGACCCTCGCGGCCGAAGGCGACGAGCGGACGACGCGCGTCGGTCGCCTTCTCCGGAAGACGCGGCTCGACGAGCTGCCGCAGCTCATTCTCGTCGTCGGAGGGACCATGAGCCTCGTCGGCCCGCGCCCCGAGCGGCCCGAGTTCGTCGCGGAGTTCTCGCGGGAAGTCCCGGCCTATCGCCTCCGGCTCGCCCTGAAGCCCGGGATCACGGGCCTCGCGCAGGTGATGGGGGCCTATGCGACGAAGCCCGACGTCAAGCTCCGGTACGACCTCGGCTACCTCTTCCACTGGAGCCCGTTCCTCGATCTCTTCATCCTCCTCCGGACCGTCGCGACGGTGCTCAAGGGGACGGGGGTCTGAAAAAACGACGTGAGAGCCGGAGAGATAGAATCCGTAGCGATGAGCACGGAACAGATCGTCGCTGCGGCCCTGAAGCTCGACCACAAGAGCCGAGCGAGGATCGCACGCCGCCTTCTGGATAGCTTAGACGAGTTGAGCGAGGCCGAAGCCGAGGCGCTGTGGCTTGACGAGGCGGAACGGCGCCTTCAGGAGATGCGCGACGGCAACGTGAAAGAGATCCCCTTGAAGGAATCTCTCGCCCGTGCCAGGGCCGCTCGCTCGTAAGCTCTACCTCCACCCCGGAGCCGACGCCGAGCTGGCCGAGGCGATCCGGTACTACGAGGAGGAAGAGGAGGGGCTCGGAGCACGGCTTGAAGCCGAGATCGTGCGCTGTGCCCGGCTGATCCTGCGGGCGCCGGAAGCGGCCCCCGTCGTCAGGCCCAAGGGTCTGCGCCGAAAAGTCCTGCAGCGCTTTCCCTACAGCCTCATCTACGCCCTGGAGCCGGACCGCATCCGCATCGTCGCCATCGCCCACCAGAGGCGTCGGCCCGGCTACTGGAGCCACCGGCGATGACCCAAAGCGCTCCTGCGCGGGGTCGTCCTGCACGGGGTCGCGTCTCGAATCTCTACTATACGAATCCTCGGTAGCAGGGGTGAAAGGTGTGGACTGCGGCCGGGTCAGAGTTTCGGCGTCAAGCCGTCGGGAAGATCGGGGGTGCGGCCCCCCTTCGGCAGCGCCGCCGCGGCCTCGTCGATCGAGCGGACGAGCGCCGCGCGGTCCACGGCGGGCGGGAGCATCTCCGCGAGGGCGGGAAGGAGCCAGACTCCGCGCAGGAAGAAGGCGACCGACTTCTCCGGCTGCTTGCCGGCGAGCACGACGAGGCCCAGATTGAAGTCGGTCTCCCCGCGCTCCTCGATCGAGAGAGACCGGGCGTACGCGAGAAAGGCGTTCTCCCAGTCCTCGTCGATCCGGTACGTGGAGCCGAGGGCGAGCCAGGCCGTCGGGCTCATCGGACGAAGGGCGAGGGCCCTCCTGATCTGGCGCCGCGCCGAGTCGTTCATGTCGCTTCGCGCGGCTCCGCGGAAGACGGACGTGGCCTGGAGCCTCAGCTCGCCGTCGGCCTGGAGGGAGACGGCCGCGATCCGGACGGCCGACGTTCCGAGGAGGAGCGTCGCGGCGAGGCCGAGCGCGGCGGCGATGCGCGGGGCCGCGAGCTTCTCCTCCTCCGCCGGCCGCCGACCCGCCCGAACGGCGAGCCCCAAGGCGTAAGCGGCGGGCCCGACGGAGAGGGCGAGCCGGAGCGGGAAGCTCGCGAGGGAGAGGACCGCGAAGGAGGTGAGAAGAGCGAGAAGGGTGTCCGGCGGAACCTCTCCGGCCCGGTCCTCTCCGGTCTTCTTCAGGGACGCTCCGAGAAGCCCGGCGGCCACGGCGCCGAGAAGAAGGAGGGAGAGTGCCGCGGCCGGGAGGCCGTTCTCGGCGGCGAGCGTCAGCGGTTCGTTGTGAGCGTTTTCGAAGTGTGCCAATCCGGAGTCGTGGTGGAACCGGCGCCCCGCGCGCTCCTCGGCGCGTAGCCTCGCGGGGACGAACGCATTCTCGAAGGCGCCCGGCCCGACGCCGAGGAGCGGCCTCGCTCGGATCATCTCGAGCGCGGAGAGGAAGCCGATGTCGCGCTGCGTGGAAGCTCTCGCCACCTTGCCGCTCCGGAGCTGCTCGGCCTTCGTCAGGATCCGCCGCCCCGCCCCGGTTCCGACGGCCGCCGCGACGAGGAGAAGAGCTGTGCCGACGAAGGGAAGCCAGCGGCGGCGAAGGTCGAGAAGCGTGTGGATCAGGACCGCCGCCGCGACGGCGCCGAGGGGGGCAATCGACTCCGTCGCGCCGAGCCCCACGAGCGTCGAAAGGAGGCCCGTCCCGAAAAGAAGCCGCGCGCGGACGCTTCTTGCGGAGGCCAGGGAGAGCCAGAGGAGGAGCGTGGGGGCCACGAGGGCGGCGCCGACGTCCCCCGGGTTCCCAATGAGCGCCACGGCCCGGAAGCGGGGCTCCGGGGCCTCGATGCCGATGATCCGGAGGATCCCCAGGAACCTCTGCGCCGCCGCAAGAAGTCCCGTCGCGGCACCGGCGATCATCAGGGCGCCGAAGACCCGTGGCGCCGCGGCGGCTCCCGGAGAGGATGTGCCGGCGGCGACGAGAGCGAGGGGCGCGAGGACCGCGACGGCCGTCAGGGGGTCGACGCGCGACGTGTTCACGAACGCCGAGACGAGCGCGAGGGCGAGGGCGCTTCCGAGAGCGGCAAGGCCGGTGCGGGCGAAGGGCGATAACGTGCGCCATCGGGGGAACGGATTCCGCCGCCGCGCGGCGAGAGCCAGGCCGAAGAGGGCCGCGGAGGCCCCGAGCGCCTGGAGCGCCACCTTGCAGTCGCGGAGCTGCTCGGGTGAGTCGGCGAGCCAGAGGAAGAAGGAGAGCGCCAGCGAGAAGACGAGGCCGAGCGGGACGAAAAGCTCTCCTAAGGCCGGCGCCATCGTGGCGCCGGGCGCCACCGCGCGAAAGGAGGGCTTCCGCGGCATCGTCCGGAGGATAGCGTGGCGGGGCCGCGTCACTTCCGGCGGGGGACATGGCCGCGGAGCGCGAGGATTTTCAGGAGAAGCCCGCCGTGGGCGTGACGTGACAAATCGCTTTCGCGGAGCAGCCGGATGCGCGCCGCGGATTCCGCGCCTGGCGCGCGGCGGCGCTCTTCAGGCAGCGTGCGGAGCGAGGGAGACGGCGTCCGTTCTTCGAGCGCAAAGACATCCACGAGGTAGCGCCTGTTCAGTACGGAGTGGTGGAGCACCCCGAGTCTCCCGAGCGCCTCGACCCCTCGGCCTGCGGCACCCTCCCATTTCCCTCGAAGGACGTTTGCAGGCCGTTTCCCCGGAGGGACGCGGAAGAGCGGAACGGTCAGGTGGCCGCGGACGAGTTCGCGGTCTTCCACGAGGACGAGTCGTCGCCGGCGGAATGCGACTCCAGCGACGAGATGCAGCGACCGCGCGGGCTCCCGTGTCCCGCGTGCGGGAAAAGCCTCCGGGGTCCCGCGTCGCGCCGCCTCGCAGGCGGGGAAAAGCGGACAGGCTCCACAGCGCGGGGCGCGCGGGGTGCAGACGAGGGCGCCGAGTTCCATCAGGGCCTGGTTCCGGTCGCCGGGCGCCCCGCCGGCGACGAACCGGCGCGCGAGGAGCCGGACGCGCCCGAGCGTCGCATGAGCTTTCGGATCGACCCGGAGCCCGTGGTAGCGGCAGAGGACGCGGATGACGTTTCCGTCCACGACCGGCTCCGGGACACCGAAGCAGATCGAGGCGACGGCGGCCGCCGTGTAGCCGCCGACGCCCGGCAGGGCCCGAAGACCCTGGACGGTGCGCGGGAATCGACCGGAAAGGACGACGGCCCGCGCGGCACGGTGGAGGTTTCGCGCACGGGCGTAGTAGCCGAGGCCGCTCCACTCGGCGAGGACGTCTCGTTCCCGGGCGGCGGCGAGCGTCTCCACGTCCGGGAAGCGCGCGAGAAAGCGGCCGAAGCGCGGCGTCACGACCTCCACGGTCGTCTGCTGGAGCATGACCTCGGAAAGCCAGACCGCGTACGGATCGCGCGTCCGCCGCCAGGGGAGATCACGCCGGTGCCGGCGGTACCAGGCGGCGAGGGCGCGGACGGCGGCGGGTTCAGTCAAGCTGCTTGCGGAGCCGGAGGAGCCCCTGCCGGATCCGCGTCTTTACCGTGCCGAGGGGCTGCCGGAGCTTCTCGGCGATTTCCACGTGCGTGAGCCCCTTGAAAAAGGCCAGCTCCACCGCCTCGCGCTGGGCGGGGGAGAGCGCCTTCATCGCCCCGCGGACGGCGTCGCGCGTCTGACGGAAGGAGGCTACCTGGTCGGGCCGCGCCTTGTCGTCCATCGGGTCGAGTTTCGCGCCGGGGTCGTCGAAGGAGATCGTCCGGTCCTCCGTCCGATGGCGTGCGCGGAACCGGTCGATCGCGCGGGAGCGGGCGACCGTGAAGATCCATGCCGGGGGCGCACCGCGCGCCGGATCGTACCGGTCGGCCTGCCGCCAGACCTGCCAGAAGACGTCCAGTGCGACGTCCTCCGCTTCGTCGCTGTTCTGGAGGACCTTCCAGACGAGTGCGTAGACCGCCGGGGCGTAACGCGCGTAGAGGGCGTCGAGCGCGGACGTCTCCCCGCCGCGGATCCTCTCGAGGAGCTCGAGGTCGGAGGCGGTGCCCGACGGGACGTCTCCGGGGGAGGGGCGAACCGGCTCGTCGCGACCCATTCTCATCGGGAGATTAGCAGGACGGCGCGGCACCGGCGGGAAGCCGGAAGAGGGCGCGGGCGAAACGGGCGGGGACGTGGAAGTCGGGGGGAGAGGCTCGAAGGGTAGGCGAGAGGGCGAGATACCGGGTCGCGCGGCCGCGCGCGATCCGGTAGGCGTTGAGCCGGCGCTCCTCGCCCGGCCGGGGGGCCTGACCCCCGCGGGAGAGGGAGCGCCATGGGACCGAGATCGAGGCCCGCCACCGAAGCCACGCGGAAGGCGATGCGGTCGCCGGCTCTCCCGAAACGGAGACAGAGAGACCGGGCGGCAGCACCCCCGCGCGGAGGGTCCAGGTTTCGCGGCTGCCGTCCGGATTCACGACCTGGGCCCCGTAGCGGGCGCCCGCTGCGTTCACGACGATTTCCGTGTAGGCCGCCGGATCCCCAGACGAAGCGACGAAGAGCTCGACGCAGTCGTCCTCGTAGACGGGACCGAGGTCGGGTGCGGAGAGGACGAGCGGTGGCTCGGCCTCGACTTCGAAGTGGGCGTGAAGCGCCTCGGGAGTTGCCGCGAAGGCGACGCCGGCTCCGGAGCCTCCGGTCGGGCCCCCGCCGACGTCGTCGAGTCCGTAACGGGGCGCCGCAGCAAGAGCGTGGGAGAGGGCGTCTTCCGGGACGAGGACGATCTCGATCGTCCGGACCGGTGGGAGCGTCATCTCCACCCGGTCCGGAAGCCGGTGATGGCGGCGAAACGGAGAGAACCCTCCGGAGAGGTCGTCACGGACTCATCCTACGCGTCCGCGCACTGCCGCTCACCCGTCGTCGTCCGGCTCGTCACCGTCCCCCGGGCCACCCCAGAGGCCCAGCTCGTCGGCCGCCGCGTCGTACTCGAAGAGCTGGGCGTACCGGCCCCAGTTGACGACCGCCTCGAAGAGCCCCGGGATGTCCGCGGCCGGCAGCTGCGCCGCGAGGAGATCGCGGACCTCCTCGCCAGGGCGCGGGGCGTCTGGCGTCGCGGCGAGGAACCGGACGATCGCCGCGAAGGTCCCGAGGCCGAGGATCTGCCGCCGGAGGAGGCGGACCCTCTCCGGCGGCCTGGCCGCAACGACGCTCCGTCCCAGGTCGGTGAGGAGGACCCGCTGCCGCGGCGTGTCGACGAGCTCGAGGAGCTCGGCCGCCTTGCAGACCGCGATCGTCCTCCCGAAGTCGTATTCAGTGTCCCGGTCGAGGGCGAAGAGATCCCGCTCGCCTCCGTGCGCGAGGAGGATGTCGAGGAGGCCCCCGATCTCGCCGATCGAGACGTTCGGGAGCGGCACGATCGGCGCCTCGGCGGGACGGCCGGCGGGCACCGTCTCTTCGGGAAGGTGCACGCCCGTGACCGCGTCGTGCACGTCGGCCACCATCCGGAGGAACGCGGGGTCCCGGAGCGAGCGGGGGTGGGGGAGCGCGTTCGCGATCTCGCGCCTGACCGTGCCGGGGTTTGCGCCGAGAATGACGATCCGGTCTCCGAGGTAGACCGCCTCCTCGATGAGGTGCGTGATGAGGAGAACGGACGAGAGCCCCGTCGAGGGATCCTTGAAGAGCCGGTAGACCTCCGAGCGGAGAAGCTCGGCCGTGAGGATGTCGAGCGCCGAGAAGGGCTCGTCCATGCAGAGGAGCTCGGGCCTTCCGACGATCGCGCGGGCGATTCCGACGCGCTGCTTCATCCCGCCCGACAGCTCCTTCGGGTAGGCGCGTGTCGCGCCGGTGAGCCCGACGGCGGCGATCACCTCCCGCACGCGAGTACTCGCTTCGCCGTCGGGGAGGCCGTGGGCATGGAGGCCGACGCGGACGTTCTCCTCCACCGTCAACCAGGGGAAGAGAGCGAAATTCTGGAAGACGACCGCGGCTCCGGAGTGAATCCCCTCGAGAGGCTTTCCGTGCTGCTCCACGACACCCGTCGAGGGCGGGATGAGGCCGATCAGAATCCGGAGGAGCGTCGACTTGCCGCAGCCGGACGGGCCGAGAACGGCGACGACCTCGCCTGGACGAACCTCGAAGTCGACGTTCGCGAGGACGACCCGCTCGCGTCCGTCCTCGTCCCGGAAGAGGCGCGAGACTCCGCAGGTGCGGGCGATCGGGATCGGCGGGGCGGGGGCGGCGCTCATCGGTTCAGGCTGTACTTCGTGGCCGACAGCGTCCAGAGGCGCCGCCAGACCGTCCGGTTCAGAAGGACGAGCGCGAGCGACATCGTCAGAACGCCGGCGGCGAGGAGGGGGAAGTTCGCTTCCCGCGTGGCGCGCGTGATGAGCGAGCCGAGGCCGAGGGTCTCGAACGTCCGCCCGCGGTAGACCAGCGCCTCGGCCACGATCGAGGCGTTCCAGGCGCCTCCGGCCGCCGTGACGAGCCCGGTCACGAGGAAGGGGAAGACGCCCGGCACGAGGAGAATCCGCCACGTGGCGGCCCGGGAAAGGCGGTAGACGTGCGCCGCCTCGTCGAGGTCACCCGGGATGGCACCCGCCCCCGCGAGGACGTTGAAGAGGACGTACCACTGGGCGCCGAGAAGCATCAGGACGGCCGCGATCGCGCCGAACGGGACGTCGAGCGCGAGAAGGCCGCCCGTGACGAGCGGGAAGATCATCGGGGCCGGAAACGACGCGACGATCTGGACGACGGGCTGAATGCGCCGCGACAGGGCCGGACGCCGGCCGATGAGGATCCCGGCCGGAAGGGCCCAGAGGAGGGAGAGGGCGAGCGCGGCGGCGGTCCGGAGGGCGGTGGCGCCGAGGCCGGCACCGACCGTCAGCCACTCGGCCGCCGTGACGCGAAGGAGGAGACGGAGGAGGGCGACGGCACCGGCCGCGGCCCCGACCGCGGCGGCGGCGCCCACGGCCCAGCCGAGAGCCGATCGGACCGCTGCGGGGCC
>JBBIPB010000007.1:0-40042 GCA_037443065.1 Acidobacteriota bacterium | reverse complement strand
CTGATGTGCCTCTTCCTGATGCAGGGGCTCCCGGGGATCACCTGGATCCGCTTCGTCCTCTGGCTTCTCGTCGGCCTCGGCCTCTATTTCGCCTACGGGATGAGGCAGAGCCGGCTGAGCCGCGGCGCCGCGAAGTAGCTTCCTTTCGGCGCAGCTCCGACGGCCTAACGGAAGAGTCCGAGCGCCCCTTCGCCGGCGTAGCCCGTCAGCTCGACGTAGGCGCGCCCCGCCGGGCGCCCCTCCGGTGTCGAGACCGAACAGGCCCCTTCCCAGTAGGTGACCCGTGTCGACTTCTCCGTGACGAGCTCCTGGTCGGCGACGAGCGGTGAGACCGAGAGATCGAGGCCGGCCGACGGAACGCGGATCTTCCAGCGCGCCGGGTAGGTTCCGCCGCTCCGTGGGCTCGTCCATGTCGCTGTCTCGTCGATCGCGAACTCATCTGCGGAGAGCGTGCGGGGCGCGCCGTCCTTCCCGACGAGAGTCCCGGAGGAGAAACGCGAAGCCGTCCCGCCCTTCTCGCGCATCCGATAGAGCATCAGGTCGCGTCCGTCGTCGAGCTGGATGGCGAACCAGTCCCATCCCATGGCGCCCGCCCCGATCGAGCCGGGGCCCCACTCGTGGTCCATCCACGAGGAGCCCGTGACCACCTCGCTCTTCTTGCCGCTCGAGATCCAGCCGGCCGTCCGGAGCCGGGTGAAGCTGACGTACCGGCTGACGGCCTCCGGCTCGGGGCCCTTCCGGGACAGGCCGCCGGCTCCGTGAACGACGGGCGGCTTCTCCGGTTCGAGGAGAAGCGCGAGCGTCTCTTCCCCGTCGCGGGCTTCGAGGAGAAAGCGGCCGGCGACTTCCGTGAGCGACCAGTCCTCGTTGAAGACGGCGAGCCGGTCCTCGCGCGCTCCGGCGGCGCCGAGTCCGGACCGGTGGATCCGCTCGGCGTACCGGAACGTCCCACCCGAAACGTCCGTCCGGGCGAAGTGGGCGAGGAAGAGGTCCCGCGCCGCGAGGCGCGAAGTCCGCGCCGCGCGTGGCTCGTCGAGAAGACCGGTCCGGAAGAACGTGAGCTGGTACCCGAGGCGCCGCCCCGAGGCCGTTTCCAGATGCCCCGTCACATACCACCACTCGACGCGCGCGTCGTCGTGGGAGCCATGGTCGCGCGGAAAGGAGAGGGGCGTCCCGGCGTCGGGGGTCCGGAAGCGGGAGGAGGCGGCGGAGGCCACGGCCACAGTGGCCGCAAAGAGAAGTCCGAGAAGAGGTCCGGTCCGTCTCATGGGCGTCATTCCTCCTTCAGGACGGCCGCGGCGGAGGTCTCGGCCGCGAGGCGGGCCGGACCCGCGGCGGCGAGGAGGGTCGTCCCGAGGACGAGCGCGAGCGCCGCGGCGAGAAAGGCGAAGGGCCAGTGGACGGAAATCGTCCATCCGAACGACTGCTTGTTGATGACGTGGACGAGAACGAGCGACATCGCCGCCCCGGACCCGAGGCCGAGGGCGCTCCCGAGCACGCCGATCGCGAGCGCCTCGAAGCGGACGGCGCGGCGGACGTCGGCCGCCGAAGCCCCGAGAACGCGCAGGAGGCCGATCTCGCGCCGCCGCTCGAGGACGAGGGCCGTCAGCGTGTTGAAGACGCCGAGGACGGCCACCGCGATAGCGACCGCCTCGAGCGCGTACGTCACGGCGAAAGTCCGGTCGAAGATCCGGAGGACCTCGCGCCGGAGGACGGCGTTCGTCCGGACGCGAAGAGCGAAACGCCCCGCCGCGGCCGCGAGGAGGCGCCGGCGCCCTTCCTCCGGGTCGAGACCGACATCCAGCGTCACGGCGAGGCTGACCGCTCCCGGGAGAGCGAAGATCTTCCGGAAGAGGCCGCGGTCGATGGTGATCGTCCCGCGGTCGTTCGAGTAGTCGACGTAGACGGCCGCGACGAGGAGGCGGACCGGACCCCTGTCCGAGGGGATCTCGACGACATCCCCCGGCGAGACGCCGAACTTCTCCGCGTACGGCTCGGAGACGAGAGCCTCGCCCCGCTCCTTGGCTGCGAGGACCACGGGACCGGTGTCGCGCCCATCGAGGAGCGGAAGCCGACCGTGTGCCGCGAGTACCTCGAAGCGGCCGGAACCGACCGTGAAGGGGACGCCGCCGCGCGTCGCGTTGAACGCGAGATAAGGATCGACGGCGGCGACGCCGGGCACCGACTCGACGAGGGCGATCGCCTCGTCCGGGAGGCGTCCGAAGGAGGGCCCCGACCGCCCGCTCGCAGGGCTGACGAAAAGGTCCGCCCGAAGGGTCTGCCCGACCCAGCGCGCGACCGTGTCTCGGAACGAGCCGACCATGACGGCGACCGAGACCATCATTCCGATTCCCATCGTCAGCGCGGCGACGGCGACGGCAGTGCGGGAGAGGCTTCCGGTCAGGTTCGCGCGCGCGATACGGGCCGTCACCCCGAAGAGCCGGACGGCGGTCCGGTCGAGCCGCGAGGCCGTGAACGTCACCGCGGCCGGGGCGAGAAGGGAGACGCCGGCCACGACGAGGAAGACCGAGACGAAGCCGAAGACGGGGAGGCCCCGAACCGGGCCCGGGCGCGTCGCGAGGGCGGCGAGGACGAGGAGGCCCGCGCCGACAAACGCGAGCGGCCGCGTCGCGCGGCGGCGGGCCCCCTCCACCGAGCCGTGCCGGAGCGTGGCCGCCGGGGCGACCCGCGCGGCCTCGAGCGCCGGCGCGAGGGCCGAGAGGAGCGACGCGGCGACGCCGAGGCCGAAGGCGGTCGCGAGGACGCCCGCGTCGAGGCCGAGGCGGGGATGCGCGGAGGGGAGGTAGAGCTCCGTCGCCGTCCCGCCGACGGCGAGAAGGGCGGCGCGCGCGAGGAGAATCCCGAGAAGGAGGCCGAGCGCGCTTCCGGCCACGCCGAGCGCCGCACCCTCGGCGAGGAAGACGGCGAGGACGGCTCGCGCGGAAGAGCCGAGCGCCCGGACCGTTCCGATGTCGGTCCGCCGCCGGAGGACCGAGATCGAAAGCGTGTTGTAGACGAAATAGACCCCCACGAGGAGGGCGATGAGGCCGAGCGCCGTCAGGTTCACGCGAAAGGCGCGGACCATCCGGTCTACCGTCTCCGTCCGGCGCTCGGGGCGTCCGGCGGTGACGCCGGGCGGGAGCGAGGCGCGAATCTCCTCCTCGAGCGCGGATCGCGTCTCTTCCGGCGTTCCGTCCGGCAGGACGACGTCGATCCGGTCGAGGCGTCCGACTTTGCCGAACGCCTCCTGCGCGGCGGCGAGGTCCATGAAGACGATGGAGCCGGAGGCCGCGCGGGCCGGCCCCCGCGGCGCGAGGACCGCCGCGACGCGAAGGCGCCGCTCGACGCCCCCGGCGACGAGCGGAAGAACGTCGCCCGGCGAGAGCCCCTTTCGCCGCGCGAACTCCTCGGTCACGAGGACCGAGTCCCTCTCGAAGATCGCGAAGAGCCCGCCGGCGCTCCGGCCGGCAAACGCGTAGTCGCGCGCCTCCGGGTCGGAGACCGGGTCGATGCCGAGCACTTCCACGACCTCGCCCCCCGCGGCTCCCGCCGCGGCCGTCTCGGAGATCGCGGGGACGACCCGCGCTCCTGCGCGTGAGAGCCACGTCAGGCGCGAGAGGACCTCCTCGGGAATGCCGGGTCCGTCCGGAAGCAGGGTGATCGAGGCCCGTCCGGCCACGACGTCCACCGTGCCGGAGAAGGAGGAGAGGACCGACGCGTTCGCGAGCCGGATCGCCGTCATCGTCGCGACGCCGACCGCGATTCCGGAGACGGTCAGGGCGTAGCGGAGCCGGTCCTTCCGCATCTGGCGGAGGACGAGCGGCCCGAGGAGATGGTGAAACGCAGTCACGAGGTCACGACGGGACGACCCGGCCGTCGCGGAGCCGGATCGTCGTTCCGGCGATCGCGGCCGCCTCGGCCGAGTGGGTCGCCAGGACGCACGTGACCCCCCGCTCCGTCACGAGCCGGGTGATCAGGTCGAGCACCTGCGCTCCGTTCTTCGAGTCGAGGTTCCCGGTCGGCTCGTCCGCGAGGAGGAGCGCGGGGGCGTTAGCGAGCGCCCGCGCCACGGCGACGCGCTGCATCTGACCGCCGGAGAGCGCGTACGGAAAGACCCGCTCCTTCGACGAGAGCCCGACGGCGGCGAGACCTTGCGCGGCGCGCGCGTCCGCCTCGGCGGGGGGCACGCCGTCGAGGAGCAGGGGAAGGGCGACGTTCTCGAGGGCCGTCATCGTCGGCAGGAGGTTGAAGAACTGGAAAACCGTGGCAGCCGTCCGACGCCGGTACCGGTCGCGCTCCGTCTCGGAAAGCCGCGCGAGGTCCCGGCCGTCGACGAGAAGCCGCCCCGCGCTCGGGACGTCGAGCGCTCCGAGGAGGTTCAGGAGGGTCGACTTTCCACACCCCGACCGTCCGACGAGGGCGGTGACGGAGCCGCGGGAGATCGTGAGGGAGACTTCCGCGAGGGCGGCGACTCCGGCGCCCCCTTCTTCTCCGGCGTAGGTCTTCCCGACCGCCTCTGCGACGATTTCCGATCCCATCCGGCGCGCGCTCCGCCTCCTCCTACGTATCATGCGCGCGACAGGATGCTCGACGGACTTCGCGACCTCCTCCGCCACCGCGCCCTCGTCGGCGTCCTCGTGGCCCGCGAGCTGAAGGCCCGCTACCGCGGGAGCGTCCTCGGGTTCTTCTGGTCGCTCCTGAACCCACTCCTCATGCTCGCCGTCTACACGATCGTCTTCCAGTACATCTTCCCGGGGCGGAGCGCCGTGACGAACCCCTACGCCGTCTTCCTCTTCTGCGGGCTCCTGCCGTGGAACTGGCTGGCCGCCTCGCTCACGGACGCCTCGGCCGCCCTCATCGTCCACGGGCCGCTTCTGAAGAAGGTCCTCTTCCCCGCCGAGGTCCTGCCGACGGTGGCCGTCCTCTCGCAGGGCGTTCACTTCCTCCTCGCCCTTCCGGTCCTCGGCCTCGGGCTTCTCCTCGGCGCCCTCGGCGTCTTCGGGCGTGTCGTTCCCCTGACGCTGGCGCTCCTCCAGGTCCCGGTCCTGATCGTCCTCGAAGGGTTCTTTCTTCTCGGCCTCGGGTATCTCCTCGCCGCCCTCACGGTCCACTTCCGCGACGTGAAGGACCTCCTCGCGACCGGGCTCACCCTCTGGTTCTTCGCGACGCCCGTCCTCTACCCGCTTTCGGAGATCACGGTCCCCCGCCTCCGGCGGATCCTCGGCTGGAACCCCGCCGCGCCGTTCTTCACGGCGTGGCAGGACGCGCTCTTTTTCGGGAAGTGGATCGGGCCGTCGGACTGGGCCCGCGTCGCCGGGATCGCGGCGGTCAGCTTCGTCGTCGGCTTCCTCTTCTTCGCGAAGCTCCGCGACTCGTATGCGGAGGCCGTGTGAACGAGAGCGCCGTCGTCCTCGCCGCGGACGTCTCGAAGCGCTACCGGCGATACGGGAAGACCCGCGCCTTCGGGACGCTCAAGTCGGCGTTCCTCGGGCGCGCCCTCGCGGAGGTCCTCTCGCCCTCGCAGACGGTGGACGCCCTCACGGACGTCTCCTTCTCCGTCGGACGGGGCGAGACCTTCGGCGTCATCGGGGCAAACGGGAGCGGGAAGTCGACGCTCCTGAAGCTCGTCGCGGGGATCCTGAAGCCGACCTCCGGAACGCTCGCGGTGAACGGAAAGGTCTCGGCCTTGATCGAGCTCGGAGCCGGCTTCCACCCCGAGATCTCGGGGCGCGAGAACGTCGTAATCAATGGCGTCATGCTGGGCCTCTCGCGCCGGGAGATCGAACGGAAGCTCCCCGAGATCGTCGCCTTCTCCGGACTCGCCGATTTCATGGACCAGCCGGTCAAGACCTACTCCTCGGGGATGTATGTCCGGCTCGGCTTCGCCGTCGCGGTCCACGTGGACCCGGACATCCTCGTCGTCGACGAGGTCCTCGCCGTGGGGGACGAGGCGTTCTCGCGCCGCTGCCTCGACACGATCGGGGAGTTCAGGTCGCGCGGCAAGACGATCTTCTTCGTGAGCCACGCCCTCGGCCTCGTGGAGGAGCTGTGCGACCGCGTCCTCTACCTCGAGCAGGGACGCGTGAAGGGAATCGGCGAGGCGCGCGAGATGCTCGCGGCCTACCGGCTGGACGTGGCGGCGGGGGAGGGGGACCGGCTGAAGACGGAGCACGAGAAAGACCAGGACATGCTGCTGAAGACCGCGCCCCGGACCGAGGAGCGCGTCGGGACGGGCTCCGCAGAGGCCGCCCCGCCTGCTTCCTCCGAAGGCGAAAAGGGGGAAACGGCCCGCCGCTGGGGAAATCGGGATGCCGTGATCAACGCCTGCCGCCTTCTCGACGCTTCCGGCGCCGAGTGCTACTCGTTCCGCTCGGGGGAGAGCGTCACGGTCGAGGTCGAGGCCTCCCCCTCGCGGCCCCTCTCCGACTTCGTCTTCGGCATCGGCGTTTTCACCCCCGAGGATTTCTGCATTCACGGGTCGAACACCGAAGTCGACGGGCTCGTCCCCGAGCGGTTCGACGGACCGGCGACGATCCGTCTCACGCTCCCTCGCTGCGACCTCGGGGCGGGGACGTACCTCCTCGACGTGGCCATCCACTCGCGCCGGGGCACCCCCTACGATTACTGGAGGGGAGCCTGCCGGTTCCACGTGGAGTCGCCGTCCCAGGATGTCGGCATCTGGCGCCCGGAGCGCGAGTGGCGATTCGAGGGGGGGGCCTCCCTGAGCCGCTCCGAACCGGCTGCTCCCCCGGGCGTCTCCTCGTGAGCGAGCTGTCCGACCGGGGGGTGCGCGGGCTCTTCATCCTCCTCGCCCTGACGCTCCTCCTGATGGTCCTCCAGACGGGGAAAACCCCGCTCTTCGAGCCGGACGAGGGGCGGTACGCGGAGATCCCTCGCGAGATGCTCACGACCGGCGACTTCGTCACGCCTCGCCTGAACGGCGTTCTCTACTTCGAGAAGCCCCCCCTCTATTACTGGCTCGTGGCGGGCTCCATGGCCCTCCTCGGAGAAGGGGAATGGGCGATCCGCCTGCCCGGAATGCTCGCGTCGGCCGGGATGGTCCTCCTGACGGTCGCCTTCGCGCGCCGGCGGTGGGGACTCCGAACGGCCCTCCTCGCCGGGATCGTGACGGGGACGTCGGGCCTCGTCTTCGTCCTCGCGCGGATCGCGATCATCGACCCGGTCCTTTCGCTCGCCCTCACGGCGTCCGCGTTCGCGTTCTGCACGTTCCTCGAAGCCGATCGGCGGGGCGACGGGAGAGGGGCGCGCCAGGCGCTCTACGGCCTCGCCGTCTCCGCGGCAGCCGCCGTCATGCTGAAGGGGCTGATCGGGATCGTCCTTCCGGGAGGAGCGATCCTGATCTACGCCCTGCTTTCGGGGCGCTGGAACCTCGTGCCGAAGCTGCTCTCCCCGGCGCCGATCGTCGTCTTCGTCCTCCTTGCCGTGCCGTGGCATGTCGCTGTCGCGCGAAGAAACCCCGACTTTCTCCAGTTCTACTTCGTCCGCGAACACTTCGAACGCTTCATGACGAACGAGGCCCGCCGGACGGGGCCCCCGTACTACTTCCTCGCCGTCCTTCTCGCCGGCTTCCTGCCGTGGACGGGGTTCTTCGGCCGCTTCCGGGAGACCTTCCCGACGCGTCTCTCCGCCCTCCGGGAGCGGGCGAGCGAGAGCTTTCTCTGGATCTTCTCGATGCTCACTTTTATCTTCTTTTCCGTCTCGCGCTCGAAGTTGATCCCGTACGTCGAGCCGATCTGGCCGGCGCTGGGGCTTCTTCTCGCGATCGGAATCGAGAGGGCGCGCCAGCGCGGACGTTCCTTCGCCGCCGAACGATTCCTGACGGCGATGTTTTTTCTCGCGCTCCTCGGCGCGGGGCTCTTCGTCGGCTTCGGCGAGGGCTATCTCGCGTCGTGGGGGACGGCGCGGCTCGGGCTTGCGACGCTCGCGGCCCTTCTTCTGGCTGCCGTCTCCTGTCTCTTCCCGCGCCTGAGGGGACGGCTTTCGGGCCGCCCGGGCGGCCTCTCCAGCCTCGATCCCGTCCCCGGAATCGCCGCGCCATGGCTCGCGTTCTTCTTCGGTCTCCTTCTGATCCTCCCGTCCGCGGCCCGACGGATCACGCCGTGGCCTCTCGTCTCGGAGCTTCTCTCCGAGCTGAAACCGGGAGACCTCCTCGTCCAGCGCGGGCACTACCTTCAGGCGGCGCCCTTCTACGCGAAGCGCCCGACGCCCGTCTTCGCCCTCGGATGGTCCGAGCTGGATTTCGGACGTTCCCGTCCCGGGACGGAAGCGCTCTTCCCTCCGGACGATGCGTTCCAGCCGCTCTGGACGGGTCCGGCCCGGGTCCTCGCGATCGTGCACCGAAGGAGCATTCGCGACTTCGGAAACCCGGCGACGGGCCTCCCGCGCGGACGGGAACTGGCCCGGACGGAAAACGGCACGTACATTCTCCTCGCGAATCGATAACACGAAGCCCGCCGGAATATCGATCGGATCGTATTCGGTCACGGCCAAGCTGTCCGGCTTCAAGTCGGCCCAGCGGACGGGCGTCGTGGTGACTCTCGACGCCACGGCGACCGTCCCCTTCCGGCTCGAGATCTCCAGAACGGCGGAGGTCGTCGTGACCGGCGAGATCCCCGTCGTCGACACGACGGACACGACGAGCGGCATCGACATCCGGCAGGAAACCGTTCAGAAGATGCCGCTCGGCCGGAACTACGCCTCCGTCGTGGAGATGAATCCGGGCGTGGGATTCGATCCGGCGGACATGCAGGGCCGGGCCCTCTCTTTCAGCATCTACGGCGCCACGTCGATCGAGAATCAGTTCCTCGTGGACGGCATCAACACGACGAACGTCATCCGGGGATTCCAGGGGAAAGCCCTCACGTCGGAGTTCATCGAGGAGGTCCAGATCAAGGCCGGCGGCTACGAGGCCGAGTACGGCCGCGCCATGGGCGGCATCATCAACGTCGTCACGAAATCGGGCGGAAACACATTCAAGGGCGACGCCACGACCGACGAGAACTTCACCGGTCCTCCGTACGGCGTCGATACTTCGCAGCGGAACGTCTCCGACTACGGCGCCGACCTCGGCGGCTTCGTGATCAAGGACCGGCTCTGGTTCTTCGGCGCGTACAACCGCGTCAACCAGAACATCGACCAGAACACGCTCGCCGGCACGGGCTTTCCGAACGCGGGCGTGTACTTCCCGATCAGCTACCATTCGGACCTCTTCTCCGCGAAGCTGACGGCCCGCCCCACCGACTCGACGACGATCGTCGGAACGATCTTCGGCGACCCCGAGGAGCAGACCGGAGCGGTTCGAAACTTCACCTCGGACAACCCCGTCTCTCAGGAGGGGACGCGCAAGATCGGAGCAACCGACTTCGCGGTCGGGCTGACGCAGATCTTCGGCGGCTCTGGCCTTGCCGACGTCCGCTACTCCCGGCACCAGGACCGGTACGAGCTGACGGGGGCCGGGTCGGCCCTCCCGCGCATCCGGGACTACTCGTTCGACCTCAACAACCCGATCGACACGGGCGGCTTCGGCTCCGTCCGGGGCTTCCGGGACAACAACAAGTCGAAGCGGGACGCCATCAAGGGGTCCGGATCGTTGTTCTTCTCGTCGCATGAGATCAAGGGGGGCGTCGACTTCGAGAACAACCTGACCGAGTCGACAGACGCCTATAGCGGCGGGGTGCAGCTCCTCAAATGCGCGTGCACGAGCGCCATCTGCACGGGCGCGCATGCGGGCGATGCCTTCTACTACGGGCACAACTTCTACACCCTGACGACGGACAAGACGAACCTCGAAAGTGCGTTCCTCCCCGGTGGAAACACGGTCCTGCCGAGGGCCTATCGGCTCGGGTTCTTCCTTCAGGACAGCTGGAAGGCCCTTCCGAACCTGACGGTTCACATCGGCCTCCGCTACGACCAGGAAGACATCCGGAAGTACGACGGCAGCGTGATCCTGAACGACTAGGTCAAGGACGCGGCAGGAAACATCATTCAGGTGGGGGGGCAGCCCTTCAAGCTGAAGAACGAGTGGCAGCCCCGGATCGGCATCGCCTGGGACCCGATGAAGGACGGCTCCACGAAGGTCTCGGTCTCGTGGGGGCGCTTCTACTATGCCCTCCCCACCGACCTGACGGTCCGCTCGTACGGCGCGAAGATCGACGCCACGACGTTCAACTACAGTTCCAATCCGCTGACTCTCAAGCAGGATCTGGGGATCGGCCGGCAACCCAACACGCAGGGCGGGTTCAACCCCGAGCCGTTCCAGGACAACCTGAAGGGGATTTACCAGGACGAGTTCGCCCTCGGTTTCGAGAAGGCCTTCGACTCGACCTTCTCCGTCGGCGTCCACACCTGCGACGGGCGCGACTCCATCGACGCCAGCGGAAACTCGCCCGTCTCCCAGTGCACGCGCCCGCAGACGACGAACGTGGCCGAGCCGGCCGCGGAGCGCAAGTTCCACGGCGTCGAGGTGGTGGTCAAGAAGCGCGTCGGAGACTCGCTCTGGATTCAGGCCAGCTACCTCTGGTCGCACCTTTACGGCAACTACGACGGCGAGGCGAGCATCGGTGAGTTCACGTATGCGGGGGGTGGACAGACGGACCCCGGCATCGACGCCGACTACGACTACCCGAGCTTCCTGACGTACGCCCAAGGGAATCTTTTCCTCGACCGGCGGCACTCATTCCGCCTCGACGGAACGTACACGGCCCCCTTCGGGCTCACCGTTGGCCTCGGCACGCATGTGCGCTCGGGCGCGCCCCTGAGCAAGTACGGGTATATCAACAGCAACTACGGGGCGGAGGCGAACTTCGTGACACCTCGCGGGAGCGAAGGGAGACTCCCCTGGGACTACGAGGTCAATCTCTCGCTGGCGTACTCACTCAAGATCAATCCGCGACGGCCTCCCCTTTTTCATGTCCCGACGTCTCGTCTTTTCCCTGGCCGCACTCCTCACCGCGACGGTCGGCTCCTCGGCCCCGGGGCCGAAGCCGCCGCGCGTCATCGTCGTCGGGTGGGACGGCGCCGACTGGAGCCTCCTCGACCCGCTGATGAAAGAGGGGAAGCTCCCGCACCTTTCGCAGCTCGTTTCGCGCGGCCGGACGTACGACCTTTCCACCTTCGAGCCGATGGCCTCGCCCCTCATCTGGACGACGATCGCCACCGGCCGGACGCCTGTGGACCACGGCGTCGCGGACTTCCAGGAGAACGACCCGAAGAGCCGGATGTCGATTCCGGTCACGAGCCGGTCGCGGAAGGTGCCGGCCATCTGGAACGCCGCCTCCGCGCGCGGCCTGCGCGTGGGGGTCGTCGGCTGGTGGGCGACGTGGCCCGCCGAGAAGGTGAACGGCTTTCTCGTCTCCGACCGGATCGCCCCCGTCCTCTTCGATCCGGAGACCCTGGCGGGCTCGCCGGCCCTCACCTGGCCGGAGGGGATCGCGGAGGGCGCGCGGCTGATCCTGAAGCGGGAGGGGAGCCCGCCGTACGGGGACGTCGCGCAGGGTCTCACCGTGAGCCGGGCGGAATTCGACGCCGCCGTCGCCGCCGGAAAGGACCTTGAGGAACCGATCACGGGCTACCGGAAAATCCTCGGTGCGACGCGCGTCATCGGCCGGATCGCGCTCGACCTCTACGACCGGGAGAAGCCGGATCTCCTGATGGCTTACTTTCAGGGGACCGACGAGATCGGACACGTTCTCGGCCGCTTCCGGCCGCCGCGGCGGCCCCCACGCGCGGGAAGGCGAGCGTCTTCGACGTCGCGCCGACGATGGCGCGGCTTTTCGCCCTCCCTCCCGACCCGGCGTGGGAGGGGCGGCCCATTGCGGGGATCGCGGCGCGTGCTCCGGCGGCGGTGCCGCCGAAAAGGTGGGCGACGTTCGCGACGGTCGAGCGCCTCGTCCCCGCGGACCGCCCCTCGGACGAGAAGCGCGTGGCCGACGAGTTCACGAAGAAGCTGATCGCACTCGGATACCTGACGGGGACTGAGGCCGCGGCGGTCGAGTCGGGGGGCGCGGGGCGAGCCGGGACGGAGACGCCGACCGGGCTCTCGAACCTCGGGACCTTCCTTCGCGAGCGGGGAAATCCGAAAGAAGCCGTACCGTATTACCGGAGGGCGCTCGAAATCGCCCCGGCCGCGCCGAAGACCTGGATGAATCTCTCGGCGGCGCTCCTCGCCCTTTCCCGGTTCGACGAGTCGGACGAGGCCTTCCTCTCGTCCCTCCGCCACGGCTACCACGATCCCGACGGGGCGATCGAGCGGCGGGCCGGGATCTACCGGAAGCGCGCGCCTTCCCGCCGTGTTCCGTTTCTCAAACAGACGTCCGGCGCCGTTGCCTGCCGGAGGACACCCGAGCGCCTCCTCGCCCGCGAGGGGCTTTCCCGGCTGGAGCGACGCTAGAATCCTCGCGCGTGCCCTCCTCTCCGCCACCGCCGCCCCGGATCGTCCCGCGAAAGGTCTCGGTCGTCGTTCCCGTCTACAACGAGGAGGCGAACCTCCCGGCGCTCCTGCCCCGGCTCCTCGCGGTCCTGAAGAACCTCGGCCGTCCGGCCGAGGCCGTCTTCGTCGACGACGGCTCGCGCGACGGGTCCCTTCCGATCCTGAAGGCGGCGGCCTCGGCGAACCCAGGCGTCGTGAAGGTCGTGGAGCTGGTCCGAAACGCGGGGCAGCACATGGCAATCCTCGCGGCCTTCACGGTGACTGACGGCGAATACGTGATCACGATCGACGCCGACCTGCAGAACCCGCCGGAGGAGATCCCGAAGCTCGTGGCCGCGATGGACGAGGGACACGACGTCGTCGGCACGATCCGGCAGAAGCGGCGCGACCCGTTCTTCAGACGGGTGGCCTCGCGCCTCGTGAACCGGACGACCGCGCTGATGACCGGGATGAGGCTGCACGACTACGGCTGCATGCTCCGGGGCTACCACCGCGACGTCGTAAACGTCATGCTCGCTTCGGACGAGGCGTCGACGTTCATCCCGGCCCTCGCCCAGCAGTATGCCCGCCGCCCCGTCGAGATCCCGGTCGCGCACGCCGAGCGGACGGCGGGGGAGTCGAAGTACTCGCTCTACCGTCTCCTCCGCCTCAACTTCGACCTGATGACCGGCTTCTCCGTCGTCCCGCTCCAGATTTTCGGCGTCCTCGGCTTCGCGACGGCCTTCTTCGGCGTCGCGTTCGGCGTCTTCCTCCTGATCCGGCGGTTCGTCGTCGGCGCGGAGGTGGGAGGGGTCTTCACGCTCTTCGCCCTCGCGTTCGTCGTCATGGGGGTCCTGATGGCGGGGATCGGGATCGTGGGCGAGTACGTCGGCCGGATCTACTACCAGGTTCGCGGCCGCCCGCGCTTCCTGATCCGGACGGTCTGGGGCGCGTGATGGGCGGCATCGTCATCGCTGGGTACTCCGACGTCGGGTACCGCTGCACGAAGTGGCTTCTCGACTCGGGAGAGATGGTCTCCCTCCTTTACACCCATCCGGACGACCCGTCCGAGGAGCGCTGGTGGAAGTCGGTGGCCGAACTCGGGGCCGCGCGCGGCGTGCCGGTCCGTGTCGTCGAGAGCCTCTCGGACCCGACGGAGCCGGTCCTCCTCAGGTCCCTCGCCCCCGATTTCCTCTTCTCGTTCTACTTCCGGAAGATGATCCCGAAAGAGGTCCTCGCGATCCCGGCGAAGGGAGCCCTCAACATGCACGGCTCCCTTCTCCCGCATTTTCGCGGGCGCGCGCCGGTCAACTGGGCGATCCTGAAGGGGGCGACGGTAACCGGGGCCTCGCTCCACTACATGGTCGAGAAGCCGGACGCCGGCGACCTCGTCGACCAGGAACGCGTCCCGATCGGTCCCGACGACGACGCCCTCACCGTGGCGCGCCGCGTCGGGGACGCCGCCGTCACGCTCCTCGCGCGCTCCTGGCCGAAGCTGAAGGCGGGGACCGCCCCGCGCCTCCCGCTCGACGTCTCGAAGGGGAGCCTCTTCGGCGGGCGCAGGCCCGAGGACGGGCGGATCGACTGGGACCGCCCTTCAAAGGAGGTCCACGACCTCGTCCGTGCCGTGACGCGTCCCTGGCCCGGAGCCTTCACCGGCCTCTTCGGCCCAAAGGTGACGATCTGGAAGACGCGCCTCTCGCCCCACGGCGGGCACGACACCTTCCCGGGGAAAATCGAGACGACCGAGAACTCGGTCCTCGTCTTCGCCGGGGACGACCACCCCGTCGAGATCCTCCTCGCCGAGCCCGAGGGGGAAAGAGACCTCGATGCGGCGGCCTTCTGCAACTGGCTGCTTCGGCGGAGCTGACATGCGCGTCCTGATCCTCGGCGTCAACGGCTTCATCGGCAACGCGCTCACGCGGCGCATCCTGACGACGACGGACTGGGGGGTCTTCGGCCTCGACGTCGGAAGCGACCGGATCGCGGAGTTCCTCCCCGAGCCGCGCTTCCGGTTTCTCGAAGGGGACATCGCCATCAACCGGGAATGGATCGAGTACCACGTCAAGAAGGCGGACGTCGTTCTCCCCCTCGTCGCCATCGCGACCCCCGCGGCGTACGTCAAGGCGCCCCTCTCGGTCTTCGAGCTGGATTTCGAGGAGAACCTCCGGATCGTGAAGATGGCGGCGAAGTACGGGACGCGGATCGTCTTCCCCTCCACTTCGGAGGTCTACGGGATGTGCCCGGACGCGGAGTTCGACGAGGACTCCTCACCCCTCGTCTACGGACCGATCCGGAAGGAACGCTGGATCTACTCCGCCTCGAAGCAGCTCCTCGACCGCGTCATCTGGGCGATGGGGCACGCGCAGGCGCTGAAGTTCACGCTCTTCCGGCCGTTCAACTGGTACGGGCCGCACCTCGACGACGTCGACGCGCCGAAGGAGGGCTCCAGCCGCGTCCTGACGCAGTTCCTCCACAACATCCTCTACGGCAAGCCGATCAAGCTCGTGGACGGCGGAATGCAGCGCCGCTGCTTCACCTTCGTGGAGGACGGGATCGACGGCCTGATGAAGATCCTCGTGAACGAAGGGGGAAAGGCCGACGGCGAGATCTTCAATCTCGGGAACCCCGGCGGCGACCTCTCGATCCACGAGCTCGCCCACCTTCTCGTCGACGCGGTGGCGCGCTATCCGAAGTTCGCTTCGCTGGCGAAGAAGGCGAAGATCATCACCGTTTCGGCCACCGAGTACTACGGCGAGAACTACCAGGACATCACGACGCGCGTTCCCTCCATCCGGAAGGCAGAGCGCCTCCTCGGCTGGAAGCCGACGACCGATTTTCCGGCGGGCCTGAAGAAGACCCTCGACTTCTACCTGAAGGGCCGCAAGCCGCCCGAGGTGTGAGCGCCTCCCTCGTCCTCAAAGTCGACGTCGACACGTACCGAGGGACGCTCGAGGGGATCCCGCGGCTGCTGGATCTCTTCGCGAAGGAGGGGATCCGGGCGACATTTCTCTTCTCGCTCGGGCCGGACAACACGGGGAGGGCCGTCAAGCGCGTCTTCAAGAAGGGGTTCGTCAAGAAGGTTTTCTCTGCGAACCCGGCGGCGTCGTACGGCCTCAAGACGATGCTCTACGGGACGCTCCTCCCGGCTCCCGACATCGGAAGACGGCCGGAAGCCGTCGCCCGGATGCGCGAGGTGAAATCGGCAGGGCACGAGTGCGGCATCCACGGATGGGACCACGTCGACTGGCACGACCGGCTCCTGGCGATGTCGCGCGAGGAGGTCGCAGCGACGTTCGCCCGGGCCGCGTCACGCTTCGAGGGCGTCTTCGGGACGCGCGCGCGCGTCGCCGGCGCACCGGGCTGGACGGCGAACGCCTTCTCCGTCGAGGCATACGAGACGCACGGGATCGAGGTCTCTTCGGACACACGCGGCGGCGGGCCGTTTCATCCGCTCCGCCCGGACGGGACGGCCGCGAAGCTCCTCGAGATCCCGACGACGCTCCCGACGCTCGACGAGCTGTTGTCCGTCCCGCTCCAGGGAACCGGGTCGCAGGTGGAGAGGGCCTGCGAATTTCTTCGAATGAGAAAGAGAGAGAAAGGGAACGAGAAGGCGAATGAGAGAGAGGCAGGGGCGGTGGATGCTGCTGCGGACCTCCTCGACGTTCACTCCATTCACACGGAGATCGAAGGAGGGCGCGTGTTTCTCGCGCCGTTCGCCCGCTTGATCGCCGGGTGGAAGAGCGATGGCGTCCGGATTCTTCCTTTCGATGAACTCTTCAGAACCTTACTCTCTGCCCGGACATGGCCCATCGGGCGCCTGACCTTCATCGCGGTTCCCGGACGCGCGACCGCCGTCGCCACCGGAGAAGAGGGAGCATGAGAAAGACCTTTTTCGCTCTCGCGGGCGTGCTTCTCGCAGCGGTTCTCGCGCCGGTCGCGGCGGCCGCGCCGGCGCGTCTGGCGCTCGGCGCCGATCCGAAGGACCCCCGGCACGTCGTCGTCTGGCTGGAGGGATCCGGGCTCTTCGGGTCGGAGGATGCCGGGGAAACCTGGCGCTCTCTCCAGGCGAGCCCGCGCTCCGTCGCCAGGATCGCGCTGGCCGACGGAGGCGTCATCCTCCTCGCGGCTTCGAACGGCCTTCTCCGGAGCGACGACGGAGGGCGGACGTTCTCGCGGCCCGAAGGAGCCCCGGCCGGCCCGGTCATGGACGTCGCTGCCGCGGGGTCCGCCCTGTTCGCCGTGGGCGAGGCGGGCATCTTCCGGAGCGTCGACGGCGGGAAGAGCTTCCGTAACGCGGGGGTACCGGGACATGCGTTTCACCTCTTCCGGATCCGGAGCAGCGTGCGCGCTCCGAATCAGGTCGTCCTCGTCTCGCCCGGGCTCCTCCACCGGAGCGACGACGGCGGCGACACCTGGCGGCGGATCCCGGCCGATCCCGATTTCGACTACGGCTTCCTCGTCTGGGGCGTCGGCGAGCCGCCGGTCGAGCTCGCAGCGAGCGGGAAGGGGCTCTTTCGGAGCACGGACGGGGCGGCTTCCTGGAAACCGGTTCCGAACAGCCCGACGCTCCTGCACGCCGTCTGGGCGCCCGATCCGTCGAGCGAGAAGGTCCTCTTCGTCTCCGTGCGGGCGGCGGTCGGCGACGAGCAGCAGGGACTTCCCGGGATGAGGAAGGGCTTCTACGCGACGGCCGACGGCGGAAAGAGCTGGTCGGGGGACCTTTCACCCGACGGGTCGCTCGTCCTCGACGCCTCCTACGCGCCGGGGCGGCCCGACGCGCTCTACGTCACGACGGAGTCGGGGGGGGTCTTCCGGTCGGCGAACAAGGGACAAAGCTGGCGCGCCGTGACGCCGCAGCCCCCCCCCGCGCGGAAGACGGGAGGCGAACGATGAAGAGCCTTCAGGAGAGGCTCGCGCCGGAGAACCGCTGCTTCGGCTGCGGCCCGGCCAACGAGAAGGGGCTCCATCTCCAGAGCTTCGAGGAGAGGGATGAGCTCGTCTCCACCTTCACACCGGAGCCGCACCATCTCGCCTTCGAGGGGATCGTGAACGGCGGGATATGCGGGACGCTTCTCGACTGCCACAGCAACTGGACGGCGGCCGTCCATCTGATGAAGAAGTCCGCGGGAAGCACGCTTCCCTGCACGGTGACGGCCGACTTTCACGTGACGCTCAGGCGCCCGACGCCTCTCGGCGTCCCGCTTCGCCTCCGGGCGCACGTCGTCGAGTCGGGGGGGGACCGGGCGGTCGTCGAGGCGACGATCGAGGCGAACGGAAAGGTGACGGCCACCTGCCGCGGCACGTTCGTGGCGGTGAAGGAAGGGCACCCGGCCTTCCATCGCTGGTAGCGGATCCGCGCTACGGCGCCAGGTCGACGACGACCTGCGACGCCCCGGCGGGGACCGGGATGCCGACGAGGTGGAGGTTCGCGACGAGGGGCGCGACGGGGCGTCGGTTCACGGTCGCGCGGACGAGGGGCGTGTAGGTCCGGTCGACGTGCAGGACGGCCGGGACGGCTCCCGACGTCTCCACGACGAGGACCTCGGGCGTGTCGGCGACGACGCGGGCGCGGGCGGACGGGTCCTCGCGGTCGGCGGCGAGCGACGCGGCCTCTTTTCCAGCGACGATGACCGCCGACCTCGGGTCGAAGGAGGGGTCCTCGAAGAGGACGACCGTCCGGGTCACGGAGTCGGCCGCGAGAACGCGCGGGCAGCGTCGGGCTCCCGGGAGAGGGTCGATCAACCGGAAGAGGGTGGCCGGGATTCCCGCCTCGCCGTCGGTGAAGACGGGGGCGAGGCCGGGTGTCTCCGGAGGAATGTCCCCGGCGATGACGCTCCCGACGCCCGCGGACCGGAGCCACTTCAGCTTGCCGTGCCAGTCCCGGACCGAGAGAACGCCCTGCATCATCCGGTCGAGGTACGAATAGCTGCCGTCCGGGTCCTGGTCGTACGCGTACCGGAGGCCTTTCGGCGCGCCGGAAAGTGCCCAGCCCTGCCGAAGCTGCGCCCGGGCCACGTCCGTAAGATCGCCGGCGACGGCGACGCCGAAGAGACCGCGGCGGACCGGGTCGAGGTCCTTCGGGGCGCGCTCGAAGACTCGCCCCGGAATCGCGGCTGCGCGTGCGACGAGCGGATAGGTCGTCTCGAACCATGCGGACGGGATCCGCGGCAGGAGTCGCCCGGCGGGAAGGAGCAGCTCCGCCCCGACGGCGACGAGAAGGAAGAGACGTGCGCGCGGGTCCTCCGCCGTCCGGCGGACGAGGATCGAGAGCAGAAGAAGAGCGGCGGCGGCGAGGGCCGCCTGGACCGGGAGCCGCCGGAGGACGGGGCCGAGAACGGTGTCCGGGCTCGAGACCCAAGACGGATCCCAGAGGCGGAGGAGGAGCCGGCGCCCGAGATCGGGCGAAAGGCGGAGGGCGAGCGAAGCACCCGCGAAAAGAGCTGCGAGCCCTGCGAGGACGAGCGCGGCGCGGGCGCGGAAGCGGGGGAGCGAGCCGAGGATCAGGAGGCGGTCCGTGCCGAGGGCGGCGAGTACCGAGATCGAAAGAGTGAGGACGAAGACCGCCTTCACGGGATAGCGGACCACGTGAAGGACCGGGAGCGCCGCATAGACGGAAGACGCGCCGGGCAGCCACGGGACGAGGGAGGCCAGGAGCGAGAGCGCCGCGGCAGAGATCCAGAAGCGCCCCTCGTTTCGCCTGGCCGAGACGACGAAGAGGAGCGCGAGCGCGAGCGGCAGGACGCCGAAGCCGAGCGAGGCGAGATAGGGCGGGTTCCCCTGCGTGACCGTGAAGCCCCAGAACCCCCCGGAAAGCAGAAGGGAAGGGTCGCCGAGGAAGAGCGGAAAAGGAGTCTCGAAGAGCCGCAGCGGATGGAACCCGACGGCGGCGAATTCGGAAAAGGAAAAGCCCTTCACCCGGCGCGACGAGAACGTGCTCGCCTTCAGGACGGAGAAGAGCCAGGGCGAGAGGAGGAGCGCGGCGGCGAGGGAACCGCCGGCCGTGGCGGTGAAGGTTCCGCGCCGGACCTCGCGCGGCGAGGCGGCGGCAAAGAGGAGCGCGACGAGGAGGGAGAGTCCCGCGAGAGCGGGCTCCCCGCCGAGGACGAGAAGGGCGGAGGCGACAGTCACACCGAACCCGCATCGGACGAGGGACCGCCCCGACGACTCGCGCGCCGCGGCGACGAAGAAGAGGAGCCACGGCGCCCAGGCGATCGTCGTCGTCGCGTTCAGGAAGGCGGTCGACGAGAGGACATACCCCGAGAGGCCGAAGGCCGCGGCCCCGAGAAGGGCGGCCTCCTCCGCGCGGACGAGGCGGCGGAGGAAGAGAAACGCGCCGAGTATCCCCAGGGCGAGGTGGACGAGGAGGTGAAGGCCGAGGAAGCGGGGAGACCGGGGAAAGGGGTAGGCGAGGACGAGGTTCGGATTTCCCCAGTAGGGCTGGCCGAACGAGGCGTACGGGTTGACGGCGGAGGCGCCGAGAGTGGAGAAGAGGGCGCGTGCGGGGCGCTGGGTGGTCCCGAGGTCCCGGTAGAACGGCGCGGCGCGGCCGGAGAGGAGGTCGAGGTTCCCGGGAACGGCGACGGCGAGAAGAAGCACGGCCGCGAGCGGTGCGGGAGCGAGCAGCCGCCGGAGACGTGCGACGGGCGTCATTCGAAGATGGCGTCGTCGCGGGTGCCCCACTTCTGGAGCTTGTACCGGAGCATGACGCCGAGGATCGAGACGCCGTAGACACAGGAGCGGAGGAAGTCGATCTGCGAAGCGTCGTCGAAATACCGGGTCACGATAGGCACCTCGCGAATCCGCATCTTCTTCCAGATCCCCGCCGTGATGATCTCCGTGTCGAAGACGAAGTCGTCCGAGAAGGCCGCGAGGTTCACGCTCTCGAGATAGCGGCGCGAGTAGGCCCGGAGGCCCGAGTGGTACTCCGTCAGGTAGAGGTAGAAGGTCGCGTTCTCGATGGCCGTCAGGAAGATGTTCGCGAGGTACTTCCACTTCGGCATTCCCCCCTCGAGGGGGCGTCCGCCGAGCATCCGGCTGCCGAACATCGCGTCGACGGAGCCGGACGCGATCGGGGTGATGAGTTCCGGAAGGACCCGGGCGTCGTACTGGTGGTCGGGATGGACCATGACGCAGATGTCGGCGCCCCGCTCGAGCGCCGTCCTGTAGCAGGTCTTCTGGTTTCCGCCGTACCCCCGGTTCTTCTCGTGAACGACGACGGTGAGGCCGGGGATCGAGCGCGCCACCTCGACGGTCCGGTCGCGCGAGGCGTCGTCGACGAGGATGATGTCGTCCACCCAGTCCTTCGGGATCTCCTCCCACGTCTTGTGAAGCGTCTTCTCGGCGTTGTAGGCGGGCATCACGACGGCGACGCGCTTCCCCTGGACCGGCATGCGAGGATTCTGGCGGATATCGCGGGGTCCGTCGATCCGGATCTCGCGGCTAGAATCGTTCGGTGCAAAGCGGCCCGCGACGGGCGCTCTTCTGGCCGGTGGCGCTTGCCGTCGCGGCGGCCGGGGTGCTCGTCGCCCGCGACGCCGGGCTCGGGAACAGCGCCACGATGGACGAGCCGTTCCACGCAATGGCCGGGGCCGAGTACGCGATCGCCGGGACCTATTTTGCGAACCTCGAGCACCCCCCGCTCGCGAAGCTCCTGGCCGGCGTTTCGCTCCGTCTCGCAGGCGCCCGCGCGCCGCACATCTCTCATCCCTTCGCCGTCCGCACCTCGGAGCAGCCGCGCCCCTGGCTCTTCTCCGGCGATCCTCTCCCGCCCGACGCGCTTCTCGCAGCCGCGCGCCGCCCGTTCTACGGGCTCTTCGTCCTCCTCGTGTTGTCCGTCGCCGGAGCCGTCCGGCACTGGGGCGGCGACGTCGCGGGCCTCGGCGCCGCCGCCCTCGTCGCGTTCGAGCCGGCGCATCTCGCTCATGCGGCCGTCGTCCACACGGACGTGGCCGCGTCGCTCGGATTCTTCGGGACGCTCGCCCTCACGCTCGCGGCTCTCGAGCGCCGCTCCTTCCTTCTCTGGGCGGCCTCCGGCGCCGCCCTCGGCGCCGCGCTCGCCGCGAAGTTCTCGGGAATCCTCCTCGTCCCCGTCGTCGCGACCCTCGCCCTCGCGGTGAGTCTCCTCGATCGCCGGAAGGGGAGAGAGGAGGGGCGGAAGGCCGACAGCCGGCCGCTCCCGGGCCTGCTCCTGGCCTTCGCCGTCGCAGGGGCGGTTCTCTTCGGCTCCTACGCGGTGGCCATGCGCGCGATGAGCCGCGCCGAGGCCGAGAGCGCCGTCCGGGCGTTTCTCGTCTCACGCGCGGCGCCTCCCGCTGCAGTGGAGCGGATTGCCGCCCTTTCGCGGCTCCTCCCGCCGGCCGGGCACTACGCCGCGGGGCTCGCCGGCATCGAGGTCCAGAACCGGACCGGCGGGGGCGTGAACTTCCTCCGCGGGCGGCTCTCGACAGACGGCTTCTGGAACTATTTCTTCGTCGCCTTCGGCGTGAAGTCCGCCGTCGGCTTCCTCGCCGTTCTTCTCTCGGGAACGTGCGTCGTTCTTCTCGGGAGAGCGCGCGTCGACCGGACGCTCTGCGTTCTCGTCTTCCCCGTGCTCTATCTCTTCGCCTCCGGGATGGCGACCTCCTACAACATCGGCGTCCGCCACATCCTGCCGGTCTATCCGCTTCTCGCCTCGGCCGCGGCTCTCGCGCTGGTCCGCGGGACGAACCCCCGGACCGCCGCCGGAATCCTTCTTCTCGGCGCAGGACTCGAAACCGCAGAGGTGGCACGGGTTCATCCGCACGAAATGTCGTTCTTCAACGCTCTGGCCGGAGGGCCTTCGCACGGGGAAGCCTGGCTGAACGACTCCAACCTCGACTGGGGACAGGATCTCGCGCGCCTCGGCGTCGAGATGCGGGGGCGGGGCGAGGAGTCCTCCCTCACGGTGGCCTACTTCGGCGGCGACGAGCCGGCCTACCGGCTCCCCCTCGCCCGCGTCTTCGATACGGCACGGCCGGAGATTCCGCCGGGGCTCTACGCCGTCTCGTCGTTCCTGCTCTGCTGCGGGCCGGAGACGCTCGCGTTCCACGGGGAGCTCGAGGACGCCCGCGGGTTGGCGCGCCTCCGCGCGCTCCTTCGGCAGCAGGGAACGCCGGCGGGGCGCGTGGGATACTCGATCCACCTGTTCCGGGTCCCCGGAGCGAGTGCGCCCGAGCGATGAAGCTGTCCGTCGTGATGCCCGCCTACAACGAGAAGCGGACAATCCGCGAGATCGTGGGCCGCGTCCTGGCCGTCGACCTCGGAGGCCTCGACCGGGAGCTCGTGATCGTGGACGACGGCTCCACGGACGGGACGCGCGACCTGCTGCGAACGATGGACGGAAAAGACGGCATCCGCGTCCTCTTCCAGCCCCGGAACCTCGGAAAGGGGGCGGCGGTCTGGGCGGGTTTGCGCGCGTCGACCGGCGACGTCGTCGTGATCCAGGACGCCGACCTCGAGTACGACCCGAACGAATACCCGCTCCTTCTCGGACCGATCCTCGCCGGCAAGGCCGACGTGGTCTACGGCTCCCGCTTCCTCGGCAACCCGCACGGGCACCGCGTCCTCTACTTCTGGCACACGGTGGGAAACCGGCTCCTGACGCTCATGTCGAACGTCTTCACGAACCTGAACCTCACCGACATGGAGACCTGCTACAAGATGATGACTCGCGAGGTGGTGGACCGGCTCGACCTCGAGTCGAAGCGGTTCGGCATCGAACCCGAGATCACGTGCAAGGTCTCCCGGATGAAGGCGCGGATCTTCGAGATTCCGATCTCCTACAGCGGCCGGACGTACGAGGAGGGAAAGAAGATCGGCTTCAAGGATGCGCTCCAGGCCGTCTGGGTGATCCTGAAGTTCTTCCGCTGGGAAGCGCCGCGCGACGACGTCGGAACGCGGACGCTCCGCCGGATGTCCGCGCTCGCCCCGTACAACCGGTGGCTCCACGACCGGTTCGAGGCGCATCTCGGGCGGAGGATCCTCGAGGTCGGATCGGGTGTCGGGAACCAGACCCGGTACTTCATCGACCGGGAACGCGTCGTCGCCTCCGACGTGGAGGCGCACTACGTCCGGGAGCTTCAGACCCACTTCGGGAATCTCTCGAACGTGCGGATCGCGAGCTACCGTTTCCCGCTCTCCCAGGCCGACCTCGAGGCCCTTCACGCCGAGGCGCCGGACACGATCGTCTGCCTGAACGTCCTCGAGCACATCGAGGACGATGCCGGGACGCTGCGCGACTTCGGCCGCGTGCTCCCGCCGGACGGGCACCTCGTCCTGCTCGTCCCGGCCCTCACCTCGCTCTACGGTTCCCTCGACGTCCATCTGGGCCATTACCGGCGATACGAGAAGGAGCCGCTCGAGGCGCTCGTGAGGGCGTCCGGCTTCGCGATCGACGAGATCCGCTTTCTGAACCGGCCGGGCGTCCTCGGCTGGTGGCTGAACTCGCGCCTCCTGAAGCGGAAGGTCCTGCCGAAGAGACAGCTCGGCGCTTTCAAGGGGCTCCTCCCCCTTCTCCGTTCCGAGGAGAAGCGCCCCCCCACCTTCGGCATGTCGCTCCTCGTCCTCGCCCACCGGGGTTGAGGGGCGGAGTGGACGTGGCGCGTCCCTCCCGAGATCCGTCGGGGCTGCTCGCCCCGGCGGCCGTCGCCGCCCTCTTTCTCGTCCGCTTCGCTCCCTTTCTCGCCGGCGGCACGCTCTACACCCGTGACGCGGGCTTCTTCTTCGCTCCCTGGCGTTCGCTCGTCCCGAGGCTCTCGGCGAGCGGGTTTCCGTTCTGGAACGACATGCTCTCGAACGGCCGCGCCTTCGCCGCCGACCCGAACGCGGCCGTCTTCTGGCCCCTGACCCCGCTCGCGTTTCTCCTCTCGCCGGGCGTGCTCGCCATCGCGAACGTCGCGCTTCTTCTCGCGCTCTTCTATGCGAGCCTCCGGGCGATCCGGCTTGGCCCGGCAGCGGCGGCGGGCGGGACGGCCATCCTGCTCTTCTCCGGCGTTCTCCAGACGGTGCCGATCTTCGGCGGGCTTCCGTCCGCCGCGCCGCTCGCCCCTGCGGCCGTGGCCTTCTGGGCCCTCGGCGCGGGCTCGCCGGCGTCCGGACGTCTCGCCGTTCTCGGTGGAGGAGCCCTCGCGCTCTCGCTCCTCGGAGGCGAGCCGTCGGTGACGGCGACCGGCGGCGCCGCCTGTCTCGCCCTTTCGCTCGGCCGGCTCGCCGTCCGCCCGCGGCCCTCCCCCGGAGAGACGGTCCGGCGATTGACGACGATTGCGGGCGCCGCACTCCTCTCGATCGGACTCGCGGCCATCCAGCTCGTCCCCGCCTGGGGCCTTCTCCGCCGCTCGGCGCGCGGGACGGAGCTCCAGGCAGAAAAGGGAGCGCTCTACTGGTCGGTCCGCCCGTCGCGACTCCTTTCGCTCCTCGAGCCGCGCGTCTCGGGCGACCCCGGTGCGGAGCGCGCGGCGGGCTATTGGGGGGCCGGTACCTTCGACGGCGGCCAGCCCTATTACCCGGATCTCGCGCTCGGCCTCGTTCCGCTCGCGCTCGCGGTCGTCGCGCTCGGCGAGCTGCGCGGCCGCGCTGCCCTGGCACTGGCCTCAGGCGCGGCCCTTCTCTCCTTCGGCCGCTTTCTCCCGGGCTATCCGGCGCTCGCGAAGCGCCTCCCGATCTTCCGGTATCCGGAGAAATGGTGGGTCGTCGCCACGCTCGCCCTCTCGGCGGCGGCGGCTGTCGGGATCGCGCGTCTCATCGCATCGGACCGGGACGAGCGGGACAGGGCCCTTGGAGCGTTCCGGAGCACCTCGCTCGCCCTCGCCGTTCCCCTCGGAGCGGCCGCGCTCCTCGCGTTTCTCTCGCCCCCTGCGCTTCGCTCCCTGCTCTGGAAAACGTCGCTCGGGACCGGTCCGGCGCCCGCCGGGCTCGTCGCGTCCGTCCTCGGGCCGGTTCTCCTCGGAGGGACTGCGGCGATGCTCGCGGCCGCGCTCTTCTCGGAGCTTGTTCGCCGCGGCCGGGCGCCCCGGGCAGCTCTTCTTTTCGTCCTCTCCGTCCTCTTCCTCGCCGACGCCGCGCGCCGGGTGGCCGGGACCCTCCCGGCCGGAGCGCCCGACCTCTTCTCGAGAAGAACGCCGGTGGTCGCCCGGGTCAAAGAGGAATCCGTGCGCGGCCGCTTTTTCGACGACGGCGCCGACGATCGCTCAACTGGCGTCCGAAGGACCCTCGAAGGAGGCGGCTTCGACCCTCTTCGCGCCGCTGCCGGAGTCTTCTGGGGAATCCCTTATGCCCTCGAGAACGACATCGACCGGATGACGCCGCCGGCGTCGGTCGGAGCGGTCTTCGAGGCGGAGAGCCTCCCGTGGGGGGAAGAGAAAGTGGCGCGTCTTCGCGAGGCGGGCGTGGCCGTTGTCCGGACGGCCTCGGCTCCTCCCGACCCGCGCGGCGTCGAGGAAGTCGCACGGACCAGAACGGGAGGAGACCGGATCGTCCGGATCGTTCCGACGCGTCCCGAGTTCTTCTTCGCCGCCGAGGCCGTCGTGGCGGGAGACGCCCGCGCCGTGCGCCGGCTTCTCTCGCTCCCGCCGCGAGACCCGCTCCGCTCCGCCGTGATCGAGGTTCCCGGGGCTCCCGAGGGATCGCGAACGGGGGGAGCCGGCACGGCGGAGGTCGTCGAGCGCTCGAACCGCCACGTGGCGCTCAAGGTGACCGTCTCGCCCCCTGTCGGCGTTCTCGTGACGACGCGGAGCTTCGGTGCCGAGTGGAACGCGGCGCTGGACGGCCGGCCGCTCCCGCTCTTCCGGTCCGACGGATATCTCACGGCGGCGTTCGTGCCGCCGGGAGAGCACCGGATCGACTTCACGTACGACACGGCTCCGTTCCTCCGCGGCGGGGTCGTCTCGGTTCTTTCGCTCGCCGTCGCCGCCCTCTGCGTCTTTCGGAGCCGGACCCGATGAGCGCGCGTCTCCGCCGGGCACTCCCCCTCGCGACCGCGGCGCTGCTGGCTCTGGTGCCCTACCGGGAGCTTCTCTCGGGCTCGGTTGCCTCGGCGCGAGACCTTCTCTTCTATTTCTATCCGGCGAAGGCGACGCTCGCCGAGAGCGTCCGCGCAGGACTCGTGCCGTGGATCGACCGGTACCGCTGGGGCGGCGTTCCGCTCCTCGGCGCTCCCGGCTCGGCGCCCTTCGATCCGGGGAATCTCCTCTTCGTCTTCCTTCCGCTCGGCACGGCTGCCAGCGCGTGGATCCTCCTCCGGCTCCTGACGGGTCTCTCGGGCTTCTACGTCTTCGGAAGGCGGATCGGCCTTTCGCCGTGGCCCGCGGCGGCCGGCGCGCTTCTCTTCGCTCTCTCGGGCCCGACCGTTTCCGTTGCTCCCTTCCTCAGCACGTCGGCAGCCCATTCGTTTCTGCCATGGGTCGCCGTCCTCGCCCTCGAGGCACGGCGCTCTCCCTCGGCCCGGGGGACAGGCTGGCTGGGTGCCGTTCTCGCGCTGATCGCCGTGTCGAGCGCCCCGGAGTACCTTCTTTACGCCGCTCTCGTGGCCGTCGCGGTGGCGTCGGGCCGCTCCGGGGATGATGTGCCGGGACCCGGCGCGCCCCTCGCGCGAACGGCAGCGGTCCTCGGCGGGAGCGCCGTTCTCGCCGCTCTCCTTGCGGCGCCGGCCGTTCTCGGGGGTCTTTCGACGATCGCCGGAAGCTCACGGACGGCCGAAGGGGGGTTCAACCTCGCCATCGCCGGGAAGGGGGCTCTCCCGCCTTCGCGCCTCGTCGAGCTTCTCTCGGACGGAGTCCTCGCCGACTGGACGCGCGTCCCGTTCGCCCCCGAGCTGGGGCGCTACCATCCCTTCGTCCCCTCGATCACGCCAGGGCGGGTCGCGCTCGTCTTCGCCCTCGTCGGTCTCTTCTTCGGCGGCGCGGGGCGTTTCCGGGCCGCGGGCCTCGCCGCGCTCGGCATCCTCCTCGCGCTCGGCGACGCGACGCCCGTCTGGGGAGCCGCGGCGCGGATCCTCCCCTTCGTGGGAACGGCCCGGTATCCCGAGCGGCACGTCCTTCTCGCGGGCTTCGCCCTGGCCTGGCTCGCGGCGCTCGGCCTCTCCGCGCTCGAGCGGCGTCTTTCCGCTCGCGCGAGGACGGGAGTCTTCCTCGCCCTTCTCGCGCTCGTCCTCCTCGATCGCGAGGGGATTGCGCGGCGCCTCATCATCGCCGAGCCGAAGGGAATTCTGGGACGGCCTTCCGCGCTCGCGCCGATTCCGGCGGCGGCGCCGGACGCATCCCCCCAACGCCTCGTGCCGAAGGACAGCCTCGTTCCGGTCGCACGGTTCCAGGGCCGCGACCTGCGGGCTCTGACGCGTGAAGGCGCCGAGTCGCTCATGCCGGAGTTTCCCGCGCTCTTCGGGGCGGCCTCGCTCTTCTCTCCGGACTACGACCTCACGCTTCCCGAAGAGGCGGACGAGTGGATCCGGCTCCTCGGAACGGCGCTCGCAGAGCCCGGTCCGGCGCCTCTTCGTCTCCTCGTGAATGCTGGCGCCTCTGCCGTCGTCCGGAGCGAGGCGTCTCCGGGAGGACGGTTCACGACGGGTGTCGAGCCGCTCGCGGAGAGCGTCGCTCCCTGGCGGTTCGCCTCGCGTGTCGTCTCGGACCCGGACGGGCGCCGTCTCTTCGCGCGCTTTCTCAAGGAGGGGATCGACCCGGAGGCGGCGTACGTGCACGAGGGACTTCCGGGCGACAGCCGCCCTGCCGCCGGACGCCTCCTCTCGGTCGCCGACCGCGGCGACGTGCTCGCGCTGGACGTGGAGACCTCGGGCCCGGGAGAGTCGTTTCTGATGATCTTTCGCCTCCGCGTCGCATGCGAGGAAGCGGAGATCGATGGGAGGAGGGTGCCGGTCGCTCCCGTCGACTTCGGCTTTGCGGGCGTGCGCGTGCCGCCGGGCCGGCACGTCGTCCGTTTGCGACCCGATACCCGATGGGTGAAGATCGGGCTCGTGGGGACGCTGACGGGCTGCGCGGCGCTCTTCGCCCTCGCGTGGAGGCGCCGCACGGAACGCGCCGCGCCGGCCCCGCCATGAGCCCGCTCTCCCGCAATGCGAAACGGCGCCTGGCCCTTTACGGTGGAGGTGCCGCGATCGGGCTCGCCCTGCTCCTCGCGTCGCGGATGCCGGTCCTCCTGACCCCGAAGGTCAGGGTCCGGAACGTCCGGGCCGAGGCCGATCAGGCGATGGGGAAGGAGCCGACCCGCCTTCTCATCGACCTCGTCCGGATCGACACGTCGAACCCCCCGGGGAGGACGCGCGAGGCGATCCTCTTCCTCGCGCACTTCTTCGAGTGCGAGGGAATCCCCTTCGAGATCGTCGGCGACGCGCCGGAGAGGCCCATCCTCGTCGCGCGGCTCCCGGGCCGGACGAAGGAAGGGGCGCTGCTCCTTCTCAACCACGTCGACGTCGTCCCGCCCGGAGATCTTTCGAAATGGGACCGGCCCCCGTTCGCGGGAGAGCGCGGCAAGGGAGAAGCGGCGCATTATCTGATCGGGCGGGGGACGCTGGACATGAAGGGCCAGATCGTCGCCTCGATCCTCGCGATGGCCGACCTGAAGCGGCACGGCATCGTTCCCCTGTGCGACGTCGTCTTCGCAGCCGAGTCGGCCGAGGAGTCGTTCCAGCCGGAGTTCGGCATCGGGTGGGTCCTCGAGCACCGGCCGGACCTTCTCGAGGGCGTGACGGACGCCGTCAACGAGGGAGGGGTCAACGAGGTGCTCGGAGCCGACGTCGTCCGGTATGGCATCGAGGTGCTCCAGAAGGCGGTCTTCTCGGTCGTGGTCTGGGCCCCGTCGCGCGGGCCGCTCGACGAGCTGCGGGCCTTCGTCATCGCCAGGGACCGCTCCTCGGCGCCTCGTCTCGACCCGGTCGTGCGGGAGTTCCTCCGGTTCATCGCGCCGACACGCTCCTACGTCTGGGGGCGGGCGATGCTCGGAACGGGCGAGTCGCTTCTCTCGCCGGAGCTTCAGGCGGTCATGCCCGACGTCTACCGGACCCTGCTCCGGGACGCGATCGTCGCGGGACCGGTCGGGCCGTCGCCCTCGGGGGGATTCGACCTCGCGATCGCCCGTCTCCTCCTCCCCGGGTCGTCCGTCGCCGCGAGCGAAGCCGAGCTCGCGGACTGGGTGCGGGACCGTCATCTCTCGATGCGTGTCCTCTTCCGGACCCCGGACGCGGTCGCGGCAAAGGAGGGCGGGCGGGCGTGGAAGGCTCTCCAGAACGTTCTGGAGCTCGATCCGTACGAGCCCGCGATCGTCGGAACATACGTTCTGAACGGCCAGTACACCTCCTCTCCCATCCTCCGGGCCCGGGGGATCCGGGCGCTCGGGATCTCCCCGTTCAACGTGAATCTCTTCGACGCCGCGAAGATTCACAACCCGAACGAGAGGATCAGCCTCCCGCAGTTCCTCGAAGGCGTAGAGAGAGTCCGCCACTTCGTCTTCGAGTACGCCCTCGCGCCGTAACGGCTAGACTCGCCGTGGAGGCCTGCATGCCTGTCGTCGATCTCTACTACTACCGCCCGGGCTGAACGAGCTGCGCGCGCACCCGTGCGGTGCTCGACAAGACGAAGGCCCGCGTCGCCGCGGAGCGTCTCTCGAAGAAGGAGCCCCTTTCGGATGCCGAGGCGCGGGCGCTCCTCGCCTCCGTCTCGGAGCTGGTCGTGGCGAAGGGCAGGACGGTCCGGTCGCTCACCGCGAAAGCCGCGACGCTGGACGATCTCCGGGGCCCGACCGGAAACTTCCGCGCTCCGATCGTGAAGGTCGGACGCCGCCTCCTCGTCGGTTTTCACGAGGAGACGCTCCGGGAAGAGCTGGCACGCCCCTCGCGATGACGCCACCTGCCGGGTCCGGCGCGCCACGTTGACGCCGGTGTCCGACCGCCCGATGCGACCGACGCTTCTCGCCCTCCTGCTCCTCATGCCTGCCGCGGATCTCCGTGGCCAGAGGCCGTCCCCCGCGGCGACGCCCCGGCCGGTCCTCTGTCCCGGACTCTCGGGTTTCGAGATCGGCCAGACGCGGACCGTCGTCTACGAGTCGATTGCCCGGGCCGGGCCGCCGCCCGGGGCACTCGGGAAAGGCCTCTCTTTCCTCTACGTCCCGCGCGACCGCCGCTACCGGGTGAACGTGACCTTCGACGCGGGAGCTCCGGACGCCCGCATCACCGCTCTCCACTACGTCTTCGACCCGGCGCCCGGCCTTCTCTCCGGCCTCCGGGAGCGCTACGGTCCGGAGACCTCCGGCGGAGGGGATTCCGTCACGCACGTCTGGGACGTTCCCTCGTGCGGCGTGAGAATCCGGTACCGCGTCCCGCTTTCCGGGGGAAAGGCCCCTCTCATCGAGGAGCTCTGGATCGACCGGCTTTTTGAAAAGGGGAAGAAGACCTCTGTGCGATAGTGGCCGCCCCGATGCGGCGCGCGCTCCTCATCGCAAGCAGCGTCCTCCTCTCCGCCCTGCTCGTTGCCGCCGGCGGGGCCTTTTGGCTCGTCCGGCGGAACCTTCCGGACGAGTCCGCCCCCCCGATCCGGGGCCTGAAGGAGCCGGTGCGCGTCACGTTCGACGACCGGGGTGTGGCGACCGTCGCCGCGTGCTCCGTCGACGACGCGGTCCGAGTCCAGGGCTACCTCACGGCACGCGACCGGCTCTTCCAGCTCGAGATCCAGCGACGCGCCGCGGAGGGGCGGCTCGCGGAGCTGTTCGGGAAGGCTGCGCTCGATCTCGACCGGCGACGGCGGACGTACGGCTTCGCACGGGTCGCCGCGCGCGCCGCCGCTCTCCTGCCGGAGCGGGAGCGCACCCATCTCGAGGCGCTCGCCGACGGAATCAACGCCTTCCTCGCGTCTCATCCGGGACGGCTCGGCCTCGAGTTCGCCCTCCTTGGCGAGCGGCCGCGGGACTTCACCCCCGCGGACTCGCTTCTCGTCCTCCTTCTCATGTACGAGGACCTCTCGACGGCCTGGAGAGACGAGGTGGGCCGGGACGCGGCGAGTTCCCTCCCGCCGGCCCTCGCACGCTTCGTCTTCTCGGCGCTTTCGGATGACGACGTGCCGCTCGTCCCCGACGCCGCGCCGCTCGTGCCGCCGCCTCTTCCCGAGCGGCTGCCGCCGGCGGCGCGTCGGGCGGCCGGGCTTCTGAATCTCCCCGACGAAGACCCGGCGGGCTCGAACGCCTGGGCCGTCTCCGGCGCGCTGACGAAGAGCGGAAAACCGATCCTCGCGAACGACCCGCACCTCGGCCTCGCGGTCCCGTCGATCTGGCTCCCGATGCGCCTCGAGATCGGGGGGCGGCTCGTCGAGGGGGTGACGCTCCCGGGCTTCCCGGGCGTCGTCCTCGGCCGGAACGACGTCCTCGCGTGGGGCTTCACGAATCTCTATACCGACGTCCAGGACCTCTACCGGGAGACGATCATGGACGGGAAGGCGGTCCGGAGGGGCGGGTCCGAGCCGGTCGAGGTCCGCGTGGAGTCGATCGCCGTCCGCGGCGCCTCCCCGGAGCGGCTCGAAGTCCGGGCGACCTCGCACGGACCGCTCGTCTCGAAGGACTTCGCCCTCACCTGGGTCGCCCTCGAGCCGGAAAACCTCAGGCTTCCGATCGTCGAGACGATGATGGCAGGGACGCCCGCCGACTTCGACCGGGCGCTCGACGGCTTCTTCGGCCCCGCCCAGAACGTCGTCTGGGCCTCGGCGGCGGGCGACATCGGATGGCGGGCGACCGGCCTCGTCCCGCTCCGGCGGCCTGGCACGGACGGCGGTCTCCCGTATGACGGCGCGGACCCGGAGAACGACTGGCGCGGCTTTCTCCCTCCGGCGCGGCTCCCGCGCGTCGTGAACCCTCCGTCGGGCTACCTCGTCACCGCGAACAACCGCGTCATCGGGACGAGCTACCCCGTCCCCGTCTCGACCCACTTCGCGTCCGCCGTCCGGGCACGGCGGATCCGGGACCTCCTCGAGGAGGCGAAGCGCCGTGGCGAAAAGCTCGACCGTGCGGCGATGGAGAGGATCCAGCTCGATGCCGTCTCGGAACCGATGCGCCGCCTCGTCGACGCGTTCATGCCGTACTTCCCGGCCGACCTCGCGGCGCTCTTCTCCGGCTGGGACGGGAAGGCCGATGCGAATCGGTCTCAGTTCCTGATCGCCCGGGCGCTCCGGGACGCCCTTTCGGAGCGGACCCTCCAGGTCTGGGGGGTCAAGCCGGAGATGGCCCGGCGCCTTCCGGAGGAGCGGGTCGTCGACGTCGCCCTCGCCGACCGGGCCGCGTGGCACCGCGCCGGGCTCGGGGACAAAGGCGCGGCGATGAAGCTCGTCGTCGAAAAGGCGTTCCGGACGATCGCCGCCTCGCAGGGCCTCGACCATTCGCGCTGGACCTGGGGCGCACAGAACCGTCTGAACGCGAGGCACCCGCTCGGCTACGTCCCCGGCCTCTCCCGCGTCTTCGACGCGCCGCGCGTGCCTCTCACCGGGGCGACGGCCGTGCCGCGCGTCCAGACACCGGCGTTCGGCCAGTCGATGCGCTTCGTCGTGGACTGGGGCGAGCCGGAAGCCGCGACGCTCGTCGTCCCCTTCGGCGTCTCCGGGCACCTGGGCTCGGCCCACCGGATGGACCAGTTTCCCTTCTGGAAGGACGGCGACCCGGCGGGCGCTGCCACGCGGCTCGCACGGCCCCCTCTGGGACGGCCGCTCGCCTTCTGGCCATGAGGATTTGCGGCCCGATCCTCGCCGCCGCGCTTCTCGCCCCGCCGGCCGCACAAGCCGCGCTCCATGTGACGCTGGCGCCCTCACGAGCCCCCCAGGGAAGCGTCGTCCGGGTCGTGGCGACGAGCGACGTCCCGGTCGCGGCGGTCGTTCTCAAGGACGGCGACCGGAGCATTTCCCTTTCGGGAGACGCCGCCGGGCGGCGCTTCACGGGACTCCTGGGCGTCGACTTTGAGGCTTCGCCGGGGAAGCGGCCGCTTCTCTTCGAGGGGCGGGACGCCGCAGGCGGGGAGACGACGGCGACCGCGATCCTCGCAATCGCCGCGCGCAGATTTCCGGTCCAGAAACTCTCCGTCGACCCGAAGTACGTCGAGCCTCCCCCGGAGGAGATGGCTCGGATCGAGCGGGACCGCGAGGCTTTCTCGCGGGCCTTCTCTTCCTCGCGCCCGGGTGAACTCTGGCTCGGGGGATTCCGGCGGCCGGCCGAGGGGGAGATGCGCAGCTTCGGCGCCCGCCGCGTCTACAACGGGAGGACGCGCTCGCGCCACGCGGGGCTCGACGTCTCGGCACCCGCGGGGTCGCCCGTGGCCGCGGCTGCCGCGGGGCGCGTCGCCCTCGCCGGGGAGTTCTACTTCTCCGGAGGAAGCGTCGTCCTCGACCATGGAGACGGACTCTTCACGATGTACTTCCATCTCTCGCGCCTCGACGTGAAGGAGGGAGACGCCGTGGCCGCCGGGCAGCGGATCGGCGCGGTCGGCGCGACGGGGCGCGCGACGGGACCGCACCTCCACTGGGCCGCGCGTCTTTCCGGCGCCCGGGTCGATCCCGCAGCGCTGCTCGCGCTCCCGGCGCGGCTGTAGGATGCCTCGATGAGCGTTCGCATCACGGGCCGGCTGACCTCTGCGGTCACCGCGGCGCTGACACACGAATCCTCCGCGACGATTTCCACGATGGCGCCGAAGGACAACGGCGGGGACGGGAGCGCGTTCTCGCCGACCGATCTCTGCGCCGCGTCCCTCGCCTCGTGTGTCGCGACGACGATCGCCCTCTTCGCGAAGCGGAGCGGAATCCCGCTTCAGGGAATCGAGTTTTCGGTCGAGAAGCAGATGACCGAGAAACCGCCGCGCCGGATCGCGAAGCTCGTCGTCCGATTCGTCCTCGACTCCCCCTGCGGAGAGGAGGATTTCCGGAAGCTCCTGAACGCCGGGAAGACCTGCCCCGTCCGGCGCTCGCTCCACCCGGACGTCGTCGTCGACGAGAGCTACGAGCGGGCGGAGACGGCGGCGCTCAGGTCACGCCGCCGGTGAACGGCGTCACGTTCGCCGGGTTCACGCCGAGGCGCGCGAACGCCCGTTCCCAGAGCCCCTCGGTCTCGTTCGTGTAGGCGAAAGCCTCGTCGTAGGGGAGGACGAGCCACGCCCCCTCCTCCATCTCGCGGTCGAGCTGCTCGGGGCCCCAGCCGGAATAGCCGAGGAGGAGGAGGCCCTCGGGAGCGGCGCGGAATTCCGAGAAGAGCTTCGGCAGGATCTCGGCCGACGCCGAGACGCGGACACCGGGCGCCATCTCGACCTGCTCGACCCCTGCGACCTCGTGCCGGAAGACGACGACGAGGCCGTTCGAGAGGACCGGGCCTCCGACGCGGATCGGAGTCTCGGGATGAATGGCCGTCCCGAGCGGGGGCGCGAGGAGTTCGGCCGGGGCCACCCCGAGCAGCCGGTTCACGATCCAGCCGAGCGCCCCGTCCTTCGTGTGGTGCCCCATCAGGACGACGGAGTTCGCGAAGTTCGGGTCCTGCATCGCCGGAGAGGCGAGGAGGAGGTAGGGGGGCGTGAGGGACTGAACCGTCATGGTCGCGATTATCCCCGGGAGGCCCTCACCGGCCGAACGCGGCCGCGGCTGCCCGTGCGACGTGCGCGACGATCGCCTCCCGTTCGGCCCCGGCGAGGTACGAACTCTTGAGGAGGACGGAAATTGCGAGCGTCGGTCCGGCGGGGAGCCGGACGAGGCCGACGTCGTTCACGCACCGCCCGATCGTCCCCGTCTTGTCCCAGACCTCGCTCCCGTTCGGAACGCCGGCCCGGATCCGGCGGTCGCCCGTCGCGCAGCGGCGCATCGCCGAGAGGAGTCGCTCCGTCGAGGCCGGCGACAGGAGTTCTCTCTTTTCGAGCCGGACGAGGAGGCGTGCGAGAGCGTCCGGCGTCGCGGCGTCGAGAGGGCTCCTCTCGAAGGCTCGCCCGGCCTTCTTCCGGTCGGCTTCCGGCACCGCATCGGTCTTCTTCTGCAGCTCCTCGGGAGTGATCCGGAGGTCCCTGGGGACCCCGGCGATCCCGCGGAACCGAAACAGCATCTCCAGCTCCGTCGCGTCGACGTCAATCCCCGCGAGTCCGAGCGCCGAGAGTCCCTCCCGGACGCCCTTCGTGCCACCGACGCGCCGGATGAGGAGGTCCACCGCGCTGTTGTCGCTCGCGATCATCATGTCGTCGAGAAGCTCGCCAACGGTGAGCGACAGTCCCGGCTTCCAGCCGTCTGAGATCGGTCCGAAGGGCCGGAGGTCGCCGCGGGTGACGGCGATCCTCTCGTCGATCGCGACGGAGCCGGCGTCGACGTTCCGGAGAACGACGACCGCGACCGGGAGCTTGAAGACGCTCGCCATCGCAGACCGCTCGCCGCCGCTGAGGGAGACGCTCCGGCCGGAGGCGACGTCCACGATCGAAACGCCGAGCGTCCCGTCCGAGTCGTCGGCGATCCGGGCGATCTCGCCTTTGAGCGTCCGGAGCTGCGCGTCGTCGGGCGGCGCGGCGGGGGGAGCGGCGAGGAACGGCAGAAGGATGAGCGCGAGCACGGGCACCTCCGGAGGCGAAAGTAGCAGACGTGCGGAAAACCGGAAACATGGGAGACGCGGGGTGCCGTAGGATGCGGGAACGTGGACGCCGTCCTTTCCGTGGCTGACGTGGCCAAGACCTTCGGCGACGTGAAAGCGGTGGACGGCGTGTCGTTCGGGATCCGCGGCGGGACGATCACCGGCCTCCTCGGCCGGAACGGCGCCGGGAAGACGACGACGCTGCGGATGATCAATGGCGTCTTCCTTCCCGACCGGGGGACGATCTCGCTCTTCGGCGGGAGCGTCGAGGCGGTCCGCGACCGCGTCGGCTACCTGCCGGAGGAGCGGGGGCTCTACCGGAAGATGAAGGTGCTCGAGCTTCTCCTCTTCTTCGCCGAGATCAAGGGGCGCACCGGCGCGAACGTGAAGAAGTCGGCCCAGCGGTGGCTGACGCGCTTCGAGCTCTGGGACCGCCGCGACGTGAAGCTCGAGGAGCTGTCGAAGGGGAACCAGCAGAAGGTCCAGCTCGTCGGCGCGCTCCTCCACGACCCGGAGATCCTCATTCTGGACGAGCCGATGGCCGGCCTCGACCCCGTCAACGTCGTGCTGGTGCGGAGGCTCCTCTTGGAGCTGAAGGCCGAGGGGAAGACCATCCTTCTCTCCACGCACCAGATGGCGGAGGCCGAGAAGCTGGCCGAGGAGATCATCCTGATCCACCGGGGACGGGTCGTCCTCGACGGGAGCCTCCCGGAGATCCGCGCCTCGTCGGGAAGAAACGCGGTCCACCTCGAGTTCGAGGGAGACGGCGCGTTCCTCGCCTCGCTCCCGGGCGTGGCAGGGGCCCGTGTCGACACGAACCGGGCCGAGCTGGTTCTCGCGGCGGGGGACGACGCGCAGGCGATCCTCGCTGGCGCCGCGGCCCGCCTCCGGATCTGCCGTTTCGAGGTCGTAACCCCCTCTCTCGAGGAGATCTTCATCGAGAAGGTGGGGGAATCGACGCTCGCCCCGGAAGGGACGGCCGCGGCATGAGGAAGATCCGGGCGGTCTTCAAGCGCGAGTACCTGCAGGCGGTCCGGAAGAAGTCCTTCCTCATCATGACCGTCCTGATGCCGTTTCTCTTCGGGGCACTGATGATCGTTCCGAGCACGCTTGCCGTGAAGGGGATCGGCGAGAAGCGCGTCGCCGTGGTGGACGGGACCGGGCGGCTCGGCCGCGCGGTGACCGAGGGGTTGAAGGGGCCGGAGCCGGCGGACCTGAAGGGGACGGCGGTGCAGGACCTCGAGAAGCCGGACCGCCGGCGTTTGGCTCTTCCGGGAAACGTCCGCGCCGAGTACATCGACGCCTCCGGAAAGGACCCGAAGGAGGCGGTGAAGGCCTGTCTCGACCGCCTCCACGCGGAGAGGGACGCGGACCGTCTGGACGGTGTCTTCGTCATCCCGGCGGGCGCCTTCGCGGACCCGTCGCTTCGGATGACCTACTACAGCCGCTCGTCCACGGACCTCATCGTGCAGGAGCGGCTCGGCCGAATCGTCAACCGCGCCCTCGCCAGGGAGCGGCTCCGCGGCCGCGGGCTGGACCCGTCGGAGATCGACTCGCTTCTCAAGGACCTTCGCGTCGAGGCCGTCCAGCTCACAAAAGGGGGCGAGGAAAAGAAGGGCGGCGAGATGAATTTCCTCGTCGGCTTCGTCTTCGTCCTCCTGATCTTCCTTCCGGTCATCCTCTACGGGCAGGAAGTGATGCGCGGGATCATCCAGGAGAAGACGGACCGGGTCGTCGAGATCCTCGTCTCGTCCATGACCCCGTTCGAGCTTCTCTCGGGGAAGATCCTCGGCATGGCTGCGGTCGGGCTGACGCAGATCGCGATCTGGCTCGCGATGGGGGGCGCCTTCGCCCTGTACGGCGCGGCGGCCGCGCTCGCGGCGGGAGTCAATCTCGGCCAGTTCCTGAGGCCCCAGCTCGCCGTCTGGTTCCTGGTCTTCTTCGTCCTCGGCTACCTGATCAACGTCTGCATCTACGCCGTCGGGGGGTCGATCGTGAACTCCGAGAAGGAGGCGCAGCAGGTCATCACGCCTATCCTGTTCGTCATGATGGTCCCCTGGTTCCTCGTCGCCCCGATCATCATGAACCCCGACTCGGCGCTCTCGACCGTCCTCTCGCTCATCCCGATTTACACCCCGATCACGATGTTCATCCGGGTCCTCGTCTCCGAGCCGCCGCTCTGGCAGGTGGGTCTCTCGATCCTCCTCGCCGTCGGGACGATCCTCGGATTCTTCTGGGTCACGGCAAAGATCTTCCGCGTCGGCCTCCTCGCCTACGGCAAGCGCCCCACGATTCCCGAGCTCTGGCGCTGGCTGAAGGTGGCCTGAGGGGAGTCGGCGCACATCTGGAGGTGGGTTTCATGAGTCGTACCGAACTTGCTCCGGGAGCCACGGGCCGCGCGTCGCTCGTCGTGGGAGAAGGGGATCTGGCGAGCATCCTTTCGGCGGAAGGGGACGCGTTTCCGCGCGTCTTCTCCACGTCGCGGATGATCGCCCTGATGGAGATAGCCGCCTCGCGGGCGCTCGTGCCGCTCCTTTCAGAGGGCGAGCTGTCGGTCGGGGTCAACCTCGACGTCGCGCACACGGCGGCCACGCCCCCTGGCGCGACCGTGACCGCGACCGGGAAATTTCTCCGGATGGAGGGGAAGGTCTACGTCTTCGAGGTCGCCGCCGAGGATCCCGGCGGCGAGATCGGTCGAGGTCTCCACCGCCGCGCCATTGTCGCGAGGGAACGGCTCGAGACGGGAGCCGCCAGGCGGATGCCGCCCCGCGGCTGACTCCTACTCCTCGAGGTAGGTGTACCGCGTCAAGGTCTGCTCGAAATCCTTCGCGATGGCCTTGGCATCCGCTTCCTTGACCTTCTTCCGCTCGATGGCGCGGCGGAGCTGGCGCCAGATGCCGTCGAGGATCTCGTCGCGGTCGTAGTTCATGTAGGAGAGGACCCGCTCGCAGTTCTCGCCGGGGAGGACGTCCGCGATCCGCGTCCGCCCCTCCTCGTCCACGCTCGCGAGAACCTCGTGCACCTCGCCGAAGAGGTTGTGGAGGTCGCCGAGGACGTCCTGGTAGGCCCCGATGAGGCAGAAGCCGATGTAGTAGGGGGCGGACCGCTTGAACTCGTGGAGCGGCAGCGCCTCCTTGATGTCCCTGAGGTCGATGAACTTCTCGATCTTCCCGTCCGAGTCGCACGTGATGTCCGCGATCGTGGCGGTCTCCGTCGGCCTCTCGCGCAGGCGGTGGATCGGGAGGATCGGGAAGAGCTGGTCGATCGCCCAGATGTCGGGGAGCGACTGGAAAACCGAGAAGTTGATGACGTAGGTGTCCGAGAGCATGGTCTCGAGATCCTCGAACTCTTCCGGAATCTCCTTGAGCGACTTCAGGTGCCGGCGGATCTTCTCGCAGATGTTCCAGAAGAGGATCTCCCCCTTCGACCGGTCCTCGAGCGAGACGTAGCCGAGGTTGAAGAGGGTGAAGAGCTCCTCCTTGTACTGGATCGCGTCGTGGTAGCTCTCCCGGACGTTCTTGGCCGTCACGCCCTGCCAGATGTCGTAGAGCTCGCGGACGACGTGGTTCTCGTCGCCGTCCAGCTTTACGGTCCGGTCCTGCTCGAGCCGGTCCGCGACGTCGACGACGTTCGTCACGAGGACGGAGTGGTAGGCCGTGACGGCCCGCCCGGACTCCGTGACGAGGTTGGGGACCGGGACCTTCTCCTCCTCGCAGATCGTCTTGATCGTGTAGACGATGTCGCGGGCGTACTCCTGGACGGTGTAGTTCATCGAGGAGTCGAAGGCCGTCTTCGAGCCGTCGTAGTCGACGCCGAGGCCGCCGCCGAGGTTCAGGTACCCGATGTCGACGCCCGACCGGCGGAGCTTCGCGTAGACGCGCCCGGCCTCCTTGATCGCCTGCTTGACCTTGCGGATGTCCGTGATCTGGGATCCGATGTGGAAGTGGAGCATGACGAGAGCGTCGAGCATCTTTTTCGATTTGAGGATCTCGACGGCCTCGAGCATCTCGGTCGTCGTGAGGCCGAACTTCGCCG